>NZ_JBIRTN010000028.1:0-66390 GCF_044334705.1 Streptomyces sp. NPDC020731
CAACCTCACCAGGCGCATAACGGACGAGACGACACCCACCTGGCGAGGAACGTACTAGGACGTAAACGGCAAGTTGCCCACTTCAAACGCCCTCTGAGTACGTGTTCGCGGCCGTCGCTGACTTCGATGAGGCGGATGACCACGCTGTCCTGGCTGCCGTACAGCCCGACCCAGCCGCGGTACGTGCGCAGGGCGGGAGCGTCGTCGGTCCATTCGCCGGTGACGGCCGGGCCGCCCTCTTCGAACCGGAGGACCGCGAGGTACCGGGTGGGCTCCGGCTGGTCCGCCGTACGCGGGGCGGGAATGGCGGAGCAAGGGGCGCGGGTGGTGCCGTCTCTTACGCCGGCCTCCGCGCCGGTTCTCGTGATCGTCACGGACTCATGGCAGGCCGAGCCCTCCACGGTCCGCGCACGCGTGGAACTCGTCCACGGTCAGCGTCGGATGCGCAGGGCTTGGCGGCATGGGGAAGGGCAGTCCGGCACCGCGTACCTCGATGATCTTTGGGGTGGGGTCTCGTCGCAGCCGTGTGTCTCGTGGAGGCGGGCCCGGAGAACGTCACTCGATGTGGGTCGTTGCCCTACCTGCCGGCCAGGACTGCTGATACTCGACGAGTCGGCCTGCCGGGTCGTGTCTGCAGTTGGGTGCGAACAACAACTTTGTTCAAGAAGCAGCGCCGGGTATGCGGCCCGAAGAAGGGAGTGTCTTGTCGCATACTCGGCGCTGACCGGCAGAGTTACGCCGTCGTGGCTGCTGTCTCGGTGGCTTCGACTGCGGACCTGAAGTCAGGGTGGACCCCGATTTGATCAAGCCACACGCTCATCGAGTTGTAGCAATTGAACCTTTCGATCTTTCCGTCACGGAGGTACCAGAGGTCCGCCGCCGGCACGTCGATCCGGTTCCCGGTCGGTGGGATCTCGCCGACCGGAGTCGGAAACCCTCCGAGATGCGTGCCCTGGATTCGCAACTCGACGGCGACGACATCACCGAACGCATGTATCTCGAACAGCTCACGGTGTACATCGGGGAACGAGCGGGCGAGGCCCGCGATCACCTGAGGAATCTGCTCTCCGCGGAAACTCTGCGAGGTCGACATGTCGTTGAACGACCCGTCCTCGGTGAACAAGGCCAGGAAACCGTCACCGTCGAGAACGCTCCCTTCCGCGAGCCTGTAAGCCTCGCGAATGGTCTTTTCGTTACTTTCCATTCCTGTTCTCCTTTGAGTTCGCAACACGCTCACGGTCCGCGCTTGTCTTTGATTGACCCTTTCCGGCTGTCGTAATGATAGTTGTTACGTCAGATTGTCGCAACCTTCACTGTTGCGACTGCGCTGTCGTAACATGGAGCGTTGCGACCGGAGGAGGGTCATGAGCGCCAACAGCAGGTTGACCATTGCCGCCCATGCGCTGGCCTGGATCGGTCTCTACCAGCGCCAGGGCCATGAGGTCGCCACCTCCGAGCAGATCGCAGCCAGCGCGAACACCAACCCCGTGGTGATCAGACGGCTGCTCGGCGAGCTGCGCGGGGCCGGCCTCGTGGAGTCCCGGCGGGGCGCGGGCGCGGGCTGGTCGCTGGCGCGCGAGCTGGGGTCGATCACCCTGCTCGACGTGTACGAGGCAGTGGAACCCGGCCCGCTGTTCGCGATGCACCGCACCACTCCGGACCAGGGATGCGTGGTGGGTCACGGCATCCAGCCGGCAATGCGGGGCATCTACCAGGACATCGAGGAGACCCTGAGACACGAACTGGCCCGCGTCACGCTCGAGAAGGTACTCCGGGACGTACTCGCGGCACCTCGCCAGCCTCTCTGATCAGCTGGGCGACCCCGTGCGAACCGTAGGGTTCGGCGTGGGTTCTGCCCACCGGGGCGGAGTGACGTGAGCGTGTGCCACCGCACGAACTCCACCACCTGCTCCGGCACGTCCTCCAGTGCCGAAAAGCACCCCATGCGCTGATACGACTTCAGCATCAGCAGCAAGGCCAGCAGATGCTTATCCCCGTCCGTCGCCCCGGCCGCCCACTCCAGCTCGTCACGAGTCGGCGAGAAGAACAGATGCAGCTCATGCGCGGTGATCAGCCGCTTGAACCACGGATACGCGGTCCGCTCGATCGAGGTCACAACCCACCCCAGGCCCAAGACGATGGTAAACATCACCACCAACGACGCTGAGCCGAACGGGTGACGGGCCGGACGCTCACGGCTTCAAGATCAACTCATTGCCCCTTTGACGCGTATCCGGGTCACACCCCAAGAAGGGCGCCGACACCTACACCTACACCTGGCCGGGCATATCTCCGCCGTCACCGCCTACACCTACGACCACGATGCCAACGGCAACCAGGTCGCCACCCTCAGGGACGGCGCCGTCACCCACTGCACCCAGTGGGACCCCAACGCCCCACTGCCGGTCCTGGCCACCGAATACGACAGCGCCTGGACCATCAAACAGTCCTTCCGCTACGACTCCCTCGGCCAGCCCACCTACGCCAAGATCGGCACAGGCACGCTCTTCTACTACCACCACGACCCCCAGGGCTCACCGGTCGACGTCACCAACAGCACCGGCACCCTCTACCAGCGCTGGGCCTACAACCCGTTCGGCACCCGGGTCCTGGGCACCGTCACCGGCGGTGCCCCCCGCCAGCCCTCCCTCCTGCACCGGCGCCCGCTACGAAACCACCACCGGCAATCCCGACCTCCACGCCCGTCAGTACGACACCACCACCGGCCGCTTCACCCGGCCCGACCCGGCCACCCGCGCCCAGACCACGCCGTACATATCGCCCTACGTCTACGCCGACAACGCCCCCACCCTGCTCACCGACCCCAGCGGACTGACCCCCGACGACCCGAACGACGGGGAGTCCGAAGTGCGTCGAACTCGGTTCCCCGTAGTAACGTCCCCCGCCCGGCTCGACCGCGGCTCTGCGCCATCCCGTCAGGCCGCCGGTTCCGACGAGGGCGATCTGCTGGGTCAGTTCTTCGGCGGCTTCGGCGTACAGGTCGGCGAGGGCGTCGCAGCCCTGCTGGCGCAGCATGGATTCGGCGCGGTGGAGGCGGTAGGCGGGGCGGACGGGGAGGTACTTGTCGACGAAGGCGCTGGCTCCGCCGTTCTCGCCGGTGAATGCGTCGTGCAGGTCCCCGGCGCGGACGAAGGGCGACTTAAAGACGTCGACGAACGCATCCCCGAAGACGCCCGCTTCTTGCCCTCCTGGGCGCGGCGTTCGTAGTACGCCTGGGTGCGCAGGTCGGGGCGCGCCCGGTGAAGACGATGCGGTGCAGGGCGGCGTTGGCCCGCGGTCGCCGCCG
This sequence comes from Streptomyces sp. NPDC020731, assembly GCF_044334705.1. NCBI lineage: Bacteria > Bacillati > Actinomycetota > Actinomycetes > Kitasatosporales > Streptomycetaceae > Streptomyces > Streptomyces sp. NPDC020731. Next base: position 3,308 of record NZ_JBIRTN010000028.1, read on the forward strand.
CGGTTGAGCCGGCGCGCACTACTTCAGCCGAAGGAGTATTCGATGGGGCCGACTCCACAAAGGACGGCAAAGGACGCCTCGGTGTTCAACCGCTCGGAACGTCGTCCGTCATGGCTGCGATCGCAAATGCAGCGTCCCCGAGGGCAGCGCTGGAAGACAAACTGCATGACGAGTCGAACGCGTCACGCGGGCACGCACAGTGAACTTCACAGCGATGCCTCACCGGAGCGCTCCTGTGAGGCTTCGTTTCGTGGCTCCGGGCAGAGGCCCGCCAAGGATGCTCCCCGGCGGGGCCTCGATCTACACCGGCGCTGTCACGCGTCTGTCACCAGCTACGCCGACGCCACCGGACCGCAAAGCCCTGACCTGCTACAACGCGCACACCATGGATTGGCATGGACGCCGATAGACGGTCTCTGCAACCTGTGCCATGTGGTGCCCAGGGAGGGGCCCAGGATCAGAACCGGAGCGTCTTCTGGCCCGTCGAAGCGGTATTGCAGGGTGTTGGGTGGTGTCTCGCTCACGCCCCAGACCCTCTCACGTCTCACGGACGCCCCTAATAACGCGGGGGCGCGGAAAACTGGTCTGACCAGGTTGAAGACCTCGCGGGGCGATGAGGACATCTGGCCTGTTCCCTCCGGCGGACCCAGTGGGCGACTCCATGACCGGATCGTGGCCGAGAACAGATGACAGGGCGGTGATGCGCCGATAGCTGATCTCGACCTCCACCGCCCTGCGCACCAGCGGTCTCAGCTCGGCTCGGTGAGCCCCTCCACCTGCTCGACGAACGTGCGGCGTCCGCACTCCGACGCCCGGCACCCGAACCGCCGCACCGCCAGGTCGATCACGACCCTCCGACCGGCGATGGCCAGGTCGGCCAGGCGCCGCCGGTACCCGCCGTGGACGCGTGCGGACACCTGCCACAGCCTGGGCAGGCCGCCTCCCGGGTCACCGTCCGCGCGGCGAAGGCCAGTGCGGCATCGTCCACCACAACCTCCTCGACCACCACGGATGACAGATGGCCAAAGACCGTCGAGAGCACGTCGCAATCACACGAACGGCCACCCTTCCAGCAGTCTGTGACTGCCCGTCACCGGACCACAAGAAGTGGATCAGAACCGAACGAAGTGGCCGTTGACAGCTATCTGCGGGAAGACCTCAGACAGGTCCGGCCGCCGACGATCCGTCAGCCGTCCACCAGGGTCGACCGAGGCTCAGCGCCGGTTTTCGTTCCGTTGGAATTCCTATACCGCGGCGGGGGCCCCGTTCGCCCCTCCCGCCTGGACCAGGCCCGTCTGGTACGCGATGACGACGAGCTGTGCCCGGTCGCGGGCGTTGAGCTTCGTCATCGCGCGGTGGATGTGCGTCCGTGCCGTCAGTGGGCTGACCACCAGCAGCTCGGCGATCTCCGCGTTGGACTTGCCCTCGGCCGCCAGCGCCATCACTTGCCGTTCCCGTCCGGTGAGATCGGCGAGCCGTTCCGGGGGCACCAGGTGGGTGCCGGAGGCCGGGGAGGTGAGGAAGCGGGTGATCAGGGTGCGGGTGGCGCCGGGGGAGAGCAGCGCCTCCCCGGAGGCCACCGTGCGGATGCCGGCCAGCAGGGCGTCCGCGGTGACGTCCTTGCCGAGGAAGCCGCTGGCCCCGGCTCTCAGCGCCTGGGCGACGTAGTCCTCGGTCTCGAAGGTGGTCAGGATCAGCACGCGGGTGGCCGCCAGCTCCGGATCGGCGCAGATCGCCGCGGTACCGGACAGGCCGTCCGTCCCGGGCATGCGGATGTCCATGAGCACCACGTCCGGGTGGCGGGTACGGGCCAGCTCCAGTGCCTCCGCCCCGTCGGACGCCTCCCCGACGACCTCCATGTCCGGACAGGAGTCGATCAGGATGCGGAACGTGGCCCGCAGCAGGGCCTGGTCGTCCGCGAGCAGCACCTTCACGGTCATGGAGACTCTCCTTCGACGGCGGCGGCCGGTTGCAGCGGCAGCGCGGTGGTGACCTCGAAGCCACCCTCGGGGCGGGGGCCCGCGCACAGGTCGCCACCGATGGACTGGGCGCGCTCCCGCATGCCCCGCAGCCCGAAGCCGCCGGACGTCCCGTTGACGGCGGTGGCGGTGGCCGGGCCGTCGTTGCTGACGGTGATGAGCAGCCGGGAGTCGGCGTAGGTGAAGCTGACGTGGGCGGCGCGTTCGGGGGCGTGCTTGGCGACGTTGGTGAGGGCTTCCTGCACGATCCGGTACGCGGTCAGGTCCACGCCCGGCGTCAGCGGGCGGCGCACGCCCTCCTGGTGGACGACGACTTCCAGGCCCGCCGAGCGGTAGGAGTCGATCAGCTCGGGAAGGCGGGCGAGCCCCGGCGCCGGTTCCAGGCCCTCGCCCTTGGGCCGGTCGTCCTGGCGCAGCAGGCCCAGGGTGGCCTTGAGCTCGCGCAGCGCCGAGGAGGTGGTGCCGGTGAGGTCGTCGAGGATCTTCCGGCTCTGCTCGGGGTCGCTGCGCGAGAGGTGGGCGGCGGTGCCGGCCTGGGCGTTGGCGAGGGCCAGGTGGTGGGCTACGACGTCGTGCAGCTCGCGGGCGATGCGCATGCGCTCCTCGGTGACCCGCAGCCGGGCCTCCTCCTCCCGGGTGCGTTCGGCGTGCTCGGCGCGGGCCTTGACCGCTTCCAGGTAGTCGCCGCGCAGCCGGGCCAGGCTGCCGCCGACGAGCGGCAGGGCCATCCAGAACACCGGGCCGATCACGGTCAGGACCGGGGAGAGGTCGCGCATGCCGTCGGAGAACAGGTTCACGGTCAGCAGGGCCACCGTGACGACGAGCGCGTACAGGCGGACGGTCCGGCGGTCGCACAGGACGGCCAGCCAGTACATCGCGGCGAGCAGCGGGGCCAGCAGCATCGGGGTGAGCAGGTAGCCGCGCGCGATCGCGGCGATGGTGACCCCGGCGACCACGACCACGACCGTGCGGGTGTGGGTGCGGTACTTCAGCAGGACGAAGCAGGACAGGCCGAGCATGACCTCCAGCGACTTCCCCGCGTCCGGGCTGTTGACGCCGGGGAGGCTGAGCTGGGTGCCGAAGGAGGCACAGCCGATGAGGGCCAGCACCACCATCACGTCCAGGAAGCGCGGGAAGCGCGACGCGTACTGCTCCACGCGCTCGGTGTAGCGCTCCAGGCTGCTGCTCATGGTCGGCTCTCTCGACGAGGGGACTGGCATCCATGGTGGACGATGCGAAGCCGCCCGGGTCGCTGGGACGACCCCGGGCGGCTCCTGCGCACCCGGTCAGGCGCGGGCGAGGTCCTTCTCGGCCGGTTCCGCCTCGGGCTCGGTCGGGCGGGTCAGCGCCTCGCCCTCCACATCGACCCGGGGCAGGATCCGGTCCAGCCACTTCGGCAGCCACCAGGCCCGCTCGCCGAGCAGGGCGAGGACGGCCGGGACGATCGCCATCCGGACCACGAAGGCGTCGAGCAGGACGGCCGAGGCGAGGCCGAAGCCGATCATCTTGATCATGGCGTCGCTCTCCCCGATGAACCCGGAGAACACCGCGATCATGATCAGTGCGGCGGCCACGACGACCCGGGCGCTGTGCTGGAACCCGGAGGTCACGGCCTGGGCGGGCCGCTCGCCGTGGACGTACGCCTCGCGCATCCGCGAGACCAGGAAGACCTCGTAGTCCATGGCGAGGCCGAAGACGATGCCCACCAGGAAGATCGGCATCAGGCTCATGATGGGGCCGGTGGTCTCCACGCCCAGCAGGTCGGCGCCGTGGCCCTGCTGGAAGACCACGACCACCGCGCCGAGCGAGGCGAGCACCGAGAGCAGGAAGCCGGCGGCCGCCTTCAACGGGACCAGGATCGAGCGGAAGACCACCAGCAGCAGGATCACGGCGAGCCCGACCACCACGAGCAGGTACGGCACCAGCGCGGACTGCACCTTCTCGGAGATGTCGATGTTCATCGCGGTAGTGCCGGTGACCTCGAAGGTCGCCCCGGCCTCGGACTCGATGCCGGGCCGGTCGCCGCGGACGGTGTTGACCAGGTCCTTGGTCTCCTGGTCGGTCGGCGCGGTGGTGGGGACGACGGAGAAGACGGCCGTGTCACCGGATTCGTTGAACTGGGCCGGGGACACCGACACCACGCCCTCGGTGCCGCCGATTCGCTCGGAGACGGTCTCGGCCGCGGCCTTCGGGTCGTCGGCGTCCTCGGCGTCCACGACCACGGTCAGCGGTCCATTGAAGCCAGGCCCGAAGCCCTCGGCGAGCGCATCGTAGGCCCGCCGCTGGGTGGTCTCCGTGGACTTGGCCTCGTCGCCGGGCATACCGAGCTGGAGGTCGGTCATCGGCAGCGCCAGAGCGCCGAGGCCCGCGACGGCGGCGAGCAGCACGGGCAGCGGGCGGCGCAGTACGAAGCTCGCCCAGCGGGTGCCGCCGTTGACCTTGCGCGTCTCCTGCGGCGTACCGCCCGCTCGGCGGGCCTTGCGGTCCTTGCGGGTCAGTACGGTGTTGGGCCAGAAGCCGAGCAAGGCCGGGACCAGGGTCAGCGCGATGAGGACGCCGACGACGACCGCGCCCGCCGCGCCCAGGCCCATCTCGGTCAGCATCGGGATGCCGACGACGGAGAGACCGGCGAGCGCGATGACGACGGTGAGCCCGGCGAAGACCACGGCGGAGCCCGCGGTGCCGGTGGCGAGGGCGACGGCCTCCTGGGGCGCCCGCCCCTTGGCGCGCTCCTCGCGGTAGCGGGAGACGATGAACAGGGCGTAGTCGATGCCGACGGCCAGACCCAGCATGATCGCCAGGGTGCTGGTGGTGTCGGTCAGGCCCAGCGGACCGGCCAGGGCCGTGATGGCGAACAGGCTGATGCCGACGCCGATGAGCGCGGTGAGCAGCGGGAGTCCGGCGGCGGCCAGTGAGCCGAAGGTGATCAGCAGGACGACCGCGGCGACGGCGATGCCGATCGCCTCGGCGGTGCCGCTGGGTCCGCCCGTGTCCTCCATGGCGTCGCCGCCTGCCTCGACGGTGAGCCCGGAGTCACGGGCGTGCTCGAGCGACTCGTCCAGGTGGCTGCGGCTGGCGTCGGTGAGTCCGGAGGCGTCGACCTTGTAGGTCACGGTCGTGTACGCGGTGGAGCCGTCCTCGCTGACCGCGCCGGACTCGTACGGGTCGACGGTGCTCGCGACCTGCGTGCCGTCCCTGAGTTCGGCTATCGCGGCCTCGACGGCCTTCTTGTTCTCGGTGGCGGTGACCTTCTCGCCGTTCGGCGAGACGAAGACGACGCGGGCGGTCGCGCCGTCGGCGGCGGCGCCGGGGAACCGCTCCTCCATCAGGTCGAAGGCTTCCTGCGATTCGATCCCCGGCATGGAGAAGGGTTCCTCCTCCGCCTCCGGCGCGGTCATGCCGGCGAGTCCTACGGCGGCCAGCACGGCGGCCCAGACAAGGGCGACGGTCCAGCGTCGCCTGAAGGCCAAGCGGCCCATTCGATACAGAAAAGCAGCCACGGGGAGGTCTCCACATCCGGGTTTCGAAGGTGCCTCCAGCCTCCTGAAGAGGGGGGTGTCCTGTCGTCGTCCGGCTGCCGACACTGCGCGGTACTGAATCCGCAGTACTACGCCCTCCGCGGGTCCCACCCGGGGACGAGAGCGGGTCGGCCTCAGGTCGCGGGGTTGAGTTCCTCAACCCTGAGAACGGCACCGGCGGTCATCCCGCTACAGCGTCCGGACGGCAAGGGTCGCGCGTCTCCGTCCACCGGTGCCGCCTTCCCCCGTCTCTCTGTCTTTCCGGGAGTACACCCATGCCGGCGCGCGGCAGCGAGTACGGCATGGACGACGGGGAGGCAGCCCAGCGGATCGCTGCCTGGACCGGCAACTGCGACGGCGAATCCGCCATGTACGCCACCTCGTGTGGCCTTCGCCAAGGAGACAGCCCGGACTGAAGTGACCCCTCAGGTCCCGACACCTTGCATCAAGAGTGCGGTGGGAGCGCTACGCCGACGGTCGCGGGCTGCTCGACGACGCACTGCCTCACCGCGTCGGGAACCACGGTGACGGGCACGACGTCCTGAGCCGGGACCGTGCCCGCCCGGAGATCTCCCGGGCGGGCACGGCGCTCAGCCGCAGGCGGTGCCGTGCAGGGTGCAGGTGCTCGGCGGGGAGGTGTTGCCGGTGTGGGTGGCCGGCCTGGAAGCCGATGCACCGACGCCCGGGGACCCGCCGCAGCCGGAGCCGGGGGCGGCCGTGCCGGCCGATGCGGCAGCCGTGCGGGAGGCCGTGGCCGGGGTGTTGTCGCTCCGGCCATGCCCCAGTGCCGTGTCGCTCACGCGCGGGTCCACTTCTGGTTGGCCTGGCCGTTGCAGGTCCACAGCACCAGCGGGGTCCCGTTGGCGGTGCCGGCCCCGTTGGCGTCGAGGCACAGTCCGGAGCGGACGTTGCGGATCGAGCCGTCGGAGCCGACGGTCCACTTCTGGTTGTTCTGGCCGTTGCAGGGCCAGGTGATGACACGGGTGCCGTTCGTGGTGCCCTGGTTGTAGGCGTCCAGGCACTTGTCGCCGTAGACGCGGATCTCGCCGCCCGCCCATGTGGTCCACAGCTGGTTGGCGGCCGTGTGGCAGTCCCACAGCAGAGTCGCGGCGCCGGCGGCCGTGGAGGCGTTGTCCACGTCCACGCAGCGGCCGGAGGCGTTGCCCCGCAGGCGTGAGGTGGTGGCGGCCAGCGGGCTGCCGCCGCTCACCCGGTACGCGGCGACGCCGTGCGCGGGGACGCTCGCCGAGATCTGCCCGGACGTGCTCGACGTGCCGCCGGTCCACAGGTCGGTGAGGGTGAACGGTCCTCCGCTCAGGCCGATCTGGGCGGCCGTCGTGGTGACCGTCGCCGCGCTCTCGCCCCGGTTGAACAGCCCCACCGCGACCGAACCGTCCGCCAGAGGCTTGGCGAACACCTCGATGTTGCCGTCGTCGCGCACCCTGCGTCCGCCCGCGCCCTGGGAGTCCTGGTTCACCGCCAGCAGGCGCGGGTTGCGCAGGATCGCGCTGACGTCGGCGGACATCGTGCGGATGTCGTTGCCGGCCATCAGCGGGGCACTCATCAGCGCCCACAGGGCGAAGTGGGAGCGGGACTCGGTCAGCGGCAGGCCGGGGCGGCCGACTACCAGCATGTCGGGGTCGTTCCAGTGCCCCGGGCCGGACTGTGCGGCCAGCGGCGCATTGACGTCCAGGACGTTGCCGACGCCCATCGGGTAGCTGTTGGTGTTGCCGTTCTGCCAGATGTCGAGCAGGTCCTCGGTCGTCCGCCACAGGTCGGCGACCTCGCCCCAGTTGTACGTGGACCCCGTGATGGCGTGGAAGCTGTTGGGGTTGATGCTGTAGACGATCGGCCGACCGGTGGCGCGCAGGGCATCACGCATCAGCTTGAACCGCGCGACCTGCTCGTCACGTGTGCCGCTCGAGGAACACCAGTCGTACTTGAGGTAGTCGACCCCCCATGTGGCGAACGTGGCGGCGTCCTGGACCTCGTGGCCCCTGCTGCCCGTGGCGCCCGGGTAAGTGCCCACGGTCTGCGCGCAGGTGCGCTCGCCCGGCACCTGGTAGATGCCGAACTTCAGGCCCTTGCTGTGGATGTAGTCCCCGAGGGCCTTCATCCCGCTCGGGAACTTCGTCGGGTTGGCCCGCAGGTTGCCCTGCGCGTCACGCTGCGGGTCGAACCAGCAGTCGTCGACCACCACGTACCGGTAGCCGGCGTCCCGCATGCCCGAGGCCACCATCGCGTCGGTGGCCTGGCGGACCTGGGCCTCGGTGATTCCGCACCCGAAGCTGTTCCAGCTGTTCCACCCCAGCGGTGGGGTGAGCGCCGGACTGCCCGGCGCGGCCGTGGCGGTGGACTGCGCTGAGGCCGTCACGGACGCGGTCACCGTCAGCGCGGCGGCCGTGAGGAGGCGGTGCAGTCGTCCGCCTGATCGTCTGGGCACCCGGAACTCCTTCGGCAGGAAAGAGAGAGGAGAGGAGAAGTTCGAAATTTCGATTGACGTTCGGAAACTTCAGATGCCCCACGGATACTAGAGAGGCGTCCGGTCATGTCAACACCTCCTGAAGGAACAGGATTTGTCGCGTGATCAGCAAGGGAGCAAGGCTGAGGCGCACCGGCTCCGCACCAGCCGCTTCGAACATTTCGAAGCGGCGCACGACTTACGCGAGAAGGGTTGACGGGGTACGTCAACCTCCTATCATCCAGAGTGCTCGACAAGTCGCACCACGTTCGACATCTCGAACGCGACAGAGCCACTCCGACCGATGAACTCGAGGCGAACACCTTCATGGATTTGTCATGTCCGCATCAACCTCTCACTCGTCGCCGCACGCTCGCGGCCGCCACCGGCCTGGCCGCCGGCGCCCTCCTCCCCGCCGGGCCCGCCCTCGCGACCGCGGCGCAGTACACGAACCCGGTGATCTGGCAGGACTTCGCGGACATCGACATCATCCGCGTCGGCGACACCTACTACGCCTCGGCCTCGACGATGCACTACTCGCCGGGCGCGCCCGTTCTGCGGTCGTACGACCTGGTGAACTGGGAGATCGCCGGCCATTCGGTACCCGTTCTCGACTTCGGCGCCAAGTACGACCTGAACGGCGCCCGCGGCTATGTCAGAGGAATCTGGGCATCGTCACTGGCCTACCGGCCCAGCAACAGGACCTTCTACTGGCTCGGCCAGATCGACTTCGCCCGGACGTACCTCTACACCGCCACCGCGGTGGAGGGGCCGTGGAACAGGCTGACGACGATCAGCACCCCCTACTACGACGCCGGCCTGCTCGTCGACACCGACGACACCCTCTACGTGGCGTACGGCAACACCACCATCAGCGTGGCCCAGCTCTCGCCCGACGGCCGCAACCAGGTCCGTACGCAGGAGGTGTTCAGGACACCGTCCGGCGTCGGCACCTTGGAGGGCGCCCGGTTCTACAAGATCAACGGGCAGTACTACATCTTCCTGACCCGCCCCGCGAACGGCCAGTACATCCTCAGGTCCTCGAGCGGCCCCTTCGGCCCGTACACGATGCGGCAGGTCCTCCTCGAGCTGCGCGGACCGATCCCCGGCGGCGGCGTACCCCACCAGGGCGGGCTGGTGCGGACGCAGAGCGGCGCCTGGTACTACATGGCCTTCGTCGACGCCTACCCCGGCGGCCGCATGCCCGCCCTGGCACCGGTCACCTGGACCGCGGACGGCTGGCCCGTCGTACAGCTCGTCAACGGCGCGTGGGGCACCACGTATCCCAGTCCGGCCGTACCCACTCCGCCCCGCCAGGTCACCCCGATGACCGGCGTCGACACCTTCGACGGTACGACCCTGAAACCGAGATGGGAGTGGAACCACAACCCCGACAACACCAAGTGGTCGGCCGGCAACGGCCTGACGCTGCGGACCGCGACCGTCACCCACGACCTCTACTGGGCCCGCAACACCCTCACGCACCGCATCCAGGGCCCCACCTCCACCGCCACGGTCCAGCTCGACCACTCCGCGATGCGGGACGGCGACCGGGCCGGGCTCGCGCTGCTGCGTGACTCCTCCGCCTGGATCGGCCTCAAGCGCGACGGCGGTGCGACACGGGTGGTGATGGTCACCGGGCTGACCATGGACAGCAACTGGAACACCACCGGCACCGGCACCGAGATCGCGAGCGCGCCCGTCTCCGGCGGCCGCATCCGGCTGCGCGCGAACGCGGACATCCGCCCTGGCGCACCGCGCCCCGGAACCTTCTCCTACAGCACCGACGGCATCACGTTCACCCGTCTCGGACCCGCCTTCTCCATGGGCAACGACTGGCGGTTCTTCATGGGATACCGGTTCGCCCTCTTCAACCACGCCACTCAGGCCCTCGGCGGCGCGGTCCGCGTCACGCGGTTCGAGGTGTCCACACCCTGAACCGATCCATCGACCGCACCGCCCGGCCCCCGCCCCGACCAGGAGAACCATGAGCCCGCTGAAACAGCTCGGTCCTCGCCGGGCATCCGTCCTGAGCGTGCCGGCCGCGACCGTCCTGATGAACCCGGCACCGCGACCGGCATCAGCAAAAGAGGCAGGCTGCAACCAGCACCCAAGCCATCGGATCGGGCGGCGGTCGCCGCTTCCGCTGCTGGACCTCGACCACCCTGGCCGGCTCCCTGGACGCCCCGCGCCGCGTCCGAGAGCAACCCGTTCGGACCGGGGCCCGCCCCTCCCGGACAGTGAGGAGTCAGGCGCTGGCCCGGACGGCCAGGCGGGTGGGGAGGACCAGTGGGGTGGGGTCCTGCCCGTTGACGAGCGCGACGAGCATGCGCGCCATCTCCCGTCCGAGAGCCTCTACAGGCTGATGGACGGTGGTGAGCGGCGGATCGGCGATCTGGGCGACCGTCAGGTCGTCGAAGCCGACCACGGCGACGTCGGCGGGGACCCGTCGGCCGGCCTCCCGCACGGTGCGCAGCGCTCCCGCCGCCATATTGTCGTTGGCGGCGAACACTCCGTCCACGTCGGGGTGTTCCGCCAGCAGCGCGGCCATGGCGGCGGCTCCGCTGCGCTCCGTGAAGTCCCCCTCCAGCGGCGGGAACGGATCGAGACCGGCGCCCAGCATGGCGTCCCGGTAGCCGCGGTACCGGGCGCGCCCGGCCTCGGTGTCCAGACGCCCGCAGATCACGGCCACGCGCCTCCGGCCGAGTGAGACCAGATGCTCGGTCGCCTCGCGCGCTCCGCCGACGTTGTCCACGTCCACGTACCACCGGGGAGCCGAACCGACCGGGCGCCCGCCGAACACGACGGGCATCTGCGCCTCGTCGGCCATCCGGGTCAGCGGATCGTCCTCGCGCAGCGCCATCAGCATCACACCGTCCGCGCCCCTGGACCGCAGGAGCTCCTCGACCCGCTTGCGGCCCCGGTCGGAAGCGGCCAGGCACAGCATCAGATGCAGGTCCGCCTCGTCCAGGGCGGCCGACGCCCCCACGATCACCCGGGCGAAGAACGGATCGGCGAAGATCGACGGATCCTCTCCCGAGACGACCAGGGCGGCCGCTCCCGTCTGACGGGTGGCCAGCGCGCGGGCGGTCGGATTGGGTACGTAACCGAGTTGCCGCACGGCCCGTTCGACAGCCTCGCGCTTGGCGCGGCTGACGTGCGGGGCGTTGTTGAGGGCGCGGGAGGCCACGGAGCGGGAAACACCGGCGCGTTCGGCCACCTCGTCGAGCGTCGGATGCCGACGCGGCGCTGCTTCTGCCATGACTCGTGAGTCTTTCACAGGCGGGGAGCGCTCAAGGACGCATGAGATGGGACCGCTTCCAGTGCAGTGGCCTACAGGACCTACGTCTCCCTGTGAAAGTCGAATGTCGTGCCGACCATTGACAGCTCAATCACTCACCCACACGATTGGGACCGCTTCCAGTGGGAGCGCTCCCAAAGCGCACATCCTCTGAAATCGAGGTACTGTCTTGAGCCGCAGACTCCGCACCCTGATGGCAGCGCTCTGTGCTCTGCCGCTGGCGTTCGCCGCCGCACCCTCCGCCCACGCGGCCGACCCCACCACCATGACCAACGGGTTCTACGTGGACCCCGACTCGAGCGCGAGGCGGTGGGCGGCCGCCAACCCCGGCGACGGCCGGGCCGCCGCGATCAACGCCTCCATCGCCAACACACCGATGGCCCGCTGGTTCGGCTCCTGGAGCGGCACCATCGGCACCGCAACAGGTGCCTACGTCGGAGCGGCGGACTACCGGGACAAGCTGCCCGTCCTCGTCGCCTACAACATCTACCACCGTGACTACTGCGGCGGGCACTCCGCCGGCGGAGCCGCCTCGCCGTCCGCCTACGCCGACTGGATCGCTCAGTTCGCCGGAGGCATCGCGGCCCGCCCGGCCGTCGTCATCCTCGAACCGGACTCCCTCGGAGACTACGGCTGCATGACCCAGGCCCAGATCGACGAACGCGAGGCCATGCTCACCGGTGCCCTCGCCGAGTTCAACCGCCAAGCCCCCAACACCTGGGTCTACATGGACGCCGGCAACCCGCGCTGGGCCGACGCGGCGACCATGGCCCGGCGCCTCCACGAAGCCGGCCTCCGACAGGCCCACGGCTTCTCGCTCAACGTCTCCAACTACATCACCACCGCCGAGAACACCGCCTACGGCAACGCCGTCAACAACGAACTGGCCGCCCGCTACGGCTACACCAAGCCGTTCGTCGTGGACACCAGCCGCAACGGCAACAGCTCCAACGGCCAGTGGTGCAACCCCTCCGGCCGCCGCATCGGCACGCCCACCCGGACGGGCGGAGGCGCCGAGATGCTCCTGTGGATCAAGACCCCGGGCGAGTCCGACGGCAACTGCGGTGCCGGAACCGGCTCCACGGCCGGCCAGTTCCTCCCCGAGGTCGCCTACAAGATGATCTACGGCTACTGATCCAGGACTCCCGCCGCCCGCACAGGCGACCGGCAGTCCGCCGGGGCGGCGGGCATTCCCCCCCGACCATCTCACCGGAGAGGGGCCGACGTGATCCCCCCTTTGAGGGCCTGGACATGTGACCCGTCTATAGAGCAGTCGTCCAGTTCCAGCAGGTCGGCGCGACGCATCCCGGTCAGCAGGGCTGACTGCAGGCGCGGCCGGACTCCGGCCATGGTCCAGTCTCGCAGTCCGCGCCAGGCCGTCACCCCGGACCGGCCCACTACTTCTCTTGGCACGTTGCACCAGGCCACGCCCTTGCGCAGGACGTAAACGATGCCCGCCAGTGCGACCCTGTCCGGCACCGGGAGCCGTCCGGGATGGCGGTGCCGCCGTGGGCGCACCGGCAGCAGCGGGGCCATCCGGTCCCAGGGATCATCGGGGACAAGGTTCACGTTCACGAGGCTGCAGCTTGCCGGAGAACCCGGTTGAGCACGCCGAGCCGGATCGACATACTCCCCGGATGACCAACACACGTGCGCGTCACCGATGACGGATCGGTGCGGGTGGCCATCAACACCGTGGGGGAGCCCGGCAAGCCGCACTGGGTCGATAGAGGGCTCGTCCCCTCGCCCAGGCCCAAGTCCGGCACCGGTGACAGGGTCAGGTTCGCAGACCTCGACGGCAACGGCGTCGACGACTACCTGCTGCTCGGCGAGAACGGCTCCGTCGAGGCGTGGTACCAGAGCGCGGACGGGGACTGGAACCACGGCAGGGTGGTCGCACCCGGCATCAAGGGAGTGCGGCCGGAGGCCGTACGCTTCGCCGACGTCAACGGAGACGGCCGCGACGACTACCTCCGCACCGGCGAGAACGGTTCGGTGCACGCCTACGTCAACACCGTCGGCGCGACCAACATCCACTGGGAGGAACACCTCAACTGGGCTCCTGGTGTCTCCTACGGCTCCCGGGACAAGCTCCGGCTCGCCGACGTCAACGGGGACGCCAAGGCCGACTACCTGATGGTCGGCAACAGCGGAGCCGTGCACGCGTACTTCAACGACGGGGGAGGCGGCGGCGGTGGCTTCACCGAACATCTCTACTTCGTCAACGAAACCGGCTACCCCGGCGCCAAGTCGACCTTCCGTGACGTCAGCGGGACGGCAAGGCCGACTACGTCGTGATCTACGACGGCGGTGCCATCCGGTGCTGGCTCAACCGGGGCGGCAACATCAGCTGACCGGAAGGCCGGTCCATGGATCGCCGCCGTGCCCTGACCGGCGCGGCGGCGATCCGTGCGGCAGGGGCGCGGCAGGCATGTGCCGCACCCCCGGCTCCTTCACCGCTCCGCGAGTATCCGCAGCCTGCCTCGGATGCGCCGGGCCGTTGCGCCTCGGCCGGGAACGGCCCGGCGGGCGGGCGCCGGGCCTCTCACGCCCGGATCCTCGTTCCCGCGTCGGCGGCGGACTCGGGAACCGTGCCGGCACCCTCCGGGGCCGTGCGGCCGCGACGACGGACGGTGACCATCCGCAGTGTGGCGAGCAGGGCGCCGGCTGTGAGGACGAACAGCAGGTGCGAGGTGTGTGCTCCGGCTCTGTCCGCCACCCGGACGACGGGGTTGGCGAGGCCGAGGCGGTCCGACAGCCGGCCGAGGGCCAGGCCGGCGGCCAGCAGGGCGCAGGTGGTGCGCAGGGCTGTGTGGCGGGGAAGCCTGGATTCAACCGGTCATGGCAACACTCTCGGCCGGGGTGCGGAATCCCAGGCACTCGCGGGGGCGGTCACGCGGAGAAGGCGAACTGCCCGGTCACGCTGCTGTGCAGGGTCATGAGGACGGCCCGGTCCACGTACTACGCGTGGGCGGCCGGGCGCCAGGCGCGCGAAGCGCGGCGGCAGGCCGACAGGGCCCCGGCGCACGAGATCACGGTGATCCGTCCTGCGTCCCGGAAGAACTACGGCGTCCCCCGGCCCGCGGTCGTCCTCCAGGGGCAAGGGGCCCCGGGCCGCAGGGGGAGCACGGCACGGAGCCGCCAGCCCGGCGTGAGTGCGAGGCCGGACGGCCCCGGGACATGAGCGGCGCCCCCGGCCGCCGCCATGTCGCGGTCGACGACACCCGGCCGACACCCCGCTACGGCATGCACACGCCCCGGGGAGTCAGCCGCCCCGCGACCCCGCCGCACAGGTCAAAGACCGGGCCGGGCGTCCCAAGGATCACGGGAAGCGACGTGTTTCACGTGTCAGCCCTGCTCAGGGCACCCACATTTCGTCCGGACCTATTTTGTCTAGACCTCTTGCCCCGTCCAGGATCCGCGGGCTACGTTTCCCGCTGTTCGGAGCACTTCACGTTTCCTTCAACTCCCTTGCTGGGCAAGGCTGGAAGGAGCACGTCCGCATGCAGGACCGAAGTCTGTCCAGACGAACCGTTCTCGCCTCCGCGACGGTGGCCGCTGCGAGCGCAACGGGCGTCGTGGGCCTGACGGCCACCCCCGCGGTCGCGCACAAGCGCGACAACCGCCTCAAGAAAACCATCTCCGGGATGAGCGTCGAGGCGAAGATCGGCCAGCTGTTCGTGCCGTACTTCTACGGTGCGTCGGCGACTTCTCCCAGCCGGTTCGACCAGGACCGCAACCTCAGGGAACTCGGCGTCCGCACCGTGGCCGAGCTCATCGCCAAGTACCACATCGGCGGTGTCATCTACTTCTCCGGCTGGACGAACAACATCCAGGACCCCCGCCAGATCGCGGACCTGACGAACGGCGTGCAGCGGGCATCGCTCGCCCTGCCCACCCCCGTCCCGTCCCTGATCTCCATCGACCAGGAGCACGGGGTCAACGTCCGCATCGGCAGCGGCGCCACCCAGCTGCCGGGCGCGATGGCGCTCGGCGCGGGCCGCTCACCCTCCGACGCACGCACCGCCGGACGGATATCGGGCACCGAACTCGCCGCCCTGGGCATCCATCAGAACTTCGCCCCGGTCGCCGACGTCAACGTCAATCCGGCCAACCCCATCATCAACGTCCGCTCCTTCGGCGCCGACCCCCGCGAGGTCGGTCGCATGGTGGCGGCCCAGGTGACGGGTTACCAGCAGGTCGGCGTCGTGGCCTGCGCCAAGCACTTCCCGGGCCACGGGGACACCGGGGAGGACAGCCACACCGGACTGCCGGTGATCACCCACACCCGCGAGGAGTGGGACCGCATCGACGCCCCGCCCTTCAAGGCCGCGATCGCCGCCGGCGTCGACTCGATCATGACCGCGCACCTCCAGGTCCCCGCGCTCGATCCCAGCAACGAACCGGCCACCCTGTCGCCCACGATCCTCCAGGGCGTGCTGCGCGACGAACTCGGCTTCGACGGCGTGATCGTCACCGACGCCCTCAACATGCAGGGTGTGCGCACCAAGTACGGCGACGACCGCGTGCCCGTCCTCGCCCTCAAGGCCGGCGCCGACCAACTGCTGTTCCCGCCGGACATCGACGTCGCCTACAACGGCGTCCTGGCCGCCGTCCGCAGCGGAGAGATCACCGAGGACCGGCTCGACGAGTCGGTCCTGCGCATCCTGCGGGTCAAGGACAAGGTCGGCCTGCTCAGCGGCAGCCCCTACGTCTCCCCGAAGGAGGTCGACCGGGTCGTCGGCGCCCGCAGGCACCGGCGCGCCGCCGCCCGGATCGCCGAGCGCACCACCACCCTGCTGGTCAACGAGGACGAGGCGCTCCCACTGCGCCGCGGGCAGAGGAAGCTGCTCGTGGTCGGCGCCAGCCCGGCCTTCCCGACCGACGACACCCGCACCACGGTGCCCGAGCTGGCCGAGGCGTTCGACGAGCTGGGCTACGACACCATCCACCTCGCCACCGGCCGGGCGCCCGACGCGGCGAAGATCGACGAGGCCGTGGCCGCCGCACGGGGACGGGACGCGGTGGTGGTCACCACCGACAACGTCGGCGCCACCAGCGCCCAGCGCACCCTGGTGTCCCGGCTGCTCGCGACGGGCGTCCCCGTCGTCCACCTCGCGGTGCGCAACCCCTACGACATCGCCCACCTCGGCGACGTCCCGGCCTCACTGGTCTCCTACTGCTGGACCGAGGTCGAACTGCGCGCCGCCGCCCGGGTGATCGCCGGCCGGGTCGAGCCACGCGGCAAGCTGCCCGTGCCCGTCCAGCGGGCCGACGACCCGACCGAGGTCCTCTTCCGCTCCGGGCACGGCCTGTCGTACGACCACTGACGTCCGCGTCCCCGTACCGAGGTGGACGGCCGGGAGCGGAACACGTGCAGGCGCCCGGAGCACGCGGCCGCCGGGTCGAGGTGCCGGTGGACGAAGGATCAGGTGAAACGCCTCCCTGGCGATCACCACACGTGGACGCGAGCGGGGGCAAGCGGGGACAGGGACCGTACGGGGCTCCTCCCCGCATCCCCGTCCGCTGCCGTCACGGTTTGTGGCGGGGGCCGCACATCCGCCGGCAGGGTACGGTCGTCGTGCGGCCGTGTGGCGCCCTTGGCCCGGTGGCGCCGTGGGGACAGCATGGGCCAATGGCAGCGCACCTGCCCGAGGAAACGGGGATCCAGCCCTGGTACGCCCTTCCCTCCGCCGAGGCGCTGGAACACTTCGGCGTGGAGGCTGCCGGGCTCTCCTCCGCGGAGGCGGCCCGGCGCCGCAGGCGGCGGGATCGGGGTTTGGCTGTCGTGGGGGTTCACGGCGGAGATGCCGACCGGCGGGGGCAGGGCCGATGCTGCCGACGGGCTCGTACGGTCCAGGAGCATCACGATGTGGTGCGTGGTCGCCTCGTTCTTCTCCCACGCCTCGTGCGGTGTGCTGATGGCGCCGGCGGCTTCCACGAGGGCGGCGTGGAAGCCGGGTCCACTCGTCGCCGGCGGTCGGCACCTCCTTCAGCCGCGGCGGTGCGGTCACGGCGACCGGGCCGATCCGGCCCAGCGGATCAGCGGCGTCGTGGGTGCCGTAGCTGTCGGACAGGCCGTGTGGTCGGGGCACGGGGAAGGAGAGATCACACAGGCAGTGGATCACCCCGCCCGCTCTCCGGGTAACGTCAGGGTATGAGTCATCCGCACCCCGAGCTGAAATCCCCCCCGCCCCTTCCCGAAGGAGGGCTGCGGGTCGTCGCCCTGGGCGGCCTGGGTGAGATCGGCCGCAACATGACCGTTTTCGAGCACGCCGGCAAACTGCTCATCGTCGACTGCGGCGTGCTGTTCCCCGAGGAGACCCAACCCGGTGTGGACGTGATCCTGCCGGACTTCACCTCGATCCGGCACCGGCTGGACGACATCGTGGCCGTCGTACTCACCCACGGACACGAGGACCACATCGGCGGCGTGCCGTACCTGCTGCGCGAACGGTCCGACATTCCCGTCGTCGGCTCCAAGCTGACACTGGCGTTCCTGGAGGCCAAGCTCAAGGAACACGGCATCCGGCCGCGCACGGTGCGCGTGCGCGAGGACGACCGGCGCAGCTTCGGGCCCTTCGACTGCGAGTTCGTGGCGGTCAACCACTCCATCCCGGACAGCCTCGCGGTCGCGATCCGCACCGGCGCCGGGATGGTGCTGCACACCGGCGACTTCAAGATGGACCAGTTCCCTCTCGACGACCGCATCACCGATCTGCGCGCCTTCGCCCGCCTCGGCGAGGAGGGCGTGGACCTGTTCCTCACCGACTCCACCAACGCCGAGGTGCCCGGGTTCACCACCTCCGAGCGTGAGCTGAACCCGGCGATCGAGCAGGTGATGCGCACCGCGCCGCGCCGGGTCATCGTCTCCAGCTTCGCCAGCCATGTGCACCGCATCCAGCAGGTCCTGGACGCCGCCCACCAGCACGGCCGCAAGGTCGCCTTCGTCGGCCGGTCGATGGTCCGCAACATGGGCATCGCCCGTGACCTGGGCTATCTGAAGGTCCCGTCCGGTCTGGTCGTGAGCACGAAGGAGCTGGAGAAGCTCCCGGACCACAAGGTCACCCTGGTGTGCACCGGTTCCCAGGGCGAACCGATGGCCGCGCTGTCCCGGATGGCCAACCGCGACCACATGATCCGCATCGGCAAGGGCGACACCGTCCTGCTCGCCAGCTCCCTCATCCCCGGCAACGAGAACGCCATCTACCGGGTGATCAACGGACTCACCCGGTGGGGCGCCCACGTGGTCCACAAGGGCAACGCCAAGGTGCACGTCTCGGGGCACGCCAGCGCCGGCGAACTCGTCTACTGCTACAACATCGTCAAACCCCGCAACGTCATGCCCGTGCACGGCGAATGGCGCCACCTGCGGGCCAACGGCGACCTCGCCATCCGCACCGGTGTCTCCCCCGAACGTGTCGTCATCGCCGAGGACGGCGTCGTCGTCGACCTCGTCGGCGGGCGCGCGTCCATCACCGGCAAGGTCCCCGCGGGCAACGTCTACGTGGACGGCATGGAAGTCGGTGGCGCCACCGAAGCTTCCCTCAAGGACCGCCTCACCCTCGCGGAGGAAGGCGTCGTCACGGTGGTGGCGATCGTCGACGCGGACACCGGCGCCCTCGCCGAGGCCCCCGACTTCCTGGCCCGCGGCTTCGTCCACGACGACACGACCTTCGAATCGGTCGTCCCCGTCATCGAGAAGACCCTGGCCACCGCGGCCAAGGAAGGCGTCGGGGACGCGCGCCAACTCGAACAGCTCCTTGCCCGCGCCGTGGCGAACTGGGCGTTCCGCACCCACCGCCGCAAGCCCCTCATCATTCCTGTCATCATCGACGCCTGAGCCACGGCCCGGCGGCGCGGCCCCCGGTTCCGGTCGCGGCCCCGCAGGGGGTCGACGTCGGGTACGGGGGCCGGCAGCCGCCCGGGGGGAGACCGGGGTGGCGACGCGCTCCACATGATGGGTCCTCGGGAACACCTCCCGAGGACCGGAGGCGCGAGGACCGCCTTCTCGTCCTTCGCGAGCGGTTCGCCGTCGCAGGTCGGCTGAAGGCCGCTGTCTCGTCCTTCTCCGCGGGGCGATGCCCCGACGACCGCCCGGCCCGTCACGGACCGGTACACGGCACCGTGTGTGCCGAGCGGCGCAGGCCCGAAAGCCGTCGCGGTCAGTAGGCGGCCATGGAGATGGCGATGTAGTGCGCGGTGAAGGCCGCCACGGTCAACGCGTGGAAGACCTCGTGGTAACCGAACCAGCGGGGTGAGGGGTCGGGGCGCTGGAGGGCGTAGACGACCGCGCCCGCGCTGTAGAGGAGACCGCCGACAACGATCAGGACGACCACGGCCGCTCCGCCGGTGTGCAGGAAGTCGGACAGGTAGCGCACCGGTGCCCACCCCAGGGCCAGGTAGCACGGGGTGTACAGCCAGCGCGGGGCTCCGACCCACAGGACCCGGAACACGATGCCGGCCAACGCGCCCGCCCATACGATCCACAGCAGCACGGACCGCTGTTCCGGCGGGAGGAGGAGCACGGCCAGGGGAGTGCAGGTGCCGGCGATGATCAGGAAGATGTTGGCGTGGTCGAGTCGTCGCAGAAGAGCCTCGCCCAGCGGTCCCCAGGTGCCACGGTGGTATATGGCGCTCGTCGCGAACAGCAGCCAGGCGGTGACCGCGTACACGGCACAGGCCAGGACTGCCTGCGGAGTACGGGCCAGACAGATGAGTACGACGCCCGCGATCAGTGCGGCGGGGACCATTCCGGCATGGAGCCAGCCACGCAACCTCGGCTTGATCGGTTCGGCCAGGTCGGCCGCCCGCTCCACCAGAGCGGCAACCGAGTGAGCCTCCTCCCCCGCGTGGCCACCTTGTGATCCGCCGGGTGGCTCGTCTTCACGGTGCTCTCCACGCATTGGACGGTGCTCTCCACGCACTGGGGCGACGTGACCATACTCGATTTCAGCGGCGTCGCGGGACACAGCCTCTCGTCCTCCCTCGGGCAACTGGGCCTCACCGGTAGCGATGCCGTCATGCTAAAAGGCCTCACTCCGGCAGCGTCAGGGGAGGCCGGTCCAGAACCCCGGGGCCGCGTCGCCGGGCATGGGCCGGTTCGTCACCGTGCGGACTCCAGCCCCGTCGACGCTGCCGCCGATCGGGCCTGGCCCCGCGCCTCAACGGATCAGGGGCCGCGCAGCCTTTGCTGCACGACCCCTGATCCTGTGCACGCCCGGCCCGGGAGCGGGCGCCTCCGCCCGGGTGGGCGGCAGGGCCCGCACGGGTGGAGGCGGTCACCGGACGCAGTGTGCGCGATCCCTCGAGCAGGGCTGCGAGGTCAGGCCGGGGTGATGTTCTCGGCCTGCGGGCCCTTCTGGCCCTGGGTGACGTCGAACGTCACGGCCTGGCCCTCCTGGAGCTCACGGAAGCCCGAGGAGTTGATCGCGGAGTAGTGCGCGAAGACATCCGGGCCGCCGCCGTCCTGGGCGATGAAGCCGAAGCCCTTCTCCGCGTTGAACCACTTCACAGTACCTGTTGCCATGTCTCATGCCTTCCGGTCGATGAACGCCTCCCACTCCATGTGGCAGGCGGAGGTGATCGCCCTGGTCCCTGCGGCACAGCACAGCAAAACGCCCACACCAAAGGCGCGGGCAAGAGAGAACTCCGAACCACGACAGCTGACGCAGACGCTACACGCCCGCACACCGCGTCACCACAGGAAACGATCACATCGCACACCGCGACCGTGCGTGCGGTGCCCGCCGACGCGGACGGGCACGCTCATTTCATGCTGCTGCCGTCGGGTTCACCGATTCGGCGGCACGGCGGTATTCGGCGTTGATGCGCTGGGCTTCCTCGAGCTGGTCTTCGAGGATGATGATGCGGCAGGCGGCCTCTATGGGGGTGCCGTGGTCGACGAGTTCCCGGGCACGGGCGGCGAGGCGCAGCTGGTAGCGGGAGTAGCGGCGGTGTCCGCCTGCGGAGCGGAGTGGAGTGATGAGGCGGGCTTCTCCGATGGCGCGGAGGAAGCCCTGGGTGGTGCCGAGCATTTCGGCGGCCCGGCCCATGGTGTAGGCGGGGTAGTCGTCGTCGTCGAGACGGCCGTACGAGTCGTCTGCGGTCATTGCACCTCTCTGTGGAACGCGTGGAGGGGTCCTGGTGCCGTACGGCACCAGGACCCCGAAGGAACTGCTACACCATCGGCCGGCCTTGATACTGCGCCGGCCCTCTGTTTTCGCAGCCCCGACCTGAATGCTGTCGGGTTTGCGGGGATCGCGGTTGCTCGACCGGAGACCACCTCACTATCGATGTCCTGCGGTACCCGGGTCCAGGACTTCCTCCCGGGCGATCCTGATGGCGCGGGGCTCCTCCGTTCTTCCCTCTTGATCAACTACTCACTGACGGGAACTGCGTACTGCCGATACTGCTGGTACTGCTGGTACTGCGAACTGCACTTACGGAACTACTGCTCACGGCAGCCCCTGATCACTGCGGGCCACCCGGTCCGGTCGTCAGTCCCGTCACCGTCCTGCAACCGCTCTGGCTTCGGAACTCCACCACCGCACCGTCCTGCGCACTGCAACTGCGTGTACTGCTGCCCGGCAGTTCATCTCTGCCGGGCCTTTCCGGATCTCGGCTACGAGAGAAACCATAACCACAACACCACCCAATGTCTACTCTGGCTGGCATAGATTTCCGCGCGCTCGAGGATGAGGAAACCCGCCTGGGCCGGCACGGACGTCTCCGGCCGTGACGCCCCGCAGGTCTGCCGGTGACAGACGTGGCACGAGGGCCTGCGCCGCCCCCGACGATCCCGGGATGATCGAGCAACTCGTGGAAGCGTGCACGCAGGTACCGCGATCCGCAGGCCGACGCTCCCGCTGCCGCGTCAGCGCCCTGACGAGGATCCGCTTCCTCGTCCCACGGCCCCCGGACTCGAGCAGACCGTGGGCCGCCGGGACACGGGCTCACGGCTCACGGGCTCACGGGCTCACGGGCTCACGGGCTCACGGCAGCGTGCCGCCAGGCGTCGGCTGTGGTCCTCGCGGTCCCCTTGGGCAAGCCCTGCGGCTCTGCCGGGTCGGCGGGTGGAGGGGCGGGGCGCAGGGGTGGGCAGGAGTCTCGGGCCGAGCACGGTCAACCGCCTCGCCTGCGCCGCCTCGGGCACCCGCCGAGCCTCCGGCGGCAAGTCCGTGAGTGCTCGTCCTGCCCGGTGGCGATACCGGGCAAGCAGCCGGACGGCCGGTAAATATACTCTGCCTCATGCCGAAGCCTGACGAGCTGCTAGTTGACATCGCCACCCTGGTGGAATCCGGGCAGAACAATCAGATGTCCTTGACCGTGGTCACCGGTGGTGCTGTCATCACCGGTCGACTGGCTCCCGAAGCGGTCTGGAGGCAGAGGGTGTCGGAGGTGCTGACGGATTCCGCCCGCTTGGGCGAGTTCTCCGCCGTCTTCGGCACCCCCGTGAAGAAGGACGAGCCGCCCGCCCATCTGCACTTCCATGTCGCCCGGATCCTGCAGGGCCCGGTGGGGATCCCGGAGACGGGCGGGATGTACCGGGTGGCGATCGAGGACGTCAGCGCCTGGACCGTGGGCGACTTCAGCTATTCCGACCACTGAGCGACCTATTCCGACCACTGAGCGAACACGACGACGGGGACCAGTCGCACGCGGTGCGCCCCCGGCCGGCGCGCGCCGGCCGGGGGCGCACCGCGTGCCCGGCTTCGGCCGTCGCGGTCACGGGTGAGGTGGACGGAAGTACGGCTACGAGCTCCCCCGGCGCTGCAGGAGCACACCGAGCAGACCATGCGTGATCTGTCCGGTGTCGAGGTCGAGGTCCTGACCGGCCACACCATGCCCGAACCGGTCAAGGCCCCCGAGGGAGCCAAGGCGGGAGAGCCGTTCGCCGCCCCTGGCCAGGGCATGAAGCCGGCGCGGGCGGAGTACAACGGGAAGAAGCTGAGGACGGGCGGCTGCATCGGCTGGTCCAAGGGCCAACTCGGTGTGGAAGAGGCCGACCCGATCACCGTGGCGCAGCTCGCCGGGGACAGCCTGATGCAGTCGATGAAGGACGACAAGGTCGTCAAGGCCGTCGCCGCGTGGTCTTCGTGCATGGACGGCAAGGGACACCCGGGACTTGCCGATCCGTACAAGGCGATGGACCAGGGTGTCACCGACGACGGGGTGCCGTCGCAGGAGTCCATCGCTCTGGCGGTCGACGACATCGACTGCAAGAAGCAGACGGATCTGGTGAAGATCTGGTTCGGTGTGGAGTCCGCGATCCAGAACGAGCAGATCGCCGATGACAGGAGCCGGTTGACCGGCATCAAGGAGCAGCACGGCAAGGAGATCGCTGCCGCGCGCAAGCAGGTGGCGGCTTCCGCCCGGTGAAGCCGGTGCGGTGGTGCACGGTCCGGGCACGGTCCGGGCACCACCGCCCGATCGCGGCGTGTGCGCCGGCGCCGGGTGTACGGACGGCACCACTGACAGGATCCCGCAAAAGCCTCGGGTCGCTTCACCTCCGGCGACGCCCCGCGTCCGACGGCCGGCCTCGCGGGTGCGGAGGGTTGGTCGCCCGCGCGGGCGAACTGCCCGCACCGCCCGGTGCGGACTCGCGGGGCGACTGATGCGCTTTCGTTGACGGCCACGGCACCTCCCGGCACCAGCAGGCCGGTTCACAGGTCGTGAGGTGTGTCCAGACCGGTCAGGGCGCCCACGGGGTCCGGGTCGGGGGTGCCGCGGGGCCACCAGTCGTCGTGGTCCGGTTCGGACTCGTAGGCGTACCAGAGGTGGTCGCGGCCGAGGCGGAGCTGGACGTGGCCCCGGGGATGGGTGAGGTGGTTGTGCCAGGGGCGGAAGGCGGGGAGGTCGGCGGCGAGGAGGAGCGGACGGGCGCGGTCGAAGCGGCCGGCCGGAGGGTCCCAGGGCTCCTCGAGGACGGAGAGGCCGGCAGGACCGCCCTGGCGCCAGGCGGCGACCGCGCGCGCCAGCTCGGCGGGGGTGCGGCCGGCGGCTCTGGCGAGGGAGGAGTACAGCGCGCGCGTCGCCGCGGTCAGGCCGGAGCCGGGACGGGCGGCGGCGAGCCGCACCGCGTCCTGCCAGAGGGTGAGCCGGCCGACCGGGTCACGGCCGGTGGTGAGCAGGGCGTGCGCGCGGGCGGCGGCGTCGGTGGCCAGCTGGTCCAGCGCGAACGGGTCCGGTCCGCCCGGGGACGCGGGATACGCGGGCGGCTGCTCGGGGTGCGGCGGCGGGGGCAGCGGGGCCGGGAGCGGGGGGAGGGCGTGGTCGCGTCGGGCGAGGACATCGGCTGCCCGGATGCCGGGCAGGGGTTCCGGTTCCTTCCCCTGGGCGGCGCGGGCCGCGCGGGCGGCGCTGAGCCGGGACAGCGCGTCGATCACCTCGCGCTCACCGCGTCCGCGCAGCAGGAGCAGCACGAACGGGTCGGCGTCGAGCAGCCGGGCCGTCTGGTAGCAGAGGGCGGCGGCGTGCTTGCAGGGGTGGCCGGAATCGGGGCAGCTGCACTGCGGGGCGAGGTCGCCGGGACCGGGCAGCAGCGGGACCCCGCAGTCGGCGAGGGACTGGGGCATCTCCTTGTCCAGCAGCGCCGCGATGTGGCCGGGACGGTCGGCGGCGGCGTCCAGGAACCGCTCCCAGTCGGCGTCCGCGAACGTCCGCAGCCGCACCTGCACGCGGTACGGCCGCGGGCGGCTGCCCCGCACATACGCGAGCACGAGTCCCGGCGTGACGGTGATGGCGTCGACATGTCCCTGCTCGGCGTACCCGCGCCCGCGGGCGAGTCGGGCGGCGTCGAGCGCCCCCT
This sequence comes from Streptomyces sp. NPDC020731, assembly GCF_044334705.1. Classification (NCBI taxonomy): domain Bacteria; kingdom Bacillati; phylum Actinomycetota; class Actinomycetes; order Kitasatosporales; family Streptomycetaceae; genus Streptomyces; species Streptomyces sp. NPDC020731. The sequence continues at coordinate 28,377 of NZ_JBIRTN010000028.1, forward strand.
CCTCCAGCGCCGTGACCCATGCGTCACCCCACCAGGTCTCGGCGAAGCCCTCGCGGTCCGAGGCTCGGGGCGGGAACGCCGGGAAGGTGCGGCGCAGGTCGCCGTCGCGGGCGGGGGCGGCCATGGAGCGGGGGGTGACGGGTGCGGGCGGTGCGGCGCCCGCGGAGGCCCCGTCTCGGGCTCCGGGGGTCGAAGGGCCGCTGTGCGAGCGCGAGTTGTCGGGGGACGCCGGAGTGCCGGGCGGGCCGGGGGTGACGTCGGTGTCCGGATCCGGTTCAGGCATGCGGAAGGCGTCCGTGAGCGACTCCCGTAGCTCACGGACCCGGGCGTCGGCGGCCCGGTCGCCGCGGGTCGTGCGCGGGACCCGGGGTGACGGAGCGTGTCGTTCACCGGGCTCGGTGCCCGTCGCACGGTCGCCGGGCGCCGGGCGCGCCCGCAGCGCCTCCTCGCGCGCGGAGCGCAGCGCCTCCCGCGCGATGTCCCCGGGGCGCGGTGTCACGCGGTGTCCGGCGGCATCGCCGACGGCCGCCGTGTCCCCGGTCGACGGGTCGGCAGGGGGCGGTCCGTCGCCGTGCGGCCGCTCTTCACGGGGTGCCTCGTCCTCCGCTGCCACGTCCTCCGCCGTCGCGTCCTCCGCGGGAGGGTGCGCTGCCGGTGCGTCGGTGTCCTCGTGGTCCGGGTCTGCGGCGTCGGCGGGCCCCGCCGTACCGTGCCGGGCCCGTATCGCCTGCCGCAGCGCCTCGCGGGCCACGTCACCCGGGCGTGGTTCCCGGGCGTCGGGCCGGCGGAGGCGGTCGGACTGTCCGGCGGTCGGCTGATCAGGAGTGGGCCGGTGCTCCAGCGTGTCCGTGGCCGTCGGTTCGAGGGTCGTCCGTGCGCGGGCCGCGCGCAGGGCCTCGCGGGCCTCGTCGGAGGGGCGGGGGGTCATGCCGGCCTCCGCAGGGACACCAGGTCGGACAGGTCGCGGTCGGACAGCTCCGTGAGGGCCGACTCGCCGGACCCCAGGATCGCGTCGGCGAGGGCGCGCTTGGACTCCAGCATCTCGGCGATACGGTCCTCGACCGTGCCCTCGGTGACGAGGCGGTGGACCTGGACGGGCTGGGTCTGGCCGATGCGGTACGCGCGGTCGGTGGCCTGCTCCTCCACCGCGGGGTTCCACCAGCGGTCGAAGTGGACGACATGACCCGCGCGGGTGAGGTTCAGGCCGGTGCCGGCGGCCTTGAGGGAGAGCACCAGGACCGGGGTCGCGCCGCTCTGGAAGCGGTCCACCATGCGCTCCCGCTCCGCCACCGGCGTACCGCCGTGGAGGAGGTCGACGGGAACCGCGCGCTCGGCGAGGTGCGCGGTGATCAGGCGGGCCATCCCGACGTACTGGGTGAAGACGAGGGCTGAGCCGTCCTCGGCGAGCAGGGTGTCCAACAGCTCGTCCAACAGGGCGAGTTTGCCGGAACGGGCCGCGAGCCGGTCGCCTCCGGCGCGCGCGTGCTCCTCCTTCAGATAGAGCGCCGGGTGGTCGCAGATCTGCTTGAGCGAGGTCAGCAGTTTCAGCACCAGTCCGCGCCGGCCCATGCCCTGCGCGCTCTCGATGGCGTGCATCGACTCGCGCACCACGGCCTCGTACAGCGCGGCCTGTTCACGGGTGAGCGGTACGGGGTGGTCCGTCTCGGTCTTGGGCGGCAGTTCGGGAACGATGCCGGGGTCGGACTTCTTGCGCCGCAGGAGGAAGGGGCGGACCAGGCGGGCGAGGCGCTCGACGGCCTCCTCGTCCTCGCCGGTCTCCACGGCGCGCGCGTGCCGAGCGCGGAAGGACTTCAGCGGGCCGAGGAGTCCGGGGGTCGTCCAGTCGAGGAGGGCCCACAGCTCGGAGAGGTTGTTCTCCACGGGGGTGCCGGTGAGCGCCACCCGCGCGGGGGCCGGGATCGTGCGCAGTGCCTTCGCGGTCGCGGAGTGGGGGTTCTTGACGTGCTGTGCCTCGTCGGCGACGACCATGCCCCACGTCCGCCCGGCCAGGTCCGGGGCGGCGGAGCGCATGGTGCCGTAGGTGGTGAGGACGAAGCCGCCGTCGAGGTCGTCCAGGGTACGGTCGGGGCCGTGGAAGCGGCGCACGGGGACGCCGGGCGCGAACCGGGTGATCTCCCGCTGCCAGTTGCCGAGCAGCGAGGCCGGGCAGACCACCAGGGTCGGCTCGGTGCGGGCCCGCTTCAGATGCAGCGCGATGAGGGTGACGGTCTTGCCCAGGCCCATGTCGTCGGCGAGGCAGCCGCCGAGACCGAGGGAGGTCATGAGGTCCAGCCAGGCCAGGCCCCGGAGCTGGTAGTCGCGCAGGGTGGCGTCGAGGCCGGGCGGCGGCTGCGCGGGCCGTACCCCGGCGGTCAGGCGGTCGCGGAGGGCGGCGAGGGCACCGGCCGGCACCGCCTCGACCGTCTCCCCGTCGACCTCCGCGTGGCCGGTGAGGGCGACGGACAGCGCGTCGACCGGGTCGAGCAGCCCCAGGTCCCGCTTGCGGGCCTTGCGGACGAGGGCGGGGTCGACCAGCACCCACTGGTCGCGCAGCCGTACGACGGGACGGTGGGCCTCGGCCAGGGTGTCCATCTCGGCCTCGGTGAGCGGGTCGCCGCCGAGGGCGAGCTGCCAGCCGAACCGCAGCAGGTCCTCGCTCTCGAAGAAGCCGGTGCCGTCGGTCGCCGAGCCGGGCGCGGGGCGGACCACCGCCGTGACGGTCAGGTCCTGGGCGAGGTCCCGGGGCCAGTGCACGGCGACCCCGGCCGCGGCGAGCCGGGTGGCCGCCATGCCCAGCAGCTCGTTCAGCTCCTCCTCGGAGAGGGCCAGCACATCGGGCACGTCCTGGTCGGAGAGCCGGTCCAGCGGGGGCCAGACGCGGGCCGCGCGACGCACCGCGAGGGCGGCGTCCACCCGCGCGCGGGGGCCGAAGGAGCTGTCCGCCGCACCCGTCCACAGGGCCGTCGCGTCGGCCACCAGGGTCGGGTCGGCGAGGCTGTGCACCTGCACGATCGCGGCTCCCGCGCTCCGCGCGGTGCTTCCGTCCCCGCCGGCTCCCTCACCGGCGTCGAAGAGGTCGTACGCGGACAGGTCCAGGCGGAGCGAGATCCGTACGCCCGCGTCCATGCCGGCGGCGACCTCGGCGGCCCAGTCGTGGGCGTCGGGCAGCCGCTGCGCCTTCCGCGCGGCGAACGGCAGCCCCGAGGCGTACGGCGCGGCCGGGGTGCGGGGCAGGGTGTCGGCGACCGCGTCCAGGAAGGCGCGCACCAGCCCCTCCGGCCGGGGCAGCCGGAGGGGGCCGGGACCGGGCAGCGGGACGGCATGGCCCTCGTGGGGCAGGGCGGCGGCCACCGCGCGCAGGTGCGCCACGTCGTCGGGGTCGAGCGGGCCGGCGCGCCAGGCGTCGTGGCCGGTGGCGGTCAGGCCGGGCAGCAGCCGGCCGCGGGCGGTGAGCCGCAGGGCGTGCAGGGCGGCGGCGCCCCAGCAGGCGGTGGCGGGGTGGGCCGCGGGATCGTGCCGGGCACGGACCAGCAGCGGCAGGGCCTCGTCGACGGGGAGGGAGAACGCCGGGGCCGTCCGCCGCCGCACCCCCGTGCCGTGCGGGCGGACGACGGTGAGGTCGGTGCGCGGCGCGGGTACGGAGGCGTCGGGGGATCCGGGCAGCCCTTCGCCGTCGGAGCCGCCCTCCGGGTCGTAGAAGGCGACGCGTCCCTCGCGCGGGAGGGGCGCCGGGAGGAAGACGGCCGCGAGCCGGACGGGGACGTCCGTCCCGTCCGCGCCGCCGGGCCCGGCGGTGTCCCGCCCGGCCGTCACGGTCCGCTCACTCATACGTCCTGTCACCTCCCACCCGTCCGTCGGATCAGTCGTCCCCGACTCTACGGGCGAGGTCTGACAATCGGTCCCGGCGACCGGTGGGACGGGCGGGCTCAGGGCACGGTGCGGGAGACGACGTACACCCTCGGGTAGCCCGGCTTGTCGTGGTTGACGACGACGTCGTGCGTGGGCGCCGGGTCCTTCTGCTCGTGGACGAGGCCGGACCAGGTGCCGGGTCCGTCGAAGGTCCAGCCGGTGATGTCCCGGTCGCGCTCGCCGATGGTGACCTCGTCCTGCTCCAGGTCGTTCTGCTGCACGCCCAGACTGGTGAGGAAGGCGCTCAGACCCGCGTCGGTGGTCTCGAACTCGACGTAGAGGCGGCTGGTCCTCCAGTTGTTGGTCTCGTAGGAGGCCACCCACCAGGCGGGGTGCGGTACGGGCACCTGGTAGAGGCGGCGCTGCACCTTCGACGGCCAGCCCTCGGTGAGGCCGGTGGCGGAGTACTTCGCCTCCTTGTCCTTGCCGCTGGCCCTGCTCTGGTTCGCGGAGATCACCAGATACCCGGCCGGGATGCCGATGAGCAGCACGATGATCAGCAGGGTGAGTGCCCTGCGGCGGATCATGTGCCGCCGGTCCTCGGCCGGGCGGGGCGCGCCCGGGAGAACCGCCTGCTGGGGGAACTCGTCGCTCACAGCGACTCCTGGGTGGTACGGCGGGCCTCCGCGTACCGCTCGTAGCGTTCGTACCGCTCGACCCGGCGGCGCTTGGCGCGGCGGAAGCGGCGGGCGACCAGCCGGGCGAGGTCGGCGGCGCCGACCATGCCGGCCTCGGGGCCGAGCTGGGCGCGGACGATGTGGGCCTCGGGACGGTAGCCCCGACCGGTGAGGTGCCGCTTGAAGGCGTCCCGCGCGGGACCGATCAGCAGGTCGTCGGCGGCGGAGACGCCACCGCCGATGACGAAGCAGGAGGGGTCGAGGGCGGCGGCGAGGTTGGCGATGCCGACGCCGAGCCACTGCCCGATGTCCTGGAGCAGCTCGATGCACATGGCGTCGCCCTCGCGGGCCAGCTCGGTGATCATGGGGCCGCTGATGTCTGCGATGTTGCCCTTGACGTGCTCGATGATCCCGTAGGCGACCGGTGAGTCGGCGGCGGCCAGCTCGCGGGCCTCGCGGACCAGCGCGTTGCCGGAGCTGTACTGCTCCCAGCAGCCGCGGTTGCCGCAGGGGCAGCGGTGGCCGCCGGGGACGACCTGCATGTGGCCGAACTCGCCGGCCACCCCGTACTTGCCGCGCTTGACCTGCCCGTCCTCCAGGATCGCGCCGCCGATGCCGGTGCCGAGCGTGATCATGACGAGGTGGTCCTCGCCGCGGCCGGCACCGAAGCGCCACTCGGCCCAGGCGGCGGTGTTGGCGTCGTTGTCGACCAGGACGGGGACGGCGAGGCGGCCGGCGATCCGGTCGCGCAGCGGTTCGTTGCGCCAGGACAGGTGGGGGGCGAACAGCACGCGGTTGCGGTCGGCGTCGACCCAGCCGGCCGCGCCGATGCCGACCGCGTGCACGTCGTGCCGGTCGGACAGGTCCAGCACCAGTTCGACGATGGTGTCCTCGACGACCTTGGGGCTCTTGGACTTGTCCGGGGTCTCCGTGCGCAGCCGCTCCAGGATGTTGCCGTCGGCGTCGACGACGCCCGCCATGACCTTGGTGCCGCCGATGTCGATGCCCACCGTCGGGACACGGGGCGCCGTCAGGTGGGAGCGGCGCTCCCGGGTGCCGACGGTTCTCAGGACCGGGGCGCTGCGGGAGCCGATGGGAGCGGTGAAGTCGCGGTAGGTGCTCATCGTGTGCGATTGTGCCGCACGGCTCCGCCGGGTGCCGAACAGATCCCGGGGGCGTGGTGCGGATCATTGTCGGGTGCGGGTGCGCCGGGGCTGGTCGCGCCCGCGCGGTGGAGCGGCGCATCCGCACGGCCCCGCACCCCTGTCGGGCGCGCTGCGGTGCGTGGCGCGGAGGAGGCGGACGTTGTCCCGCAAGGCGTCGCCGTCTCCCGCGTGGGTGATCGTCGCGAAGGTCCGGCGGGGTGTTCACCGCCGCCCTCCCCCGGCCGTCGCCGCCGCGCGGGCGGCCACCGCCCGTTTGCCGCCGGTACCGCCGCGTCCGGTGAGCGGGAGACCCGGCGCTCCGCCGGAGCGACGTCCGCCCGGGCCGGAAACCGTGACCCGAGGACTTGCCCTTCCTTCCATGCTCTTGCGTATGCAAGGGGCCGGTGATCACACCGGCCCCGAACGCCCCACTGTTGAACACGGGCACCGGGTGTCCCCGCGCGGGGACCAAAAGCCGGTCACATTGTCCTGACATTATGACGGCACAGGGCGCACGGCGCGTCGGATTGTCAGGACCGTACAAGCAGCTGGAACTCGAACGAGTAGCGGGAGGGCCGGTAGGTGTGGGTCCCGAACTCCACCGCGCGGCCGGTGTCGTCGAAGGTCACGCGCTGCATGGTGAGCAGCGGGGCGCCGGCCTCCTCGCCCAGCCGCTCGGCCTCGCCGGCGGTGGCGGCACGGGCACCGATGGTCTGGCGGGCGCTGTGCAGGGTGATCCCGGCGGCCCGCATCAGCCGGTACAGGCCGGTGGCCTCCAGCTGCCCGGTGCCGAGATCGAGCAGGCCGGGCGGCAGGTAGTTGCACAGGTACGCCATCGGCTCCCCGTGGGTGAGCCGCAGCCGTTCGATCCGGTGCACCTCGCTGTCCTCGGCCACGCCGAGCGCGGCCGCGACCTCGGCGGACGCCGCCACGACGGTGTTGACCAGCACCTTGGTGGCGGGGCGCTGGCCGGCCGCCTCCAGGTCGTCGTAGAGGCTGCTGAGCGCCAGGGGGCGCTTGACCTGGCTGTGCACCACCTGGGTGCCGACCCCGCGGCGGCGCACCAGCAGTCCCTTGTCGACGAGGGACTGGATGGCCTGGCGGACGGTCGGGCGGGACAGGCCGAGCCGCGCGGCGAGCTCGATCTCGTTGCCCAGCAGGGTGCCGGGGGTCAGCACGCCGTGCTCGATGGCGGACTCCAGCTGCTGGGACAGCTGGAAGTACAACGGCACGGGGGAGCCGCGGTCCACGCTCAGCTCCAGCTGTACGGTCGGGTCCACTTCTGGTTTCGGCACGGGCCGAGCGTAGCCCCGTGCGCTGTTGACGGGAAGTTGTGTAGTTCGGTTGTCCGGACATGCGCATTGACAGGGAGCGGCGCGGGCCCCACTTTGTTTCCATGCGCATCGGGGTCATAGGTACGGGCCGTATCGGCACCATTCACGCCCACACACTCAGCAGACACCGCGACGTCGGCTCCCTGATCCTCACGGACGTCGATCCGGCGCGGGCCCAGGCCCTCGCCCACCGGCTCGGCGAGACGGCGGCACCCGGGGTGGACGAGATCTACACCTGGGGAGTGGACGCCGTGGTGATCACGGCGTCCACGTCCGCCCACGCCGATCTGATCGGCCGGGCGGCACGCGCGGGGCTGCCGGTGTTCTGCGAGAAGCCCATCGCCCTGGACCTGGCGGGCACGTTACAGGCGATCACGGAGGTCGAGACGGCCGGGACCGTCCTGCAGATGGGGTTCCAGCGCCGTTTCGACGTCGGTTACACGGGCGCGCGGGAGGCGGTGCGCTCGGGCAGGCTCGGGCGGCTGCACACCGTACGGGCGATGGCCGGTGACGCGGAGCCGCCGCCGGCCGGGTACCTGCCGCAGTCCGGCGGGCTGTACCGGGACACCCTGATCCACGACTTCGACATGCTGCGCTGGGTGACCGGCCGGGAGGTCACGGAGGTCTACGCGGCCGGGTCCGACGCCGGGCCCGCGATGTTCCGCGAGGCGGGCGACGTCGACACCGGCGCGGCGCTCCTCACCCTCGACGACGGCACGCTCGCCGCGGTCACGGCGACCCGGCTGAACGGCGCCGGCTACGACGTCCGCATGGAGCTCGCCGGGGAACGGGACCAGATCGCCGTCGGCCTGGACGACCGTACGCCGATCGCGTCCACCGAGCCGACCGGGCCGCCGGCCGCGGACAAGCCGTGGACCGGGTTCCTGGAGCGGTTCGGGCCCGCCTACGAGGCCGAACTGATCGCGTTCGTCGAGGTGGTGCGGGGCGAGCGGGCCAACCCGTGCGACGGGCGGGAGGCCCTTCAGGCGCTGCTGATCGCGGAGGCGTGCGAGCTGTCCCGGCGGGAGCGCAGACCGGTCCGGCCGACGGAGCTGCTGAGCGGGGCGACGGCGGCGTACACCTGACGCACGGGAGGGCTCAGTGGCCCTCGGTTTCCTCCAGGAGACCGGCGTCGTGGGCCAGCAGGGCGATCTGCACGCGGTTGTTGAGGCCGAGCTTGGCCAGGACGCGGGAGACGTGGGTCTTGACGGTGGCCACGCTCATGTAGAGCTCCGCGGCGATGTCGGCGTTGGCCAGGCCCCGGCCGACCGCGACGGCGACCTCGCGTTCACGGTCGTTGAGGCCGGCGACGCGCGCACGCGCGCGCGTGCGCCGCGTGTCGGCGGCGGTGCCGGCCGCGTGTGCCATCAGCTGCCGGGTGACCGTGGGCGACAGCACCGGATCACCGGCCGCGACCCGGCGCACCGCGGCGACGATCTCGGCGGGCGGGGTGTCCTTGAGGACGAACCCGGCGGCACCCGCGCGGAGCGCGCGCAGCACCTGCTCGTCGGCGTGGAAGGTGGTGAGCACCACGACCTGCGGGGCGTCCTCGCGTCGGCGCAGCGACTCGGTGGCGGTGAGGCCGTCCACCGTCGGCATCCGGATGTCCATGAGGACGACGTCCGGCCGGGTGCGGTCGACGAGCGCCTCGACCTCGCCGCCGTCGGCGGCCTCACCGACGATCTCGATGTCGTCCGCGCCGCCCATCATGAAGGACAGCCCGGCCCGCACCAGCGGATCGTCGTCGACGAGGAGCACTCTGATGGCAGTCATGGGCCGTACGTAATCACGGCCGGGCGGAGCGAGGACAGACGGAGCGGCCGAACCCGGTTCAGCCCCACGGCAGCCGTGCCCGTATCTCGAACCCGCCGTCGGGCGTGGGCCCGTGTTCCAGGGCGCCGCCCGCCAGGGTCGCCCGCTCGGTGAGACCGATCAGACCCTGCCCGGCGCCGGGCACGTGCGGTACGTCCCCCTCCGGCGCGGGGTTGCGCACGGTCACGGTGAGGCCCTCCCCCGGGCCGCCGGTGACCGACACGGTGACCTCCGTGCCGGGGGCGTGCTTGCGGGCGTTGGTCAGGCCCTCCTGGGCGATCCGGTAGGCGGTGCGGCCCACGGAGGCGGGGGCGCCGGCCGGGTCGGTGACCCGCCGGTCCAGGGTGACCTTCGTGCCGGCCTGCCGGGACTCGGCGGCCAGGGTGTCGAGCGCCGCGAGCGTCGGCTGCGGCCGGCCCGCGTCGTCGGAGTCGCCGGCCCGCAGTACGCCGATGATCTCCCGCAGGTCCTGCAGCGCCTCGTGCGCGCTCTCCCGGATGACGCCGGCCGCCCGCGCGACCTCCTCGCGCGGGGCGTCGGGCCGGAACTCCAGGGCACCCGCGTGCACGCTCAACAGCGTCAGCCGGTGCGCGAGCACGTCGTGCATCTCCCGCGCGATGGCCTCCCGCGCGAGCCGCTGCGCCTGCTCGGCCCGCAGCCGCGCCTCGGTCTCGGCCCGCCGCGCCCGGTCCCGCAGGCTCAGCATGAGCTGCCGTTTGGACCGTACGAACATGCCCCAGCCGACGAGTGCGACCACCAGCACCACGAAGAGGACGACCGAGGCGAGATACGGCAGGTCGGGATCGGGCCGCCACCAGAAGTACAGCGGGACGAGCACTGCTTGGGCACCGCCCGCCCAGGCCACGTACCGGAAGGGGCGGTGCACGGCGAGCGTGAACAGGGAGATGAGCGCCACGCCGCCGGAGGTCTCCGAGACGAAGCCGACCGGGACCATCGCGGCGGCCAGGGCGAGCGGCCACCGCCGGCGCAACCAGATCGCGGCACACGACAGTGCGCCGAGCACCTGGTCGGCGACGGCCAGCGCGTGCGGGATGTCGTGGTTGCCGTTGAGCGTCCGGGCGCCCAGCAGGCCCACCAGGACGGCCAGCAGGAAGCAGGCGAAGTCGACGACCCAGTCGCGCGCGGTGCGCCGGGGCCGCCGCCCGGAGCGGGCCGCGTCGGGGTCGAGTTCGTGGATGAGGGCGGACGGGAAGAACCATCGGCGCCCCGTGAACACCGGGGCGGTCTGCGCCGCCTTGTCACCAGTCACGGTCGACGAATCTATGCGAGGGCGCCTCCCCGCGCCGCCTCACGGACGGGATCTCCTACCGAAGTCGCGGCATCGCAGACTTTCGGCGCTCCGGCCGGCGCGGATCGCGGTCTTCCGTCGGGAAGGACTCGTCCCGCGGCCGATGTGGGTGGGGGGTCCGCGGGGCGAGAGTCGGTGGCATGAAGCAATTGCTGGAGGTCATGGGTTTCCTCGCCGTGGTGCAGGGGGTGGCGGGTCTGGTGTCCGGGTTCACCGACTGGCACTGGGGGTTCGTGCAGCGGGTGGGGTTCCTCGACGGCTACGAGGTCTACGCGGGCATCGCCCTGCTGGTGCTGGGCGGCGCCCTGTTCGCCGCCGCGGAGAGCCGGAAGCCCGGCTGACCGCCGGCGTCCGCCGTGCGGGCCGGTGTCAGGCGTTCTCCGGGAGCTCGTACGTGCCGTACTCGGGGCGGCCGGAGAAGTCGTAGGTCTGGATGGACACGCCGGCGGCGGTGATCTCTCCGCCGGTGTGCCGGAAGGCGCTCGGCATCGAGCCCTCCGGGAACAGGCGGCGCCCGGCGCCGAGGACGACCGGGAAGGTCAGCAGGTGCAGGGTGTCCACGAGGTCGAGCGCGAACAGGGACCGGGCGAGGGCACCGCTGCCGTGCAGCTGGAGCTCGCCGTCGGTGCGCTCCTTGAGGGCGGTGACCTCCTTGGCGAGATCGCCGCGGATCACCGTGGTGCCGGCCCATTCGGGGTCGGTGAGGCCGGCGGAGGCGACGTACTTCGGCAGCGCGTTCAGTTTGCCGGCGACCGGGTCGGCGGGGTCGGTCATCCTCGGCCAGTACGAGGCGAAGATGTCGTACGTACGACGGCCGAGGAGGAAGGCGCCCACGCGGGAGAAGACCCCGTTGACGAACCGGCCGAAGTCCTCGTCGCCGTAGGGGACGCTCCAGCCTCCCTGTTCGAAGCCGTCCCTGGTGTCCTCCTGGGGGCCGCCGGGGGCCTGGTAGACGCCGTCGAGGGTGACGAAGGTGGTGACTACGAGCTTGCCCATGACGGGTTCCTGTCTTTCGGTGAGCGGGCGGATGTGACGTCATCAGCTCAGACCCCGGCGGTGCCCGCAACTCATCGGTCGTACGCCAGGTCGACGTCCGTTCGCCGCCAGCGTGCCGGGGACGGGGGCGCTGGGATGGACACATGACAACCCACACATCTGTGAAGAAGCTTGAGAAGGCCCTGCTCGGCAAGGTGGCCCTGATCACCGGCGGCAGCCGTGGGATCGGCGCGGCGACGGCGCTGCGGCTCGCGCGGGAGGGCGCGGACGTGGCAGTGACGTATGTGAACGGCAAGGAGGCGGCCGAGGACGTCGTACGGGCCGTGGAGGCGCTGGGGCGCCGCGCGGTGGCCCTGCGTGCGGACGCCGGTGACCCCGAGGACGCCGCCGGGGCGGTGACGGCCGCCGCGCGGGAGCTGGGCCGGCTCGACATCCTGGTGAACAACGCGGGCCTCGGCGTGCTCGGCCCGGTGGAGACGCTGTCCCTCGCCGACGTCGACCGGGTGCTCGCGGTGAATGTGCGGGGTGCCTTTCTGGCTTCCCGGGCGGCCGTCGCCCATATGACGGACGGGGGCCGGATCATCACCATCGGTACCTGCATGACCCAGCGTGTGCCCGGTCCCGGCGGCACGCTCTACGCGATGAGCAAGTCGGCGCTGGTGGGTCTGACCAAGGCTCTGGCACGGGAGTTGGGCGAGCGTGGGATCACGGCGAACATCGTGCACCCGGGCCCGATCGACACCGGGATGAACCCGGCGGACGGCCCCTACGCGTCCGGCCAGGCGACGATGACCGCGCTGGGGCGCTTCGGCGAGGCGGAGGAGGTGGCGAACACGATCGCCCACCTGGCGGGGGCCACGTACATCACCGGCGCGGAGTTCTCGGTGGACGGCGGACACGCGGCGTGACACCCGACGTGGGGTAGCAGGGCACGGCACGTGACACCCGCCGTGGCACGGCACGTGACACCCGTCGTACATCCCGCGCGGGGGCGCACCGGCACTGCAACGGCTGGTGCGCCCCCGCGCGTTCTCGGCGGGTCAGCCGCCCAGTTCCCGGTGGCGGACCGCCAGGGCGGTCGCTCCCTGCTCGGTCAGGGAGCCGAACAGGCGCAGCCGGGAGATACCGCCGTCGGGGAAGACGTCCACGCGCGCGTGCGTGCCGACCGCCGGTTCCGGGAGGACGAAGCGGTGGTCGGTGTCGGGCTGGAGGCGGGTGCGGGGAAGGATCTCCCGCCAGTCGGCGTCGTCGCCGTCCTTCACCGAGACCGACGCCCAGCCCGCGCTGTTGCCCTTCAGGTACGCCGTGTCGATCTCCAGGGCGCGGATCCGCGCCCTGGCCACCAGGCGGTAGCGGATCCAGTCGTGGCCCCGGTCGCGGCGGCGCCGGGTCTCCCAGCCGTCGTCCATCCTGTGGGAGCGGCCGGACCGGATGGTGTTGGTGGCCGGTGAGTAGAAGCGGTCCGAGGCGTCCTCGACCCGGCCGCCGTTCTCCAGCGCGACGACGTCGAAGGTGCCGAGCGCCGCCAGCCACGCCGGATCGGGCACGACCTCGCCGTACACGCGCAGCCGGGCGATGCCGCCGTCGGGGTGCTGCTTGAGGCGCAGGTGGGTGAAGCGCTGTTCGACCGCGACGGCGAAGCCGTTGGCCGCGTGGCCGCCCACCGGGGTGCGCGGGACCAGCGTCGTCCACTTCACGTCGTCCGAGAGCAGTTCCTCGGGCGACGGGGAGCCCGCCACCGACGTGCCCTCGACGGACACGGCCTGTGGGTGGTTGCCGCGGAAGTGGGCGGTGTCCACGACGATCCCGCGGACGACTCCGGGCGCGCCGAGCCGGATCAGCGCCCAGTCGTGGTCCTCGGCCGCCGGCCACGGGTGGTCGGCACGGGTGCCGCGCCGGCGCCGGGTCTCCCAGCCGTCCATGATCTTGCCCTTGTGCCCGAAGCGCTCGGGGTCGAACTCGGCGCGTCCGGGCAGCAGCAGGTTCTCGCGCTGGGCGAAGAACTCGTCGTCGGCGGCGATGACCCCCGCACCGAGCCGGCGGTCGGCGAGGTCGGCGAGGTGGGTGAAGGGGAAGTCGGCGGTGCGGTAGTCCGCGTACGGGTCACCGCCGCCGTAGGGGGGCGCGTCGCCGGTGAAGCTCTCGATCGCCGTCACGGTGATCCGGTCCTGCCTCTCGGAAATCGGTGTCAGTGGGAGCGGGTGAGCAGTCGGCCCTTCGGTTCGGTGAACACGCCGTCGGCGACGATGCGTCGGCCGCGCAGCCAGGTGGACTTCACGACGCCGTACAGGGTCCTGCCCGCGTACGCCGTCACGCGGTTGCGGTGCTGGAGCGCCGCCGGGTCGACGGTGAAGGTCTCGTCGGGGGCGAGGACGGCGAAGTCGGCGTCGTGGCCGGGCGCGATGGCGCCCTTGCGCGTGTCGAGGCCGGCCAGCCGGGCCGTGCGCGTCGACATCCAGCGCACGACGTCCTCCAGGCCGTGGCCGCGGCCGCGGGCCTCGGTCCAGACGGCCGGCAGGCTGAGCTGGAGGCCGGAGATGCCGCCCCAGGCGGTCGAGAAGTCGTCCGTCTTGAGGTCGGCGGTGGACGGTGAGTGGTCGGTGACGACGCAGTCGATGGTGCCGTCCGCCAGGGCCTGCCAGAGCAGGTCCTGGTTGGCGGCCTCGCGGATGGGCGGGCAGCACTTGAACTCGCTGGCGCCGTCCGGGACCTCCTCCGCGGTGAGGGTGAGGTAGTGGGGGCAGGTCTCGACGGTGAGGCGTACGCCGTCCGCCTTGGCCGCCGCGATCAGGGGCAGGGCGCCGCTGGAGGAGAGGTGCAGCACGTGCACTCGCGCGCGCCGGCGTTTCGCCTGCTCGACGAGGTGTGCGACGGCGGTGTCCTCGGCGTCGCGAGGGCGGGAGGCGAGGAAGTCGGCGTACCTCGGGCCGCCGTGCTGCGGGGCCGCGGCGAGGTGGTGGGGGTCCTCGGCGTGCACGACCAGCAGCCCGTCGAAGGCGGCGATCTCGGCCAGGGAACGGGCCAGTCGCTCCTGATCGAGGTGCGGGAACTCGTCGACGCCGGACGGTGAGAGGAAGGCCTTGAAGCCGAAGACGCCGGCCTCGTGCAGCGGGCGCAGGTCCTTGACGTTGCCGGGCAGGGCACCGCCCCAGAAGCCGACGTCGATGTGGGCCCTGCCGGCGGCGGCCCGCCGCTTGGCGCGCAGGTGGTCGACGGTGGTGGTGGGCGGGAGGGAGTTGAGCGGCATGTCGATCAACGTGGTGATGCCGCCGGCCGCCGCCGCGCGGGTGGCGGTCCAGAAGCCCTCCCACTCGGTGCGGCCGGGGTCGTTGACGTGCACGTGGGTGTCGACCAGGCCGGGCAGCAGGACGTCGTCGCCGAGGTCCTCCAGGCGGGCGCCTTCGGGGACGGGTGCGTCGTACGGCAGGACGGCCGTGATCGTGCCGTCGGCGACCGTGACGGACGCGGCGCGCGTTCCCCCGGGAGTGATGACGCGCGTGGAGCGCAGCATCGGTTCGGCGTCGGACACCCGGATCCTCCTGACCTTCCGCCGGGATGGATTCAACGTTCTGTTGAAGGAGTCTTCACCCGCGCTCCCGGCCCGTCAAGGGGCCTCTTCCCGTACGGTCCGGGCCGACGAACACCTCTGGACGATTCCACAAAGCGGAATTATGCTTTCGGCAAGCAGAACGTGGCTATGCACAAGCGGGCGGTCGACCGGCTGCCGGGTAGGCTTCTGCCCTTCCTGCCAGGCCTCGAAAGGAACGCGCCGTGCCGACGTCCAGCGCCAGCACCACCGACTCCGCCCGGTCCGCCGCCAGTGGCGGCGTGCAGTCCCTCGAGCGCGCCTTCGATCTGCTCGAACGGATGGCGGACGCGGGCGGCGAGGTCGGCCTGAGCGAGCTGTCCGCGAGCAGCGGGCTGCCCCTGCCGACCATCCACCGCCTGATGCGCACGCTGGTCGCCTGCGGCTACGTACGCCAGCAGCCCAACCGCCGTTACGCCCTCGGCCCGCGGCTGATCCGGCTCGGCGAGTCCGCCTCCCGGCTGCTGGGCACCTGGGCACGGCCGCATCTGGCCCGCCTGGTGGAGGAGACCGGCGAGACGGCGAACATGGCGCTGCTCGACGGGGACGAGATCGTGTACGTGGCACAGGTGCCCTCGAAGCACTCCATGCGGATGTTCACCGAGGTCGGCCGGCGCGTCCTGCCGCACTCCACGGGCGTCGGCAAGGCCCTGCTGGCCGGTTTCCCGCCGGAGGAGGTACGGGCCCTGCTCGGCCGTACCGGCATGCCCGCCGCGACGGACAGGACCATCACCACACCGGACGGCTTCCTCGCGGCACTGGAGGACGTACGCCGCCTCGGCTACGCGATGGACGACAACGAGCAGGAGATCGGCGTCCGTTGCCTCGCCGTGCCGGTGCCGGACTCCCCCACGGCGGCGGCGATCTCCATCTCGGGCCCGGCGGGGCGGGTCACGGAGTCGGCCACGGAGAAGATCGTGCCGGTGCTCCAGCAGGTCGCGGCGGAGCTCTCCGAGGCGCTCACCACGCAGGGCACCACCCCCACCACCTGATCAGGGCGTGCGTCAGCCGCGTGGCGACGGGCCGAACAGGTCCACCGCCTCGCGCAGTTCGCGCACGCCCTGCCCCAGCGCGCTCACCGAGCCGATCGCGCCCGCGATCAGCAGCAGGGAGCGGCGCAGCCGGGGGATCTCGGGGTCGCCGGCGACGGCCGCCCCCGCCAGCGCGGCGAGTTCCTCCTCCGCGATGCTCCGGTCCCGGAAGTCCCCGGGATGGGCGGCGAGTTGACGGCGTAACCGGGACACGGCGGAGCGCAGCTCCGTCACCCGTGGGTCCACCTGACTGCCGGGCACACGCCTTTGCTCCACGCTGCGCAACACAGTCCTCCCCCTGGCACGTCGTTGTGCGCCTCCCCGACCGGCCGCGGCGCCCCGCCGGCCGGTCGCGCCAGTAAACGCCACCCCGGCCCCCTCGCGCCAGTCCGCTGCGTCATCGAGTTGCTCCGCAGCGTGACATGGTGGCCCCGGGCATCCACCTCGCGCCCTCCCGATACCCCGCGACGGGTGCGGTATGCAGGACCCATGACGACACATCACAGGGGCGGGGACGCCGCCACGGAGGTCGCGGGACTCCTGCTGGCCGCGGGCGGCGGGCGGCGGCTCGGCGGGCGGCCCAAGGCGCTGCTCACGCACCGGGGACGGCCGCTGGTGGAGCACGCGGTGGGGGTGCTCCACGCGGGCGGCTGCGCGCGGGTGCACGTGGTGCTCGGCGCACGGGCGGACGAGGTGCGCGCCCGCGCCCTCCTGCCGGACTGCGTCCTCGTCGACAACCCCGCGTGGGAGCGGGGCATGGGCACCTCCCTGCGGGCCGGTCTCGACTCGCTGGCCGGTACGGGCGCGCGGGCCGCGCTGGTCTCGCTGGTCGACCAGCCCGGGATCGGACCGGAGGCGGTGGCCCGGGTGCTCGGCGCCCACGACTCCCCCGAGTCGCTCGCCTCGGCCGCGTACGACGGCGTGCGCGGCCACCCGGTGCTGTTCGGCGCCGCGCACTGGGCCGGGATCGCCGCGACCGCGACCGGCGACCGAGGGGCACGCGCCTACCTGGAGGAACACACGGAACAGCTCACGCTCGTCGAGTGCGGCGACGTGGCCGAGGCGTACGACATCGACACCGAGGCGGATCTGACGCACCTTGAATGAGCCGGGTCGGCGGCGGGTGAACGGTGGGGGAGGCACGAGCGCCGCCTTCCCCGGCCCGGAGGATCTCGACATCAACAGAACATTGAACTTCCACCATGAGGAAACTACTATCCACTGCTCAGAAGCGCCCGGCTTCCGTACGGGCGTCCACCGCCGTACCCGGGTCGACGGGCACCCGGTGCCCCGCACGCCGAAGGAAGTGACAGCCGATGTCCGCACCAGCGCCGTCCCCGCTGGCCGTCGTCGACGCCGAGCCCCTGCCCCGGCAGGAGGAGGTCCTCACCGAGGCGGCGCTCGCCTTCGTGGCCGAGCTGCACCGGCGGTTCACGCCCCGGCGTGACGAGCTGCTCGCCCGCCGCGCGGAGCGCCGCGACGCGATCGCCCGTACGTCGACGCTCGACTTCCTGCCGGAGACGGCCGCGATCCGCGCGGACGACTCCTGGCGGGTGGCCCCGGCCCCCGAGGCCCTGAACGACCGCCGGGTCGAGATCACCGGTCCCACCGACCGCAGGATGACCGTCAACGCCCTCAACTCGGGCGCGAGGGTCTGGCTCGCGGACTTCGAGGACGCCTCCGCGCCCACCTGGGAGAACGTGGTCACCGGCCAGCTCAGCCTGATCGACGCCTACACCCGGAACATCGACTTCACCGACCCGAGGTCGGGCAAGTCGTACGCCCTGCGCCCGGACGCGGAGCTGGCGACGGTCGTCATGCGCCCGCGCGGGTGGCATCTGAACGAACGGCACCTCACCGACGCCGACGGCACCCCGGTGCCCGGCGCGCTCGTCGACTTCGGCCTGTACTTCTTCCACAACGCCAAGCGGCTGATCGAGCTCGGCAAGGGACCGTACTTCTACCTCCCCAAGACGGAGTCCCACCTGGAGGCCCGGCTGTGGAACGAGGTGTTCGTCTTCGCGCAGGAGTACCTGGGTGTGGAGCAGGGCACGGTCCGCGCCACCGTCCTGATCGAGACGATCACGGCCGCGTACGAGATGGAGGAGATCCTCTACGAACTGCGCGACCACGCCTCCGGCCTGAACGCCGGCCGCTGGGACTACCTCTTCTCCATCGTCAAGAACTTCCGTGACGGCGGGGCCAGGTTCGTCCTCCCGGACCGCAACGCGGTGACGATGACCGCCCCGTTCATGCGCGCGTACACCGAACTCCTCGTCCGTACCTGCCACAGGCGCGGCGCGCACGCGATCGGCGGCATGGCGGCGTTCATTCCGTCCCGCCGGGACGCGGAGGTGAACAAGGTGGCGTTCGAGAAGGTGCGTGCCGACAAGGACCGTGAGGCGAACGACGGTTTCGACGGCTCCTGGGTCGCCCACCCCGACCTGGTCCCGATCGCCATGGAGTCCTTCGACCGGGTGCTCGGCGACAAGCCGAACCAGAAGGACCGCCTGCGCGAGGACGTGAACGTCAAGGCGGAGGACCTCATCGCCATCGACTCCCTGGACGCCAGGCCGACGTACGCGGGTCTGGTCAACGCGGTCCAGGTCGGCATCCGCTACATCGAGGCGTGGCTGAACGGGCTCGGCGCGGTGGCCATCTTCGACCTGATGGAGGACGCCGCCACCGCCGAGATCTCCCGCTCCCAGATCTGGCAGTGGATCAACGCGGGCGTCGTCCTCGACAACGGCGAGCGGGTCACCGCCGAGCTGGTCCGCAGGGTCGCGGCCGAGGAACTGGCGAACATCCGCGCGGAGACCGGTGAGGAGGCGTTCGCGGGCGGCACCTGGCAGCAGGCGCACGACCTGCTGCTGAAGGTCTCCCTCGACGAGGACTACGCCGACTTCCTCACCCTGCCGGCGTACGAGCAGCTCAAGGGCTGAGCCCTACGTCTCCGAGCGGCCCAGGTGCACCGACCAGTCCTGGGCCGCCGCCGGTTTGCCGTGCAGGTCGGGAACCCGCTTCAGCCAGTCGGGGCGTCCCCGCCGCGTCCTCGCCGCCCGCCGGGCGTTCTCCTCGGCGAGCTCGTCCCGGCCGGGGAAGTCGGTGGGCAGCCACGTCCCGGACGCCCGCACGCGCGCGTGCAGGTACGTCACATACGCCTCGCGGACCTCGTCGGGCGTGGCGAAGTGGGGGTCGTCGGCCAGCCAGTCGTCGGGGACCTCCGCGGTGACGGACCGCAGCAGTTCCTCGGTCACCTTCGGCGCGAGCTCGGCGTCGGCGGCACGTACGTCGGGTCCGTAGTGGCCGAGGGCGTGGTGGCGGAAGTCGTACGCCTTGCCGGGGTCGGAGCCCTCCCAGCGGTGGTGGAAGACGAGCGCGGCCCCGTGGTCGATGAGCCACAGCCGCGGGGGCGCGACGCCCAGGGTCGGCCACACCACCAGGTTGGAACTGTGGACGGTGCGGTCCACGTTCACGGTGAGGGCGTCGAGCCAGACGACCCGCCCGGCCTCCAGCGGATCGACGGGGAAGGCCTGGGCGATCTCGGGGGTGAAGTCCTTCGCACCGGACAGGTAGTCCATGCCGAGGTTCACCCCGGCGCTGGCCGCGTGCAGCTCCCGCACCTCCTGGTGCGGCTCGCCGTCCGCGACCGCCGGGTCGAAGTGCACCAGCACCAGCTCCGGGAAGCGCAGCCCCAGAGCCCGCGCCAGCTCCCCCACGACCACCTCGGCGACCAGCGCCTTGCGCCCCTGCGCGGACCCGGTGAACTTGACGACGTACGTCCCCAGATCATCGGCCTCGAAGACTCCGGGCACGGAGCCACCCTGACGCAGCGGTGTGACATAGCGGGTGGCGGTGACCTCGGTCAGCATGTCCCGAACCCTACCCGCGGCCTTCCGTCAGCTCGCGTGCTGTCGCAGGAGGACGAGTTCACGGTTCATCTCCGTGAGGAACCGCACGATCACCGTCAGTTCCTCCGGGGTGAAGCGGCCGCGCGCCGTGTCGGTGCCGTGCGCCAGTGGCCGGAAGTACTCCCTGGCCAGGCCCCTGGCCCGCTCCGCGTACTCCAGGTGCACCACACGGCGGTCGTCGGCCGCCCGGACGCGCCGGATGTGGCCCGCCCGCTCCAGGCGGTCGAGGCACGCGGTCACCGCTCCGGACGTGAGGTTGAGCTGCTTGCGCAGGCGGCCGGGTGTCATGGGCTCGTCCGGCGCGTCGGCGTCGGCGTCGGCGTCGGCGTCGGCGTCCAGGATCGCGATCAGGGCCTGCATGTCGGTGGGGTGCAGGCCCTGCGCGTGCGCGAACTCCTGGGCGATGCGGTTGAACTCGTTGTTCATCCGGCGCAGCTGGACGGCGAAGGACTGCAGCCCTGTCGGGTCGTCCGCCTGAGGAAGGGGCGAGGGGGTACCGGAACCGCTCATGTCGGCCAGTATAAGATCACTCGATAATTAAGATACTTAATCATCGACTTACTTCTTCGGCTCATGGGGATCCACATGAAGAACGCACCGAGCCGGGCCCGGTGGCTCGTCCCGCTCGCCCTGCTGATCGTCTGGCTGGGTGTGGGCGGAACACTCGGGCCGTACGCGGGCAAGCTGGGCGAGGTGGCCACCAACGACCAGGCCGTCTTCCTCCCGCAGAGCGCCGAGTCCACCCAGGTCCTCGATGCCCGCGAGGCGTTCGACCAGTCCGAGACCATGCCGGCCGTCGTGGTCTGGACGGCGGACGGCGGACGCGTCACCGAGGTCCAGCAGGCCGCCGCCTCGGACGCGGTCGGCGCCCTCGCCGGCAGCGCCGGTGTCGTCGGCCGGCCCTCTCCGGCACTGGTCTCCGAGGACCGGGAGGCCATGCAGGCCGTCGTCCAGCTCGAGCCCGACCTGGGCGACGAGCTGCCCGAGGTGCTGGACGAGGTGCGCCGGGCGGCGGACGGCGTGTCCGGAGCCACGGCGCGGATCGCCGGCCCGGCCGCGACCCAGGCCGATCTGTCGGACGCGTTCGCGGGCATCGACGGACTGCTGCTGGGCGTGGCGCTCGGCGCCGTGCTGCTGATCCTGCTGCTGGTCTACCGGAGCGTCCTGCTGCCGTTCCTGATCATCCTCGGTTCCGTCTTCGCCCTGGGACTCGCCTGTGCCGTCGTCTACGCGCTGGCGGACCGGGACGTGGTGCGGGTCGACGGCCAGGTGCAGGGCATCCTCTCGATCCTCGTGATCGGCGCGGCCACCGACTACGCCCTGCTCCTCGCGGCCCGTTTCCGCGAGGAACTCGCCGAACGCGGCGACCGGTACGCGGCCGCGTCGGCGGCCGTGCGCAGGTCCTTCGGCGCCATCACGGCGAGCGCGGCCACCGTGGCGCTCGCGCTGCTGGCCCTGCTCGCCAGTGACCTCACGAACAACCGCGCCCTCGGACCGGTCGGCGCCATCGGCATCGTGTGCGCGGTGCTCTCCACGCTCACCTTCCTGCCGGCCGTGCTGGCCCTGCTGGGCCGGGCCGCGTACTGGCCCGCCCGGCCGAAGGCGTCGGACGCGTCCGTGGAGGGGCACGGCGTGTGGCGCCGGGTCGCCGCGACCGTGGACCGCCGGCCGCGCCGGGTGTGGCTGCTGACCGCGCTGGTCCTCGCCGTCTTCGCGGCCTTCGCTCCCTCCCTGTCCGCCAAGGGGGTGCCGCTCGACGAGATCTTCGTGAACGACGCGCCCTCGGTCGCCGCCCAGGAGACGCTCGGCGAGCACTTCCCCGGCGGGTCCGGGAACCCGGCCGTCATCATCGCCGACGCCGATCGCGGCGCCGAGGTGACGGCCGCGGCGAGGAAGACGGAGGGCGTGGACTCGGCCGGCGCCGTCTCCGCCTCGGGACGGCCGGGGACCGGTGAGCCGCTGGTCGTCGACGGGCGCGTCCGCATCGACGCCACCCTCGAGGACGCGGCGGACAGCGACGCCGCGAAGGAGACCGTCGAGCGGCTGCGCGAGAACGTGCACGCGGTCTCCGGAGCCGACGCGCTGGTCGGCGGCTACACGGCACAGCAGTACGACACCCAGCAGACCGCCGCCCACGACCGCACCCTGATCGTCCCGGTCGTGCTCGCCGTCATCCTGCTGATCCTCGTCCTGCTGCTGCGCTCCCTGCTCGTGCCCGTGCTGCTGGTCGCGACCGTCGCACTCAACTTCCTGGCGACCCTCGGCGTCTCGACACTCGTCTTCGAGCACCTTCTCGGATTCGGCGGCACGGACGCGTCGGTCCCGCTGTACGGGTTCGTGTTCCTGGTCGCCCTCGGCGTCGACTACAACATCTTCCTGATGTCCCGGGTACGGGAGGAGGCACTCGTGCACGGCACCCGGCGGGGCGTGCTGCGCGGGCTGACCACGACCGGCGGAGTGATCACCTCGGCCGGTGTGGTGCTCGCCGCGACGTTCGCCGCGCTGATGGTCATCCCCCTGGCCTTCCTGGTGCAGATCGCCTTCATCGTGGCGTTCGGCGTGCTGCTCGACACGCTCGTGGTCCGCTCGCTGCTGGTCCCCGCGCTGGTGATCGACATCGGGCCCCGGGCGTGGTGGCCCGGGGCCCTGGCCCGCGACGGCGCGGAGGGTGCGCCGCAGGCGGAGCGGAGCTGACTCACCCGTCGGCCAGCGGACTGGGCAGCGGACGGTAGCGGGCGTCCGCGCCGTCCGCCGCGGTCCAGCGCAGGAGGAGGTTGGTCTTGGCCGGGAGGGTGGGGGCGGTGAGGAGGGCGGGGATCTCGGGGAGGTCGTGCCGGGCCAGTTCGCGGCGGAGAGCGGGCCAGGGATCGAGGCCGGGGTGGTGCTCGGCGAGGGCGGCGGCGATCTCCATGAGGTGGTTGACGACCAGGCAGTAGACCAGGCGCTGCCAGCCGGCCTCCCTCGTCACCGCGGGCAGGAGTTTCACGCCCTCCGCGTCCCGGTAGAGGGCCCGGACGGGCAGGCCGTCGGGGTTCACCGCGATCAGCGTGTTCTGCAGGTGGGCCTCCAGGACGACGCCGTGCTCCGCGAAGGCCGTCAGGGCCGGGGGGACCACCGCCGACAGGTACGCCTCCCACCAGGCGGCCGGCGCGGCGGCGGTGGCCAGCGGGTTGCCGTCGAAGCCCTCGACCAGGGCGGCGGCCAGGTACGGGGTCGCGCCGGGTGGGAGGTGGCCGCGCAGGCCGTCGCGTACGACCACGGCCAGTTGCTCGTAGGCGAAGTCCGCCGTGCGGTGCCCCCGGTCGCTCTGCCAGACCGCGTCGGACCCGGCGAAGGCGTCGCGTACGGCCGTGTCGGTCGCGCGGAGCCTCAGCAGGTCGTGGCGCCACAGCCGGCGGATGTCGTTGGTGATGCGCACATCCAGGCTGAACTTCAGGAACAGGTCGTGCTCGGGCGCGTACACGGTGCGGACCGCCGCCGTGGGCCACACCGGGAAGGCGGTCGTGCCCAGCCGGACCAGGCGGCCGTCGGCGAAGGCGGGGGCGAGGTCCCGGGCCGCGAGGTCCAGCTGCCAGGGGTGCGCGGGCAGCAGACGGTAGCCGGGCGGTGCGGTGCCCAGGACGTCGAGGGCCGCGGTGTCGCCCTCCTGCACCACCGTGTCCTCGCGCAGCCCCAGCAGCGTCAGCGGGAAGCGGGCGTGCGCCTCGGGCGCGTACGGCAGCCAGGCCGCCGCCGGGCCGCCGCCCCGCGCCTTGGGGGCGGGGTGGTGGGTGTGGCCGGTGACGAGGGCCTGCTCGGAGCGGAGATACGGGTCGTCGGGCGGGGTGGCCCGGGCGCGGGCGGCGAGCAGTGCGGCCACCGCCTCCCGGCTGTCGAGCATCTCGGCGGGCAGTTCGTGGTTGGACAGACCGGTGTGCCGGCGCAGTTCCTCGGCGACGAGTTTCACCAGCTCCGTGTGGCCGACGCGGTGCCAGGCGCCCGCCGCGTGGACCTCGGGTTCGGCGGGGCGCCGGGTGCCGCGCACCCGCAGCAGGCGGTCCGTGCCGGGCAGGCGGTACGTCGGGCGCGCCCCCGGTCCCGGTACGGGCCGCGCCACTTCGCGCAGCAGGCAGTTCAACAGCGGCACCGCCGCGTACGCGTCGGCGCGGCGGGCCGCGTCGTCGTCCGCGGGCGGGGTGATGAGGTCCACGCGTTCCTCTGGTTCCTTACGGTCTGTCCGGGCGGGGACGATCAGTATGTCTGTCATCGTCCACCCGTACGCCCCACTCCACGCGTCACCGAGGAGCCCGCCCGTGCACCGTCCCCCCACCGCCGAGGCCGATGTCGCCGACGAGTTGGCCGTCGTGCGGCCCGGCCTCGTGCACCGGTACGCCGACGAGTTGCCCGGCGCCCGCGCGGCCGTGCTGACCCGGCTGTGGCGTGGCCTCGCGCACGAGCCGCTGCCGTGGATCGTCCGCCGGGAAGCGGACCGTGAGGGGTTCGCCCTGCGGCTGGCGGACGGCCGGCGGCTGCGCGGACCGCACGCGGATCCGTATGCGACCGGTGCGTACGTCACCGCCGTACGGCTGGACGAGGCGGTGTACGACGATCCGGCGCGGCTGATGACGGAGCTCGCCGTACCGCACTCGGCGGTGTTCGCCGCCGAACTCGGGCACAGTGTGGCGTCGTTGGCGTTGTCCCGGGCGGGGGCGGGTCACCCGCCGAAGTGGCCCGCCCGGGACTGGGAGTGGGAGCAGCGGGTGGTCGACGGGCATCCGTTCCATCCCAACTGCCGTTCCAGACCGGGCTTCTCGGTGGCCGAGCAGCTCGCCCACGGGCCCGAGCACGGGCCGGTCGTGGAGCTGGCACTGGTGCCCGTACCGGAGGCCGGGTGCCTGGTGACGGGGGTCTGGCCGGGGTGGCTGCGGGAGCCGGGGCGGGTGGTGGTCCCGGTGCATCCCTGGCAGGCGGCGCACGTGCTGAAGCGGACGGGCGAGCGGCGGCTCGCGGCGCATCCGCTGATGGCGTTGCGCACCCTGGCGCTGCCCGGCGGACCGCACGTCAAGACGGCGTTGAGCGCCCGGCTGACGTCCTCGGTGCGGGACATCTCGCTCGGGTCGGTGGCCGCGTCGGCGGTGCTGTCGGACTTCGGTGAGGCGGTGGCGGCGCGCACGGACGGGCTGCTGCACATCACCCGCACGCTGGGCGCGGTGGCGGCCGGGTCCCCCGATCTCGCGGCGGTGCTGCGCGAGTCCCCGGAGGAGTACACGGCGCCCGGGGAGCGGGTCGTCCCGGTGGCGGCGCTGGCGACCACCGGACTGCCCGGCTCCCCCGCCTGGCTGGGACGATTCGCGCGGCTCGCGCTCACGGTCGGGCTGCGGCTGCTGGAGCTGGGGGTGGCCCTGGAGGCGCACGGCCAGAATCTGCTCGTGGTGCTGTCGCCCGGCGGGGATCCGGTACGGCTGGTCTACCGCGATCTGGCCGATCTGCGGATCGGCCCCGCCCGCCTCGCCCGGCACGGCGTCCCACTTCCCGGGCAACTGCCCGCGCGCATGGTCACGGACGACGAACGCACCCTGCGGCGCAAGCTGTTCGGTTCTCTGGTGGCCGGCGCGCTGGCGGGGACGGCGGGGTCGGGACCGGCCCTGCGGACGGCCCTGGAGAGCGCCGTACCGCATCTGCCGCGCACCCGGGACCTGACCGCCCTGCTCGACGAGCCGCTGCCGGCGAAGGCGTTGACGCTGATGCGGCTGTCGCCGCGGACGGCGGGGGACCAATGGGCGGAACTTCCCAATCCGCTGCGGTACGGGTCCAGGTGACGTCCCGTTTTGGAGCATGACACCTCTGATCAATAGGATCCGCCGATGATCAGAAGAAAACGGCCGGTGGCAGGCGCCTGCGCCCTGCTCGCCGCACTGACGGCCGGGCTCGCCTTCCCGGCCGGGGCGGCCGCCGGTGAACCCACGGGCCAGGACGCCCCCAAGGTGAACCTGGTCCTCGATGTGAGCGGCTCCATGCGGGCCAAGGACATCGACGGCCAGTCCCGGATGGCGGCGGCGAAGCAGGCGTTCAACGAGGTGCTGGACGCGACGCCGGAGGAGGTCGAGCTCGGCATCCGCACGCTGGGCGCGAACTACCCCGGCGACGACCGCAAGGAGGGCTGCAAGGACACCGCGCAGCTCTACCCGGTCGGCCCGCTGGACCGCACCGAGGCGAAGACGGCGGTGGCCACCCTCGTACCGACGGGCTGGACCCCGATCGGCCCCGCCCTGCTGAAGGCGGCCGACGACCTCGACGGCGGCGACGGCTCCAAGCGGATCGTGCTGATCAGTGACGGCGAGGACACCTGCGCCCCGCTCGACCCGTGCGAGGTGGCCCGGGAGATCGCGGCCAAGGGCATCGGCCTGGTCATCGACACGCTGGGCCTGGTGCCGAACGCCAAACTGAGCCGGCAGCTCAGCTGCATCGCCGAGGCGACCGGCGGTACGTACACCTCGGTCGAGCACCAGGACGAGCTCACCGACCGGGTGAACGAGCTGGTGGACCGCGCGGCCGAGCCGGTGGTGACGCCGGTGGCCACCCAGGGCGCCGACTCGTGCGACAAGGCGCCGGTGCTGAAGTCCGGTCTGTACACCGACCGTGAGGAGTTCGGGCAGCAGCGCTGGTACCGCGTGGAACTGTTCTCCGGGCAGGAGCTGCGCGCCTCGGTGAGCGTGGCGGCGGACCGCGCCGTACGCCCGGATTACGGCGTGCTGCTGCGGGCCGTCACCGTGCACGACCGGGAGATCGTGCGCGGCGAGGCCACCGGCAACGGCCGTACGGACGTGCTGTCCACCGGACTGCGGTACCCGAAGCCCGAACGGGACGACGACGACAGCGACAAGCCCGCGGCCGAGGTCGTGTGCCTGGCGGTGACCAACTCCTTCTCGGCGGACTCCGGGGTGAAGACCACGCCCGGTCTTCCGCTGGAACTGACGGTCGACGTCGTGGACGGTCCGGACGGGGCGGACGACGTGGCCTCCTTCGGTCTCGGCCGGGGCTGGTGGCTGCTCGGCGCGCTGATCCTCACCGGCTTCCTCGCCGGTCTCGTCTGGGGCTGGCTGTCACGCTGGCGGCTCGCTGTCTGGAGGACCAACTGATGCGCGCGCTACGTGTACTGAGTGCCGCCCTGCTGACGCTCGGGCTGGCCGCCGCCCCCGCCGCGGCCGACTCCTCCCCCTCCCCCGGCGCGTCGGACGACGACGGGGCACCCACCCGCGCGGGCACCTCGTTCCGTACGGCGACGGAGGTCGAGCAGGGGCAGACGGCCACCGCGCGTGCCTCCACGGGCGACTACCTGTACTGGTCGTTCCCGGCGGACGCCGGTCAGCGCCCCACCGTCCACGCGACGGTGAAACTGCCGGAGAGCCACGCGGCCGAGACCTGGCAGATCGACGTGTACGACGGTCTGCGCCGCCGCCAGGCCTGCCAGTACGGCGCGCAGACCCGCACCGCCGGGGCGGACGCGCCCTCCGTGGAGCTGGAGTGCGTGCTGCGCACGGTCCGCGCCTGGTCGGAGCCGTGGGCCGACGACCCGCTGCCGGGCACGTACTACGTCCGTCTCACGGCGCTGCGGCTGTCCACGGCCGACCTGGGTCAGCCGGTGGACGCCGAACTGCGGGTCGGGTCCGAGGACATGGGCGGCGCGGCGGCGGTGGACGGCGCGCTGGCCGAACCGCTGGTGCCGGGCATCGCGGTACGTACCGAGTCGGACTTGGAGAACGACGACGACTCGCCCACCGCTGTCCTGGCCGATCTGGAACCCGAGGACGGCTGGACCTCCGGCTGGTGGTCCGACCGCTGGACGTGGACGGCGGCGGGCGGTGTGCTGGCCGCCCTGGCGGGTGTCGCCGGCTACCGGCTGACGCGGGGGTCCGGGCGTCCGCCCGGGGTGCCGCCGACCGCGTGACGTGACGTCCTTCCGGAAGGCCCGCCCCGTGCGGGCCTTCCGCCTTTCGTCTCACGCCTCCCGCAGCGCCTTGGCGAGCGTGCCCTCGCCCGTCACCTCGGCCCGCCCCGCGCGGACCGCGTCGGCCAGGGTCAGTTCGCCGCGGCTGATCACCGTACAGGTGGCGGTGTCCAGGGAGAGCAGGGCGTCGGGTTCCCCGGGAGCGGGTCCGTCGCCGTACACGGGACCGTCCCCGGCGCCGACGTGCAGGTGGAACCTGCCTTCCTCCAGGTGGACTTCGACGAGTCCCTCGCCCTCCAGGGCGCGCAGCAGGGGCAGCGCGAACCAGTGGGCCCGTACCGCGTCCGTGGGCCGTCGCTCGCCCAGTTCGGCCTCGCCCCAGGTGCCGAGGGACTGGAGCACGGGCAGCAACGCGCCCCCGCGTGCGGTGAGTTCGTAGACGTACGCCGCTCCGGGCGGGGGCAGTCGCCGTCGGGTGGCGAGGCCGTCGCGTTCCATGTCCTTCAGCCGGGAGGCCAGTACGTCCGTGCTGACGCCGGGCAGGTCCGCGTGCAGGTCGGTGTAGCGGCGCGGTCCCGCGAGGAGTTCCCGGACGATCAGCAGGGTCCAGCGGTCGCCGACGACGTCGAGCGCGCGGGCTGCGGAACAGTACTGGTCGTAGCTTCGGCGTGGTGACATGCGACGCAGTCTAGACATGTTGTTGGACTTTCCAAGCTCCTACTTGGTAAAACCAAGCAACACGACGTGAGGGGAAGCGGCGCATGGAGTTCCGGCAGTCGAGCAAGCTCAGCGAGGTCTGTTACGAGATCCGCGGTCCGGTGATCGAGCACGCCAACGCGCTGGAGGAGGCGGGGCACAGCGTGCTGCGCCTGAACACCGGCAACCCGGCCCTGTTCGGTTTCGAGGCACCGGAGGAGATCCTCCAGGACATGATCCGGATGCTTCCCCGGGCGCACGGCTACACCGACTCGCGGGGCGTCCTCTCCGCCCGCCGCGCGGTGGCCCAGCGCTACCAGACCCTGGGCCTGGAGGTCGACGTCGACGACGTCTTCCTCGGCAACGGCGTCTCCGAACTGGTCTCCATGGCCGTACAGGCCCTGCTGGAGGACGGCGACGAAGTCCTGATCCCCGCACCGGACTTCCCCCTGTGGACCGCCGTGACGAACCTCGCCGGCGGCAAGGCGGTCCACTACCTGTGCGACGAACAGGCCGACTGGTACCCGGACCTGGACGACATGGCCGCGAAGATCACGGACCGCACCAAGGCCGTGGTCATCATCAACCCCAACAACCCGACCGGCGCGGTCTACCCGAAGGAGATCGTCGAGGGCATCCTCGACCTCGCCCGCCGGCACGGCCTGATGGTGTTCGCCGACGAGATCTACGACCAGATCCTCTACGACGACGCCGTGCACCACTCGGCCGCCGCCCTCGCCCCCGACCTGGTCGTCCTCACCTTCTGCGGCCTGTCCAAGACCTACCGCGTGGCGGGCTTCCGATCCGGCTGGCTGGTGGTCACCGGCCCCAAGCAGCACGCGAAGGACTACCTCGAGGGCCTGACCATGCTGGCCTCCATGCGGCTGTGTCCCAACGCGCCCGCCCAGTACGCCATCCAGGCCGCGCTCGGCGGCCGGCAGTCCATCCACGAGCTCACCGCGCCCGGCGGACGGCTGCGCGAACAGCGGGACGTGGCCTGGGAGAAGCTGAACGAGATCCCCGGCGTGAGCTGCGTGAAGCCGAAGGGCGCGCTGTACGCGTTCGCGCGGCTGGACCCCAAGGTGCACAGGATCCACGACGACGAGAAGTTCGTCCTGGACCTGCTGCTGCGGGAGAAGATCCAGGTGGTCCAGGGCACCGGCTTCAACTGGCCGGCCCCCGACCACTTCCGCATCCTCACCCTTCCCCACGCGGACGTCCTGGAGACGGCGATCGGGCGGATCGGGCGTTTCCTGAGCGGCTACCGGCAGTAGCACGCCAGGGAACCACCGGCGGGGTGATCGCGTCGGATCAGGGCATGAGGGAAGAGAGACCGGGCTGTGCAGGCCTCCTCCTGGCGGCCGTGGGGGCCGTCGTGGCGGTGCTCGCCTGGGCGCCGAAAGCGCGGGTCAGCATCCACGGCGGCTTCGAGGGTATGCGCCGGGACCTGAGCGTCCTCTACGTCGACCTCCCGCTCATCGCCGCCGGCGGCGCGCTCGTCCCGCTCGCCGCCTGGGTGCTCGTCCTGCGCACACTGCGCCGGCCCTGGCTCGCGGCCGTGATCGCGACGGGTGCACTCGCGCTCGGGGTCTGGGGGCTGCTCAGCTGGTGGACGCCGTACGAGCGGCCGGAGTTCATGGGATAGCGACGACGCCGGGCACCCGCGGCCACCGGGGTGGAGGGCAGGCCGTCCGGTCAGGCGGTGAGCGGTTCGGTGTCGGGGCGGCCCTGCGCCGGTTGCCGTCCGAGGGACGGCTGCGGTTCCCCGATCTCCTCGCCCAGCGCCGTCACCGCGCCCTCCAGCACGTCCGGGCCGACGATGTTGATCAGCAGCAGACCCAGCGCGTACGACTTCTGCGTGTCCGTCATCTCGCTGGCGGCCAGCGATTCCACGGCGGTCGCCAGGTCCTGCTGCTCCTGCTCGGGCAGGTTCTGCAGCAGGGCCAGGCAGAAGGCGGGCAGGGCGACACGGGCGCGCTCGAAACGCACCCCGCGCATGATGCGGGTGACCTGCTGGGAGCGGTCCTTGGCGCGCACCCGGTCCACACCCCGGTCGGCCACGCCCAGCAGCATCGCAAGGATGAGGTTGGGGCCGACGCCGACCTCCTGGTCGCCGATGCGGACGTTGAACAGCGAGCTGCGGAACAGCGCCAGCGCGGCCAGTCCGGCGACGAGCACCTGGAGGGCCGCCGTCTGGTCGGGGGACGTGGACCCGAACCGCCAGTCGAACGCCCGGATGAGCCACAGGACGCCGGCGCTTGCCGCCGTGTTGAGCAGGACGTAGAACCACGCGCTGGCGACGCCCAGCAGGGCCGACGGGCGGTCGCGGTAGCGCGACATCAGTTCGGCCGTGCCCACCAGCGCTCCCAGCACGCCCGCCGCGACGAATCCCTGCACCTGGTGTCCTCCCGACTTCCGCTTCCCCGGACCCGTTCCGGCCTAGCGGGCCCCTTCGACGAACTCCCGCCCGGCATCGTTGAGTTCCACCGCCTCGTCGGCGCCGGCGGGAGTCACCTCGACCAGTTCCAGCCGCTGGAGCACCGCCACCGCCTCCGCGATCCGGAGCGTGCTGAGCCCGAGTTCGGTCCGCAGTTCCCCGACCGCCGTGCGCGGCCTGCCGTGCAGGGCCCGGAGCACCAGGGTCGCGAGGGGCGGCAGGGCGTCCGTGGAGCGGGCGGGTCCGGTCGGCGTACGTCCGACGGAAACCTGACGGTTCGTCGCGTTGAGGAACGTGCTGAACGGATCCGCGGAGTGGTCCCTGGACATCCCGGTCCTCCTTCGAGCGGTGCAACTACCGGACCGCATCACCCTGTTGGTCGACTTTCCACGCAAACCGTCCCGGTTCGGGTGCGGCCCCCTACTATACGAGGCGACGTGGACCACAGTGTCGGTTCCGATGCGCGCGGACACGGGGGAGAACGCCGATGGACACCCGGAACAGAGGCCCGGTCCTCGGCCGTTGGGCGATCGGCCCGCGGCTGGGCCGGGGCGGAATGGGCACCGTGTACAGCGCCGTCGACCGGGAGAGCGGCGAGCGGTGTGCCGTGAAGGTGCTGCGCGGAGACACCTCGTCGCGTCCCGGGGGCGGGGATCCGCGCGTCCTGCGGGAGTTGCGCACGGCCGAGGCCCTCGTCCACCCCCATCTGGTGCGCACCCATGCCTGCGGGTACGCGGACGGGCGGTACTTCTTGGTGATGGAGCTGTGCGAGGGCGGCAGCCTGGAGCAGCGGGTGCGGCACGGCGAACCGCTCGGCCCGGACGCGGCCGTCGCCCTGTTCCTCGACGTGCTCGACGGCCTGCACCACGCGCACACCGCACCCCTGGACGCCGTCGACGCCGGGGGACGGCGGGTCGGGGTCACCGGCGTGGTCCACCGTGACATCAAGCCGCACAACCTGCTGCTGGCGGGCGAACCGTCGGCCCCGCAGGTGAAGATCGCGGACTTCGGCCTGGCCAAGTCCTACGAGCTGGCCGGGGCGAGCGGGCTGACCCGTACCGGCGCGTCGGCGGGGACACCGGCGTTCATGCCCCGCCAGCAGGTCGTCAACTTCAAGTATTCCCAGCCCGACGTGGACGTGTGGGCGGTCGCGGCGTCCCTCTACTTCGTGCTGAGCGGCGGCCGCACCCCGCGCGACTTCCCACCGGACCGCGACCCCTGGCTGACCGCCTGGCACAGCGCGCCGGTGCCCCTGTCCGAGCGGGCGCCGGACGTGCCGCCGCGCCTGGCCCGCCTGGTCGACGAGGCCCTGACAGACACGCCGCGCATCCGCTTCGCCACGGCGGCCGCCTTCCGGTCGGCCCTGGAATCGGTGTAGAGCGTCTTCCCCCCACTCCCTCCCGGAAGGACTCCCCCATGCCGGCACACAGCTCCCGCTCCTGGCCGTCGTCCGGACGTCCCGGCCGGGCCGGGGACGGCGCTCCCTGGCCGGCCGGGTCGACGGTGCTGGGCGAGTTCGTCGTCGAACGCGCCCTCGGCCACGGCGGTTTCGGCGAGGTCGTCCTCGCGGTGAGCCGGCGCACCGGGGACCGGTACGCGGTGAAGCGGGTCCACCGGGACGACCCCGTGGAACAGGGACGGTTCCTCACCGAGGCGCAGCGCTGGATCGGACTGCCGCCCCACCCGCACATCACCCCCTGCCACTTCACCCGTACCGTCGGGAACCAGCTGGCCGTGTTCAGCGAGTACGTCGCCGGTGGTTCCCTGGCGGACTGGATCGCGGACGGACGGCTGTACGCCGGTACGCCGCAGGAGGCCCTGCACACCGTGCTGCGCGTCGCCGTGGAGGCGGCGTGGGGACTGGACGCCGCCCATGCCCACGGGCTGCTGCACCTCGACACCAAGCCCGGCAACGTCCTGCTCACCGAGGACGGCGGCGCGCGCATCACCGACTTCGGGCTGGCGACCGGGGGTGAGCGGGACGCCAAGGACGTCATCGGCGCGGAGTACGTGCTGGATTTCCTCACCCGGGAGGGCGACGGCATCGACGCCGCGACCAGCGAAGTGCTCAGGAACGCGTTACGGCAGACGCTGGCGGAGGCCCGGGCGGAGGAGGCGCCGCCACCGAACGCGGTGGCGGCGGGGGCCACCCCCGGTTACGCCTCCCCGGAACAGGCCGAGGGCCGCCCGCTGGGCCGGCCGGCCGACCTGTGGAGCTGGGCCGTCACCGTGCTGGAGATGTTCACCGGCGGCCGCACCTGGCCTTCGGGAACGCTCGCCGGTGCCGCGCTGGAAACGTTTCTGGAGGGACGGCGCGACGGCGCGACCGGGCCGGTCGCCATGCCGGACGGGGTGGCGACGCTGCTGCGGGCCTGCTTCCGGACGGACCCGCAGGAGCGGCCCGAGTCCCTGCGGGAGGCGGCGGACAGCCTGGTGCGGACCGCAGTGCGGGAGTGCGGGATCCCGCTGCCCGGTGACCCGCCGCCCGCCCTGCCGCGGCCCTCCCTCAAGGGTGGTTTCGAGCGCCGACTGCTCGGCGGGGCCGCGTGGCAGGACCCCCGGGAACTCCTCGGCGAGGCGTACCAGGCCGCCGGCCGGGACCCGGGGGAAGCGGTGCGGTTCTGGCCGAGCGGCCACGGCAGCCGGGCCTCGCAGGCCATGGAGGACCTGCGGGCGCTCACCGAGGCGGCACGGGTCCTCGACACGGTGCGGGACCCCGAGGAGTCGGTGCGGGTGATGCGGGCGCATGTCATCGCCGAGTCGGGACGGGTCCGGCACAGCCTCAACGACCTGCCCGGAGCCGTCGACGCGTACCGGTCGAGCGCCAGAGCGCTGGAGGAACTGACGGGGCCGGACCGGGAGTACGGCCTCTCACTGCGGCTCGCGGTCCTGCACTCACTGTCCATCGTACTGCGGCTGTCGGGCTCCGCCGGTGAGTCGGTGGTGATCTGCGACCAGGTCCTCGACGAGGCGGCCGCGCTGTCGGATCCGGCCGAGGCGGCCCGCGTCCGGGGCATGGCTCTCGGGACGAAGGCCAACGCCGTCGACGATCCGCACGAACGGATCCCACTCCTCGAACAGACCATCGACGCCATGACCCTCGCCGGTGAGGACGAGGGGCTGGCCCTGGCGCTGGCCGGCCTGGCCGCAGCGCTGGAGAAGACGGGGCGGGCCGACGAGGTGACCGCCGCGTGGGAGCGGGCCGACGCACTGATCGAGGCCGCCGCCGCGCCGGGCCGGGCCGATCTCGACGCCGTCCGAGCCGCGCTGCGCCTCAACCGGGCGGTGACCGCGAACAGCCGGCGGGACGCCGCCGCCCACGCCCGCGCGGCGATCGAACTGTACGAACCACTGGTGGACGAGCGGGGTCGGCACGACGTCGCCGGGGACATGGGCCGGGCCCTGCTGCTGTCCGCTCTGGGCGACGAGCACGCCGGACGGCCGCAGGAGGCTCTCGCCGCGTACCGGTCGGCCCGCTCCCTGCTGGAGGACGCCGTGCTGCGCGACGGCCGGCTGGAGTACGTCCGTTACCTGGCGCAGGCCCATGACCACGAGTCGACCCTCGTACGGGCGTTGGAGGACCCGGCCGCCGCCGTCGCCCTGGCCCGGCGTGCCGTCGAGGTGTGGGACCGACTCAGCGACACGGACGGCCGGGACGCCTGGGCCGTCGAGCGGGCCGAAGCCCGGCGCAAACTCGCCGAAGCCTTCGTCGACGCGGGTGAAGGGGCGGCCGCGGCCCGGGAGTTCGACGAGGCCGAGCGCGTGCTGGGGACGAGGTCCACTACGGGCTCGGGCAGTCGGCTGGTCACGGCGCTGATCCACAACGGGCGGGCCGTGCTGCTGCGCAGGTCTGGAGAGCCCGAGGCGGCGTGCCACGAAGTACGGCTCGCGCTCGACGCGCTGGGCATTCCGGCCGAGCCGCAGGAGGAGCAGGTCCGTGTGCAGTGCCTGCAGACCCTCAACGCCGCGCTGGGCAACCTGAACCGGCACGCGGAGGCACTGGCGGCGGCCGACGAGATCACCACGGCGGTGGAGTCCCTGTTCGAACGCGGCGAGGTGTCCCTGCGCGATGTCGCGGACGCCCGCCAGCGCCGGGTCAACGTGCTGCTCCGGCTCGGCCATGTCATCGAGGCCCAGGCCCCGGCGAAACAAGCGCTGCGGGAGTACCAGAACCTGATCGACGACGGACGCGCCGACCTCGTGGACGAGGCGGCCCGGCTGCG
The DNA here is from genome assembly GCF_044334705.1 of Streptomyces sp. NPDC020731. Lineage (NCBI taxonomy): Bacteria > Bacillati > Actinomycetota > Actinomycetes > Kitasatosporales > Streptomycetaceae > Streptomyces > Streptomyces sp. NPDC020731. Next base: position 63,310 of record NZ_JBIRTN010000028.1, read on the forward strand.
GGGAGCCCTGTCCATGGCGCTCCAGCGGTCCGGGGACCTGGACGGCGCGGTCCGCGAGATGGAGACGATGCGCCGGCACTTCGCCGAGCGGACCACGTATCCGTGGCAGCGCCTGCTCCCCGCGCAGGCCGTGGACACCGCGGCCTCGCTGGGCGCCGACCCCAACTCCCTGCTGCTCCAGGGCCTGGACGTCCGGCTCGCCGACCTGTCGAAGGTACGGGACGTGCGGCCGCGGCACCTGGACGGGCTGATCACCGACCTGGCCCGGCAGCGCGACGAGCTGGTGTCGGGCTCGCTCGCCTTCATGGAGCCGGACCAGGTGTCGCAGGCCCTGGAGGACCTGTGCGGCAGTCTCGTGTGGCTGGCGGGGAGGCATCCGCGGGACGCGGTGCACGAGGCGTGCGTGGAGACGGCACTCGTGTCGGGTGTCACCGCGATGCGGTGCGCCCGTGACGGCGCGGCCGAGCGCGGGTTCCGGCTGGCCGTCGCCCACGGACGCGTACTCGTGCTGGACCGGGGGCGGATCGGGCATCTGGAGCGCTGGGCCAACGCGCACGTGGCACTGGCGTCCTGGCAGACGTTCCGGGGCGACGACAGCGGCGCCGCGCGCACGATCCGCGACATGGAGACCCACCTGACCGCCCTCGTCCCGGCTCAGGTGCCGGCCTGGTCCGCGCACGCCCGGCAGGCGCTCGCCGCGTTTCGGCGCGGATAGGTTCCACGGCTCCCGCCGAGTTCCCTCACCCGCTCCCCTTGCCGATGCCACACGCCTGCCGCAGCACCGTCAGCGCCGCGGAGGAGGCGGATCCGGGCTCCGCGGTGATGGTGACGAGGGACTGGTGCGGTTCCTTCGGTATGTGGAACGTCTGTTGCGTGACGGTCAGGTCCCCGACGACCGGATGGGCCAGGTCGTAGACGTCCCGGCCGCAGGGCTCGACGGTGTGCTCGGCCCACAGCGAGGCGAATTCGGGGCTGTGGATCGCCAGTTCGCCGACCAGTGCGGCGAGGCAGGCGTCGTCGGGGTTGCGGGCCGTCAGGATGCGCAGGTTGCCGACCACGGCGCGGGCCTTGGCGGGCCAGTCGCGGTGGAGGGCGCGGGTGTGCGCGTCCAGAAAGACCAGCCGGGACATGTTGGGCCGGGTGTCCGGGTCGTCGGGCGAGGCGATGTCCAGGTGGCCGGCGAACAGGGCGTGCCCGGCTCCGTTCCAGGCGAGCACGTCGTTGCGGCGGCCCATGACGAGTGCGGGCACGTCGCTCATGGCGGCCAGCAGCGTACGCAGATCGGCGGAGGCGTGCTCCGCGGGAGGCGCCGCCGGTCTGTTCCGATGACTCACCGTGGTCGACAGGACGTGCAGATGTTCTCGCTCGGCCGCGGTCAGCCGCATGGCGGCCGCGATCGCGTCGAGGACCTCGGGGGAGGCGTTGAGCGACTGGCCCTGTTCGAGCCGGGTGTAGTAGCCGGCGCTGACCCCGGCCAGCATCGCGAGTTCCTCCCGGCGCAGCCCGGGCACCCGGCGCCGCTCTCCGTACCGGGGCAGGCCGACGTCGTCCGGGCCGAGCTGTGCCCGCCGTGCCATCAGGAACTCACCGAGCGGTGATCTGCGGTCCATGGCGGCAAGTATGCGCGGCAGTCGTGTCCGTCGCCTGTACCTGTCAGGGGTAGGCAGGAGCGGGCCTGGTTACCTCGGCCGGAGGCCTCCAGAGTCGATCGCACGGATCACGGCACAAGCCATCCGCATCCACTGCTCACCCGCCGTCCACGGCACCGCTGGACGCGTCGCGGCCCAGCCCCGCGAATCACACACGAACGAGGTAGACACATGCCCACCACCCCATCCACGCCGCCGTCGCCCACGGAAGCGGCCGTCTCCACCGCGCCCCAAGTCACCACGATGAAACTGGGGGACGTCGAGATCACCCGCGTCATCGAGTTCTCGGACATCTCACCGATGACGACCGACGTGTTCTTCCCCGGCAGCAAGCCGGAGGAATGGCAGCGCCACGCCGCACTGCTGGACCCGGACCACTGGGACGCCCGCACCGACCTGACGCGCGTCGCCACCCAGTCCTGGGCGCTGCGCAGCGAGGGCAGGGTCATCCTGATCGACACCGGCGCGGGCAACGGCAAGTACCGCCCGCTGCAGCCGATCTGGTCGTACCTGGACACGAACTACCTGGAGAACCTCGCCGCGGCCGGCATCGAACCGGAGGACGTCGACCTCGTCGTCAACACCCATCTGCACGACGACCACGTCGGCTGGAACACCCGGCTCGACGGACGCGACTGGGTGCCCACCTTCCCGAACGCGACGTATCTGATGCCGCAGACCGACGTCACGTACTGGCATCCCGACAACCTGCACCGCACCCGGTTCGGCCGGGGAAACCAGAACGTCTACGAGGACAGCATCCAGCCGGTGATCGACGCCGGGCTCGTCACGACCTGGGAGGACTCCCACGTCATCGACGCCAACCTCCGGCTCGAACCGGCGCCCGGGCACACTCCGGGCTCCTCGGTCGTCCACCTCGAGTCCGGGGGCGACCGCGCGGTCCTCGCCGGTGACCTGCTGCACGGCGCGATCCAGATCCACGAGCCCCACCTCAACAGCTGCTTCGAGGAGGACGAGGACGCCGCCCGCGCCAGCCGGGCGCGGATGTTCGCCTACGCGGCCGACCACAACGCCCTCGTGCTGCCCGCCCACCTGCCCGGCCACGGGGCCTTCGAGATCCGGCGCGAGGGCCCCGGGTTCGGGATCTCCGGCTGGGCACCCTTCTCCCGCACCTGACGATCCGCCCGAAGGAATTCCCTGTCCGGCACGGCTTCCGGTGTTTCCTCCCCCGGGTTCACCCGGCACACCCGGGTGGCCGGACGGCGGAGTTCACGGGTTAGCATCCGGCGGGGGCAGCACGTCATGGGGGACGAGCATGGACGTTGACGTGCTCCCTGGCCTAAAGTCCAGGGATTCCGGCCTGGGTCGGCTGACCTTTCCGGGGGCTTCCTGCTTCACCGCGCTGTGCGGGTACGTGTGCCCGTCTTACCGGCGCTCCACAGGCGTTTAGCGTCTCCGCCCGTCCGGCGGC
>NZ_JBIRTN010000029.1:0-1265 GCF_044334705.1 Streptomyces sp. NPDC020731
AGGTCGTTGCCGAACGACGCGGTCTCCGAGGTGAAACGGTCACCGGTGAGCTGCATACCGTCACCCGAGTCCCCCGCGAACCTGATGATCACCCGTTCGAGGCGGCGGACGTCCTTCGCGCCCGCCGCTTTGCGCTGCTCTCCCACGACTGTTCCGTCGGCTGTTCCGTCGGCTGTTCCGTCGGCCTGCTCCGCTGGGCTGCTGACCTGGTTGGTCACTGAACTGGACCTCCTCGAGGCGGCTGTCCGGGACGGCCTTCCCGCAGGCCTTCCCCGCATAAACCCTACGTCCGTAAGGGTCGCCTTCCTTGGGTCATTCGCATGTTGGACACGACTTCGAGACGTCCTCGCTCAGGAGTTGAGGTAGGTGAGAACAGCCAGCACCCGCCGGTGATCGCCGTCGCTCGGGGACAGCCCCAGCTTCAGGAAGATGTTGCTGACGTGCTTCTCCACGGCACCGTCGCTGACCACCAGCTGCCTGGCGATCGCCGAGTTCGTCCGGCCCTCCGCCATCAGCCCCAGGACCTCCCGCTCACGCGGGGTGAGTCCCGCGAGCACGTCCTGCTTACGGCTGCGCCCCAGCAGCTGCGCGACCACCTCGGGGTCCAGAGCCGTGCCGCCCCGGGCCACGCGCACCACCGCGTCCACGAACTCACGGACCTCGGCCACCCGGTCCTTGAGCAGATAACCGACGCCACTGCTGGAACCGGCGAGCAGCTCCGTGGCGTAGCGCTCCTCCACGTACTGCGACAGCACCAGCACGCCGACGCCCGGATGCGTCCTGCGCAGCTGCACCGCGGCCCGCACCCCCTCGTCCGTGTGCGTCGGCGGCATCCGTACGTCGGCCACCACGACGTCCGGGAGCAGGTTCTCCCCGTCCAGCTCGGTGATGGTCTTGATCAGCGCGTCACCGTCACCGACACCGGCCACGACCTCGTGCCCACGGTCGGTCAGCAACCGGGTCAGGCCCTCCCGCAGCAGCACCGAATCCTCGGCGATGACCACCCGCACCCTGTCCTCCACGTTCCTCGGCCCCCATGCCCCTGATCCGGGCCCGCCCTCGTGGCGGGCCCGGTCGTCAGGCCCAGCATTCCAGCATCCGGTGGGGGATGGGGCAGGGCAACGCGATCGGGGGCCAACGAGGTGGGGGGGGGGGGGGGGCCCCCCCCCCCCCCCCCCCCCCCCCCCCCCCCCCCCCAAAAAAGGGGGGCCCCCCCCCCCCCCCCCCCCCCAACACCCCACAAAGGGCCCCCGGGCGGGCCCCCC
>NZ_JBIRTN010000029.1:1274-64138 GCF_044334705.1 Streptomyces sp. NPDC020731
GGCCCCCGGGGGGGGGGGGCGGGGGCCCCCCCCCCCCCGCCCCCGCGGGGGGGGGGGGGGGGGGCCGCCCCCGGGGGGGGGGCCCCCCGGGGGGGGGGGGGGCCCCCCCCCCCCCCCCCCCCCCCCCCACCGGTCTCAGCCCGTTCTCATCGTGTCCGCTCCGCCCGCCACGGCAGTTCGGCGGTCACCCGCGTGGGGCCGCCCGCCGGGGAGTCCACCACCAGGACCCCGTCCACCGCGTCCAGCCGCTCCGCCAGCCCGGCCAGTCCGGAACCCTCGGACACATCGGCGCCGCCCACGCCGTTGTCCACGATCTGGAGCATCAGCCGGTTCTCCGTCCGCCACACCTCCACGGCCGCCCAGGTCGCCCGCGAGTGCTTGCTGATGTTCTGCAGCAGCTCCGAGACCGTGAAGTAGGCGATGCCCTCGATGGCCGGCGCGGGCCGCTCCGCCAGGTCCACCTCCACCTTCACCGGCACCGTGCAGCGCGAGGCGATCGAGGACAGCGCGGCGTCCAGCCCCCGGTCGGTCAGCACCGCGGGATGGATGCCGCGGGCCAGGTCCCGCAACTCCTGCAGCGCCGTCTTCACCTCGCCGTGTGCCTCGTCCACCATCTGTGCCGCGACCTGCGGATCCTCCCGCAGCTTCTCCTTCGCCAGACCCAGATCCATGGCCAGAGCCACCAGCCGGGCCTGCGCCCCGTCGTGCAGATCGCGCTCGATGCGCCGCAGGTCCGCCGCCGCCGTGTCCACCACGACCCCGCGGTCCGACTCCAGCTCCACCACCCGTGTGGCCAGCCGCGACGGTCCGAGCAGCCCGTGCACCATCACCCGGTCCACCATCGTCAGCGCCCGCACGATCCACGGCGTGGCGAGGGTGAACAGCAGACCCACTCCCGCGGTCACCGTGATCTCGAACGGGTTGTCCAGGTAGATCTGGCGATGCTCGTCGCCGTACAGCTGTATGCCGTCCTGCCCGGCGTACATCGGGAAGGCCCAGAACCACAGCGGGTAGGTCAGCAGCGCCCAGCCCACCGACCAGACGGTCACGCTGACGACGAAGGAGAGCACCGTCCACGGCAGCTGCAGCACCGCGTACAGCAGGGCACGCCAGGAAGCGCCGCTCTTGAGCACGGCCCCGATCCACGCCATGAAGCCCTGCCGCTTCATCCGCAGCGGCTCCGGCTCGGCCACCTGCAGACCCAGCAGCCCCCGCGCCCGCGCCCGCTCCACCGCCCCGAACCCGCGGCAGCCGGCGAGCGCCGCCGCCAGCACCGGGACGCCGAGGAACGTCACCAGCAGGCCCGCCCCCAGTGACACCATCGTGATCGCGTAGGTGAACAGCAGAATGCTGATCGGCAGGCTCAGCAGCACATATCCCAGCTCGCGCCAGGTGCGTCCCTCGACCGGCGCGCGCAGCGCGGCCGGCAGCCGGTGCCGCCGTCCCTCGGCGTGCCCGGGATGTCCGGGCTCCGTGGTGAGCCCGTAGCCCTGTCCGTACTCCGTGCTCATCGGTGTCGTCCCTCTCCTCGTCCGGCGGCTGCGCTGTCGTACCTCCAGACTGCTCCGCCGCAGGTCGGCGGACCATGGAGTCCGTCGCAGTCTTGGGCGGGGGTTTTCCCTACCCCCGGCCGCGGACGGACGCTTCCCCGGGCGCCCTCCCGGTCCTGCCCGTGTCCTCGGCCAGGGCACCGGAACGGTCCCGCCACGGCAGCTCAGCCGTCACCGTCGTCGGACCGCCCTCCGGCGACTCCACGACGAACAGGCCGTCCACCGCGCCCAGCCGGTCGGCGAGGCCCCGCATACCCGTCCCGCCGTCCAGGCTCGCGCCCCCGCGCCCGTCGTCCCACACCTGTATGAGCAGCCGGCCCTCCGACCGCCACACGTCCACCGCGGCCGACCGGGCCCGGCTGTGCTTGCTGATGTTCTGCAGCAGCTCCGAGACGGTGAAGTAGGCGATGCCCTCGATGGCGGCGGCCGGCCGCTCGTCCAGGTCGGCCGTCACCTTCACCGGCACCGTGCAGCGCGAGGCGATCGAGGACAGCGCGGCGTCCAGCCCCCGGTCGGTCAGCACCGCGGGATGGATGCCCCGCGCGAGATCCCTCAGCTCCCGCAACGCCAGCTTCACCTCGCCGTGCGCCTCGTCGACCATCACCGCCGCGGCGTCGGGATCCTCCAGCAGCTTCTCCTTGGCCAGGCCCAGTCCCATCGCCAGATTGACCAGCCGGGCCTGCGCCCCGTCGTGCAGATCGCGCTCGATGCGCCGCAGGTCCGCCGCCGCCGTGTCCACCACGACCCCGCGGTCCGACTCCAACTCGGCGATGCGCCGCTCCAGTTCGTCGGAGGGCGACAGCAGACCGCGCACCATCGCCCGGTCGGCGTTGGCCAGGCCCCGCACGACGAACGGCAGCACCGGCCACAGCACGAACAGACCGGTCAGCGTGACGACGAAGGTGAGGATGCCCCATGGCAGCCGTATGAGCTCGTACAGGACGGTGCGCCAGCCCACCGGGTCCTTGACCGTCATCCACAGGTGCGGCCAGAACCCGCCGGAACCGCGCGTCGGCAGTCGGCTCGGCTCCTCCACCCGCACCCCGAGCAGCTTTCTGGCCCGTGCCCGTTCCATCCTGCCCAGCAGCCGGGAGCCCATCAGCCCGAGCGCGAGCAGCGGGAACCCGACCACCGTGACGGTCAGCCCGGCACCGGTGAACAGCATGGTCACCGTGTAGACGAAGCCGACCAGCGACACCGGCAGGTTCGCCAGGAGGTGGGCGATCTCCTTCCAGGTGTGCGCGTCGTACGCGAAACGGGCCGGCGGCGGGCGGTCGCCGCGCTCGGTCGGTTCCGGGACTGCCGTCATGGGCGTGCCCGGATTCGGGAAGGGTTCGGTCATGGGGACAAGCGTGCCCGGAGCCGGGGGCCGGCGCCATGAGGTGGACAGCCGGGATGCGCTGAGGAAAACTCCACCCCCGCATGCCGAGCGGTGACGGGCTGCTTACGGTGCATTTATCAGGGCCTAGACTCCCGTGCGTACAGACCGTCGAACCGTGACGTTCACCGGCACGGATCAAGGGCACGGCACAGGCATGGGCCAGGCATGGGCCAGGGCGCCGATCAAGGGAGTGAGGGGCGGACGTGCGGGAAACGACCGTCGTCGCGGCGGACTACTTCCAGTCCTACTCGGTCGTCGGACTGCTCGCCGTCGTCGGCCTGCTGTTCGTCGCCGTCGCCTTCGGGGCGGGACGCCTGCTGCGGCCGGTGGTCCCCACGCCCGAGAAGCTCCTGACGTACGAGTGCGGAGTCGACCCCGTGGGTGAGGGCTGGGCCCACACCCAGGTCCGCTACTACGTCTACGCCTTCCTCTACGTGATCTTCGCCGTCGACTCGATCTTTCTCTTCCCCTGGGCGACCGTCTTCGCCGCCGACGGCTACGGCGCGACCACCCTCGTGGAGATGTTCATCTTCCTCGGCTTCCTCGCCGTGGGACTGCTGTACGCATACAAGAAGGGCGTCCTGACATGGACGTGAACCCTGCCGCCCCCGAGCCCGTCCTGCTTCCGGAACCGAAGAGGCTCGGCGCGCTCGCCCGGCTGGCTCCCGAGCCGATGAAGGTGGTCCTCAACTGGGGCCGCCGCTACTCGCTGTGGGTCTTCAACTTCGGCCTCGCCTGCTGCGCGATCGAGTTCATCGCCGCGTCGATGGCCCGCCACGACTTCATCCGCCTCGGCGTCATCCCCTTCGCGCCGGGGCCGCGCCAGGCGGACCTGATGGTCGTCTCTGGCACGGTCACGGACAAGATGGCGCCCGCGGTGAAGCGCCTGTACGAGCAGATGCCCGAGCCCAAGTACGTCATCTCCTTCGGCGCGTGCAGCAACTGCGGCGGCCCGTACTGGGACTCCTACTCCGTCACCAAGGGCGTGGACCAGATCATCCCGGTCGACGTCTACGTCCCCGGCTGCCCGCCCCGGCCCGAGGCGCTGCTCCAGGGGATCCTGAAACTCCAGGAGAAGATCGCACGGGAGTCGCTGGGGGAGCGGTACGGGTCCGCCTCCGGCGCGGGGCGGCCGTCGACGGCGGCGCTGCAGAGCGGGCTGGTCCGGCCGCCGGCGCCGTCCGGTGAGGGGGAGGGCCGATGACCGCGGTCGGCTGGCTCCCCGCCGACGCCGAGGAACTGTTCGGTGCGGAGGCCACGGCGGAGGAGTCGTACGACGTCCTGACCGTCGACGTACCGCCCGCCTCCTGGATCACCGCGCTGGAGGCCGCGCGCGACCGGGTCGGCTGCACCTTCTTCGACTGGCTGAGCGCGGTCGACGAACCCGGCACCGGGTTCCACGTCACGGCGCACGTCGCGGCCCTGGCCCCGGTACGGCGCCTGCTGCTGCGCACCACGGTGCCGCACGAGGCCCCCACGCTGGCCTCCGCCGTGGACGTCTACGCGGGCGCCGCGTGGCACGAACGCGAGACGCACGAGATGTTCGGCGTCGACTTCACGGGCCACCCGGGCCTGGACCACCTGCTTCTTCCGGACGGTTTCGAGGGCCATCCCCTGCGCAAGGACTTCGTCCTCGCGGCCCGGGTCGCCAAGGCGTGGCCCGGCGCCAAGGAACCCGGGGAGCCCGCGGCGGGCGCGGCGCACGGCGGCCCCAAACGCCGCCAGATGCTTCCCCCCGGCGTTCCCGACCCCAACGAATGGGGCCCCCTCAAGGGCCAGCTCCCCCCGGCCCCGTCCCGCCCGGGCCGAGGCGCGGGCAGGACGGCGGCAGGCGCGGCACGACCAGCAGGAGACGGCCCCCGCCGTGCCCGCACGGCGGGGGAGGGTTCGGCGAGCCAGTCGGCCGCCGGGGCTCCCGCTCAGCCGCGCCGTGCCCGCACGGCGGGGGAGGGTTCGGCGAGCCAGTCGGCCGCCGGGGCTCCCGCCCAGCCGCGCCGTACCCGCACGGCGGGGGAGGGTTCGGCGAGCCAGTCGGCGGAGGCGCGCTCCGAGCCGACCGCTCCATCCGAGCCGACCGCTGCCCCCGCACGACGTGCGCGGAGCGCGAGTGAAGGTTCGGCGTCGCAGCGTTCCGGTGCCTCCGCGGCCGACGGCCCCCGCCGGGCGCGTACCGCGTCCGAGGGTTCCGCGAGCCGGCGCGCCGCGTCGGAGGCTCCGGCGGCGTCCGACGAATCCGCGGCAGCGGGCGACGAATCCGCCCCCGTGCCCACCGGGGACCGCCGGGACCAGAAGCCTCCCGCTGCTCCCCGCAGCCCGGACGCCCCCTGGCACCACGCCCGCCCCGCCTTCGCCCGACCCGAGGCGGAGACGAAGCCCGACACCGGTCCGGACCGTGAGACCCAGGGGGATGTGGCTCCGGACACCGGCTCGGAGCCCGAGGCCGAGGCCGGTCCCAGGCCGGCCCGCGAGGCCGAAGCGGTCCCCGAGCCCGGCTCGAAACTTGAAGGCGGGCCCAAGTCGGAACCCCGGCCGGTCCGAGAGCCTGCCCCCGAAGCCGAAGCCGAAGCCGAAGCCGAAGCCGAAGCCGAAGCCGAAGCCGAAGCCGAAGCCGAAGCCGAAGCCGAAGCCGAAGCCGTCTCCGAGGCCGGCTCGGAGAGCGAAAGCGGCCCCGGGACCCCCGCCCCCGAAGACCCCTCAGGAGGCCCGCGGTGAACGACGTGCTCGACGTCGCCCTGCGACTCCTGGTCGTGTTCGTCGTCTTCCTCACCTTCCCCCTGATCGTGGGCCAGACCGAGCACAAGGTGATGGCCCACATGCAGGGCCGCCTCGGCCCGATGTACGCCGGCGGCTTCCACGGCTGGGCCCAGCTCATCGCCGATGGCGTGAAGTTCGCGCAGAAGGAGGACGTGGTCCCGGCGGGAGCGGACCGACGTATCTTCCAGCTCGCCCCCGCCGTCGCCCTCCTGCCGTACCTCCTCGTCCTGCTCGCCATCCCGATCGGCCCGGGCGAGGGCGCGGTCGGCCAGGTGCTGGACGCCGGCGTGTTCTTCGTCCTCGCCGTCATGGGCGTGGGCGTCCTCGGCTCGCTCATGGCCGGCTGGGCCTCCGCCAACAAGTTCTCCCTCCTCGGCGGCCTGCGCACCGCCGCCCAGCTCCTCGCATACGAACTCCCGATGCTGCTCACCGCCGCCTCGGTGGCGATGGCGGCCGGCACGGTCTCCCTCGTCGGCATCCTCGACGCGTTCGAGTGGTGGTGGCTGCCCTGGCAGATCACCGGCGCGCTCGTCTTCTTCGTCGCCGGCCTCGCCGAACTCCAGCGTCCGCCCTTCGACATGCCGGTCGCCGACTCGGAGATCATCTTCGGCGCGTACACCGAATACACCGGCCTGCGCTTCGCCTTGTTCCTCCTCGCCGAGTACGCCGGGATCGTCGTCCTGTGCGGCCTGACCACCGTCCTGTTCCTGGGCGGCTGGCACGGCCCGTGGGGTGCCGACGGACTCGGCTGGGTCTGGACCCTGCTGAAGACCGCTGCCCTCGCCTTCGTCGTCATCTGGCTCCGCGTCACCTACCCCCGCCTGCGCGAGGACCAGCTCCAGAAACTCTCCTGGACCCTCCTCGTCCCCCTCTCCCTCGCCCAGATCGCCCTCACCGGCATCGTCAAGGTGGTGATCCGGTAACCATGACCGAGCCTCTTCCGCCCACCCGGCCCCGCATCCCCGGCTCCGGCCTGGCCAAGGGTCTGGCCGTCACCCTGCGGACGATGACGAAGAAGTCCGTCACCGCCCCGTACCCGGACACCCAGCCCGACCTCCCGCCCCGCACCCGCGGAGTGATCGGCCTGTTCGAGGAGAACTGCACGGTCTGCATGCTGTGCGCCCGCGAGTGCCCGGACTGGTGCATCTACATCGACTCCCACAAGGAGACGGTCCCGGCGGCGACCCCCGGCGGCCGCGAACGCAGCCGCAACGTCCTCGACCGCTTCGCCATCGACTTCTCCCTGTGCATGTACTGCGGTATCTGCATCGAGGTCTGTCCCTTCGACGCCCTGTTCTGGTCCCCGGAGTTCGAGTACGCCGAGACCGACATCCGCGACCTCACCCACGAGCGCGACAAGCTCCGCGAGTGGATGTGGACCGTTCCGGCCCCGCCCGCCCTCGACCCCGGCGCCGAGGAGCCGAAGGAACTCGCCGCCGCCCGCAAGACCGCCGACAAGCTCGCCGCCGCCCAGGCCGAACCGCAGGAGGAGAAGTCGTGATCCTCGCCGCAGCCGCAGGAACGGCCGCGCACGCCACGACCACCGCCGCCGCCGGGACGCACGGCTTCCTCTCCCCGACCGGCGTGGAGATCGCCTTCCTCCTCGTCGGCCTGGTCACCTTCGGGGCCGCCGTCATCACCGTCACCACCCGGCAGCTGGTGCACGCCGCCCTGTGGCTGGTGGTGGCCCTCGGTGGCCTCGCCGTCGAATACCTCCTGCTCACCGCCGAGTTCATCGCCTGGGTGCAGGTCCTCATCTACGTCGGTTCCGTGGTCGTCCTCCTCCTGTTCGGGCTCATGCTCACCAGGGCCCCCATCGGCCGCTCACCGGACGCCGACTCCGACAACCGCTGGGTCGCCCTCACCGTGGCCGTCGCCGCCGCGGCGGCCCTGGTCTGGGTCGTCGTCGACGCCTTCCGCACCACCTGGATCGACCTGGACGGCACCCCCGCCGGCTCCACGGACGTCACCGGCGCGAGTCTCTTCCAGCACTGGGTCCTCCCCTTCGAGGCCCTCTCCGTCCTCCTTCTCGCCGCCCTCGTCGGCGCGATCGTGCTGTCCCGCAAGGCGAAGGCCGACGCCGCGTCCGACGCGGCGGACACCCGGCGCGACACGGAAGGGGCCCGCTGATGCACCTCGCCTATCCCGCCGTCCTGTCCGCCCTCCTCTTCTGTACCGGCCTGTACGGCGTCCTCGCCCGCCGCAACGCGATCCTGGTCCTGATGTCGGTCGAGCTGATGCTCAACGCCGTCAACCTGAACCTGGTCGCCTTCGACGTCTGGCTCAGCCGGACCGCCGAGGACACCCTGCACTCCGGCCAGGCCCTCACCCTGTTCACCATCGCCATCGCCGCCGCCGAGATCGGCATCGGTCTGGCGATCGTCCTCGCCGTGTACCGCAACCGCGGCACCTCGGACATCGACAAGCTCCGCGACACCGCCGAGGGCCACGAGCCCGACGGCCCCGGCAGCGACGCCACCGGCCGCGAAGCCCCCGTGCCCCGGACGGCCGGCGAGAAGGCTGAGGCCACCGCGTGACCACGACCACCCTCGCCGTTCTCGTCCCCCTCCTTCCCTTCCTCGGCGCGCTCGCCGGGCTGCTCCTGGGCCGCACCGCCCCCGGCTTCGTCCGCCCGCTCGCCGTCCTGCCGGTGCTCGCCTCCCTCGTACTGGCCGCCGCGGTCGCCTGGCGCCAGGGCGGAGACCAGGCCGTCGACGCCGCGACCGAACTCACGCCCACCGGCTCGGTCCCGATCGAACTCGCCCTGCACATCGACGGCTTCGCCGCGCTGACCGCAGTCCTGGTCACCGTCGTCGCCACCTGCGTGCAGATCTACTCGACGGGTTACCTGCGCGACGACCCGCGCTACCCCTCCTACGCCGCCCTCGTCTCCCTGTTCACCTCCGCGATGCTCCTGGTCGTCTACTCCGGCGACCTGATGGTGCTGCTGGTCGGCTGGGAAGTCATGGGCATCTGCTCCTACTTCCTCGTCGGCCACTACTGGGAGACCCCCGAGGCCCGCGCCGCCTCCCTCAAGGCCTTCCTGGTCACCAAACTCGGTGATGTCCCCTTTCTCATCGGTCTGTTCGCCCTGGCCACCGAGACCGGGTCCTTCCGCATCACCCGGATCCTCGACGCCGTCGCGAACGGCGGCATCGAGCACCCCACGCTGATCGCCCTGCTGCTCCTGGCGGGCGTGGCCGGCAAGTCGGCACAGTTCCCGCTGCACACCTGGCTCCCCGACGCGATGGCGGGCCCGACCCCCGTCTCCGCGCTGATCCACGCCGCGACCATGGTCGCCGCCGGCGTCTACTTCATCGCCCGTCTCCTCCCGCTCTTCGAGGCCTCGCGGGCCGCGATGACCGTCCTCGCCGGCATGGCCGCCGTGACCATGGTCGGCTCGGCGCTCGCCGCGCTCGCCCAGGACGACATCAAACGTGTCCTCGCCTACTCGACGATCGGCCAGCTCGGCTACATGACCGGCGCCCTCGCCGTCGCCGACCGCGGCGCCGCCGTCTTCCACCTCCTGTCCCACGGTGCCTTCAAGGCGCTGCTGTTCCTCGCGGCCGGCGTGATCATCCACGCCTCCGGCACCAACTCCCTGGCCACCATGTCCCGCATGGGCAACCTGCGGGACCGGGTCCCCGACGCCTACTGGACGATGACCGTGGCACTCCTCGCGCTCGCCGCGATCCCGCCGTTCAGCGGTTTCTTCTCCAAAGAGGCCGTCCTCGGAGTCGCCGAACACGTCGTCACCGGCCACACCGGACACGCCCCCGCCGCAGCGGGCTGGATCGTCCTCCTCGCCGGCCTCGTCACCGCCCTGCTGACCGCCGCGTACGCGATGCGCCTGTGGCTGCTGGCCTTCCGCGGACACGGCGCCGAAGCACCCGACCACGGCAGACAGCCGCTGACGATGACCGCGGTGCTGTGGGTGCTCGCCGTACCGTCCCTCGCGCTCGGCGGTTTCGCCTTCCGCGTACTGCCCGACTGGTTCGACGGCCACGACCTGACCCCGACGCTCACCACCTCCGTGCTCGGCACGGGTGTGGCCCTGGTCGGCGGCATCATCACCTACGCCACCTGGCGGCACACCACCGCACATGCCGCCCGCGTCCCCCTCGGCGCCGTCGCCGCCCACCCCGAGGGCGACGCCGGACTGGTCGAGGCGGAGGCCATCGCCAGCCACGAACCGGCCTACGGGGACATCGCGTACGCACCCGACCCGTCGGACCCCGGGCGGCTGCTGCTCGGCCCGCTGCACCGCCACGCGGCCGCCGGCTTCCACCTGGACGTCGTGTACACGACCCTCTTCGTCCGCCCGGTCCGCGCAGGCGCGAGCCTCGTCCGGTTCCTCGACCGCGAGGTCGTCGAGACCTACGTACGCGGCGCGGGCACGCTGCCCCGCTGGCTCGGCGCCGCCGTACGACGGGCTCAGACCGGCAATCTGCAGACCTATGTGAGCGCGCTGCTCGCCGGCACCGTCGTCCTCGCGGTCGCCGCCGTCCTCGTCGCCACGGGAGCGTGAGCAGGCGTGATCGATATCAACGAGTCCGTGATGCAGTTCCTTCTGGCATTCCTCGTCGTCGGCCCGCTCCTCGGCGCCGCCGCCGCTCTCCTGCCGGCCCCGCCGGGACTGAAGGGGAAGTCACCCGACCAGGCGGTGCTCCGCCACGGTGTGACCGTCACCGCCGCGATCCTCATCGCGGCGATCGTCCTCGCGCTCGGCTTCGACCACGGCCGGCCGTCGAAGATGCAGGCCACGACCGACATCAGCTGGATCCCCGCACTGGACGTGCGCATCCACCTCGGCACCGACGGCATCTCCCTCCCCCTTCTGGTCCTGACCGCGCTGCTGACCTTCCTCTGCGCGCTCTACTCGTACTTCAAGCCGCCCGCGGGACCTTCCCCGAAGGCGTTCGTCGCCCTGCTGCTCGTCCTCGAGTCCGGCACCCTCGCGACCTTCGCCGTCCTCGACCTGATCCTGTTCTTCCTCGCCTTCGAGACGGTCCTCATCCCGATGTACTTCCTCATCGCCCGCTGGGGCGGCGAGGGCCGGGCCGGGGCCGCCTGGAAGTTCATCCTCTACACACTGCTCGGCTCCGTGGTCATGCTGCTCGGCCTGCTCCTGATCGGAATCAAGGCGGGCACATTCGACATGGTGGCACTCGCCACTGACAACGGCCGGTCACTGACCACATCCGTGCAGGTCATCGCTGTTCTGGCGATCGGTGTCGGGCTCGCGGTCAAGACCCCGATGTGGCCGCTGCACAGCTGGCTGCCCGACGCCCACACCGCCGCGCCGACCGTCGGCTCGGTCCTGCTGGCCGGCGTCCTGCTGAAGATGGGCACCTACGGGTTCGTCCGGATCCTGCTGCCCGCCGCGCCGGACGGCTTCCGTACCTTCGCGCCGTACCTCGCCGCGTTCGCCGTCGTCGGTGTCATCTACGGGTCCCTCGCCTGCCTGGCCCTCGCCAAGCGGGGCGCGAAGGGCGATCTCAAACGTCTCATCGCCTACTCCTCCGTCGGTCACATGGGCTTCGTCCTCCTCGGCATCGCGACCATGACCCCGACCGGCGTCAACGGCGCCCTGTTCGCCAACATCGCCCACGGCCTCATCACCGGCCTGCTGTTCTTCCTGGTCGGCGCCCTCAAGGACCGCACCGGCAGCACCGACCTCGACACTCTGGCCAAAGAGACCGGCGCCGCCCTCTACGGCAGGGCCCCGCGCCTCGGCGGCCTGCTCGCGTTCGCTGCCGTCGCCTCCCTCGGCCTGCCCGGCCTCGCCGGATTCTGGGGCGAGATGCTCGCCCTGTTCGGCGCCTTCGACCCCGCCGAAGGCCTCAGCCGCCCCGCCTTCCTCACCTTCATGGCCATCGGCGCGTTCGGCACCCTGCTGACGGCGGCGTACCTGCTGATCGTGGTCCGCCGGGTCTGTATGGGCGCAGCACCGCAGGACGCCCCGAAACTCACCGACGTGCGCTCCTACGAGTTCGCGGCCTGGACCCCGCTCGTCGTCCTCACCGTCGTCGCCGGCCTGTGGCCGAGGGTCCTCCTCGGACTGACCGACCCGGCCGTGCAGCAGCTCCTCGCAGGAGGCACCCGATGAGCTCCCTCGTCCAGTCCGTCGACTGGTTGGCCATCGCGCCGCCCACCATCGCGGCGGTCGTCGGACTCGTCGTCCTCGTCGCCGACCTCTTCGTGAGCGAGGCCAGGAAGCCGCTCCTCGGCCGGCTCTCGGTGGCTGGACTCGCCGCCGCCACACTGATGCTGCTGCCCCTCCTCGACGCCGACCGCAGCACCTTCTGCCTGGTCGGCGACGAAGGCGTGTGCAGCTACACCGCGGACCGTTTCACCCTCGTCATCCAGTTCCTGGTCCTCGGCGGCGCCTTCCTGGCCGCCCTCCTGTCCGTCACCGCCCTGAAGGACGAAGGCAAACGGCTCCCCGAGGGCGAGTACTGGTTCCTGTTCCTCTCCTCCGCGGCCGGTGCCGCCCTCCTGCCCGCCTCCCGCGACCTCGCGACCCTCATCGTCGCCCTGGAGGTCGCCTCCCTGCCGGCCTTCGCCCTGGTCGGCCTGCGGCACGGCGACCGGAAGTCCTCCGAAGCGGCCCTGAAGTTCTTCCTGTCCTCCGTCACCGCCACCGCGGTCAGCCTGCTGGGCATCAGCTTCGTCTACGCCGCCACCGGAACCCTCCACCTCACCCTGATCGCCGAACGTATCCAGGACGTCGACGGACAGTTCCACACCCTCACCCAGACCGGCGTCGTCCTCACCCTCATCGGCTTCGCCTTCAAGACCGCAGCCGTCCCCTTCCACTTCTGGGTTCCCGACACCTATGTGGGCGCCCCCCTGCCGATCGCCGCCTACCTGTCGGTCATCGGCAAAGCGGTCGGCTTCTCCGGCCTGGTCCTCGTCACCGTCGTCGCTCTCCCGTCGTACGCCGACGTCTGGGGCCCGGCCCTCGCCGCGCTGGCCGCCCTCACCATGACCGTCGGCAACGTGGGCGCCCTCAGACAACAGGCCACACGCGCGTACAGCGCGGTACGCCTCCTCGCCTGGTCGTCCGTCGGCCAGGCCGGCTACCTCCTGGTGCCGATCGCCGCCGCCGCGTACTCCGGCGACGCCGAGAAATCGATCGGCTCCACCGTCGCCTACGCCCTCATGTACGGCGCCGTGAACCTGGGCGCGTTCGCCGTGGCCGCCCTCGTCGGCCGCGCACACCGCCTCAACCGCGTCACCGACTACCGCGGCCTCTACGCCTCCAGCCCCCTCACCGCGCTCCTCCTGGGCTTCTTCCTGCTCTGCCTCGCCGGACTCCCGCCGGGCATCATCGGTCTCTTCGCCAAGGTCACCGTGTTCTCCGCGGCCGTCGACGCCGGACTGGGCTGGCTCGCCGTCGTCATGGCCGTCAACGTCGTCATCGCGCTGGTCTACTACCTCCAGTGGACGGCCCTGCTGTTCCGCGCCCCCGAGGGCGAACCGGTGAAGCACCGAATCCCCGCACCCCTCACCGCCGCCCTCGCCCTGACCGGTGTCATCGGCATCGCCCTGTCCGGCGCACCCCAGCTGGTCCTGCGCTTCACCGGCACCGGGCTCTTCTGAGCGCACCGGGCCGCGCCCCGCACGCGCGTACGGCCACGGCACGCCCACGCGCGTGTGCCGCCCGGGCCCGCGGCCGTCGTGGTGCCCGTGCCGGTACGCCCATGCGCGCGTGCCGCCCGGGACACTCCGGACGGCCGTCACCCGGACGGTTGACACGCGCCACCGCGCGCACAAGGGAACTAGTCCCCTTCGCCTGGCGTTGACCGGTACGGGAGGGTCCACTGGACGTGACACCACGAGACCGGTGGACAGCGCAGGTCAGAAGGAAGATCAGCAAGCAAGGGTCCCCCTGCCGCACGACTTGGAGGGCGTACCGTGCACCGCCGGCACAACGGGCTCAGGACAGCAGTCCTCCTCGGGGGACTGTCCGCACTCATCATCGTCATCGGCAGCTTCTTCGGCCGCATGGGGCTCGTCGTCGCCGTCCTGATCGCGCTGGGCACCAACGCGTACGCGTACTGGAACAGCGACAAGCTGGCCCTGCGCGCGATGCGCGCCCGCCCGGTGAGCGAGTTCGAGGCCCCGGGGCTGTACCGCATGGTCCGCGAGCTCTCCACCCAGGCCCGCCAGCCCATGCCGCACCTGTACATCTCCCCGACGGAGGCCCCCAACGCCTTCGCCACCGGCCGCAACCCGCGCAACGCCGCCGTGTGCTGCACCGAAGGCATCCTGCGCCTGCTCGACGAGCGGGAGTTGCGCGGCGTCATCGGCCACGAGCTCAGCCATGTCTACAACCGCGACATCCTGATCTCCTCGGTCGCCGGCGCCCTCGCCTCCGTGATCATGTTCCTGGTCAACTTCGCCTGGCTGATCCCGATCGGCCGCTCGGACGACGACGACGGCCCCGGCCTCCTCGGGATGCTGCTGATCATGATCCTCGGCCCGCTCGCCGCGTCCCTCATCCAACTGGCCATCAGCCGCTCCCGGGAGTACGAGGCCGACGCCTCCGGCGCCCAGCTCACCGGGGACCCACTCGCCCTCGCCGGCGCCCTGCGCAAACTGGAACACGGCACCAAACAGCTCCCCTTGCCCCCCGAGCCCCGCATCGAGACGGCCAGCCACATGATGATCGCGAACCCGTTCCGCCCGGGCCAGGGGCTCTCGAAGATGTTCTCCACCCACCCGCCGATGGCGGAACGCATCGCCCGGCTCGAGAAGATGGCAGGTCACCACCAATGAAGACCATCCTGAATCTCATATGGCTCGTCTTCAGCGGCTTCTGGCTGTTCCTCGGCTACCTGCTCGCGGGCGTGCTGCTCTGCATCACGGTCATCGGCATCCCCTTCGGCGTCGCCGCCTTCCGCATAGGTGTCTACGCCCTGTGGCCCTTCGGGTACACGACGGTCGAGCGCCGGGACGCGGGAGCCCCTTCCTTCCTCGTCAACGTGCTGTGGCTGCTCCTCGCGGGCTGGTGGCTGGCGCTCGGCCACATCCTCACCGGTATCGCCCTGTGCGTGACGCTCATCGGAATCCCGCTGGGCCTCGCCAACTTCAAGCTGATCCCGGTCTCACTGTTCCCGCTGGGCCGCGAGATCGTGCGGACGGACCAGGCGTTCACGCAGCGCTGACAAGGCGGGACGCGCCCTCATGGTCACGTCGTGACCTGGGCGTTGTCCACAACCCAGAGGTTGTCCACAGGCCCGCACGAATGTCAGTGGCGACCCGCATCATGAATCCATGACCGAGCACGAGCAGTTGCTGACACAGGTGGCGGACAAGGCCCGCAACACCCGCCCATGGGGCTGGCCTTCCCTCCCCGACCCCGTCGACGCGGCCACACTGGCACGCGCCGAGGCCACTCTGGGCTTCGCCCTGCCCCCGCTGCTCGCCGAGCTCTATCTGCGCATAGCGGACGGTGGATTCGGCCCCGAGTACGGATTGCTGCCCCTGCTGGACAGCGCGCCCTCCGGTGAACCCGCCGTCGTGACCCAGTACCTCGCCAACCGCATGAGCGGCCGCGAGGATCCCGACTGGCCCTGGCCCGAGGGAATGCTGCCCATATCCCACTGGGGCTGTGGCATGTACGCCTGCGTCGACTGCCGCTCGTCCCAGGCCACCGTCCTCCTCTTCGAACCCAACCCGGGCGACCCCGACCACGCCTGGTTCCTCGACGCGCCCGGCCTCACGGACTGGCTCCATTCCTGGGTCCGGGGCACGGGCTGGTACGAGGAGGGGAACGAGGGGACGGACCTGGCCCCCTGGACCGGGTTCGCGGACCGCGGGACGCCGGTGCCGACGTCCTGACCGAGCTCCGCGAAGGCCGCCGTGACGCCCGGAAGAGCATCCCCGAGCTCAAGGCCCTAGAGGGCCGGGCGTCCCCGGGGAACCCACCGCACCTGCGAGCGCGGCCCGCTCGCACCCGGGCCCGCCACGACTACCGCCCGCCCCCGACCCGCCGCCGCACGCCGTAAGCCGCCATCCCCACCACCAGCACCCCCGCGCCCACGGCCACCGGGACCCACGGCAGCGAGAACGCCAGCGCCAGGCACCCGGCGAGCCCCACCGCCGGCACCACCCGCGTCACCGGCCGTGAATCGAGCGTCCAGGCCGATGCGTTGGCCACCGCGTAGTACGTCAGCACACCGAAGGAGGAGAACCCGATGGCGCCCCGCACATCCACCGTGGCGGCCAGGACGGCGACCACAGCGCCCACGGCCAACTCCGCCCGGTGCGGCACCCGGAACCGAGGATGCACGGCGGCGAGGGCACCCGGCAGATGCCGGTCCCGGGCCATGGCCAGCGTCGTCCGTGAGACCCCCAGGACCAGGGCGAGCAGCGAACCCAGCGCGGCCACCGCCGCCCCCACCCGCACCACCGGCACCAGCCCGGGAACACCGGCGGCCCGCACCGCGTCGGCGAGCGGCGCGGTGGCGTCACCCAGCCCCTTCGACCCCAGTACCGAGAGGACGGCCACAGCGACAGCCGCGTACACGACCAGCGCGATGCCCAGGGCCAGCGGGATCGCCCGGGGGATGGTGCGCGCAGGATCCCGGACCTCCTCACCGAGGGTCGCGATACGGGCGTACCCGGCGAAGGCGAAGAACAGCAGACCGGCCGCCTGAAGCACCCCGCCGGCACCGCCGGAGACCCCGATGCCCAGCCGCCCGGCTTCGGCCTCTCCCGACGTCAGACACATGACCACAACGGAAGCGAGGACAGCCAGGACCACACCCACGATCGCCCGCGTCAGCCACGCGGACTTCTGGACACCGCCGTAGTTCACCGCGGTCAGCGCCACCACGGCGGCCACCGCCACGGCGTGCGCCTGCCCCGGCCAGACGTACGCGCCCACGGTGAGGGCCATCGCCGCGCAGGAGGCCGTTTTCCCGACCACGAACGCCCAGCCCGCGAGGTAACCCCAGAAGTCCCCGAGCCGCTCGCGCCCGTACACGTACGTGCCGCCCGAGGCCGGGTACAGGGTGGCGAGGCGCGCCGACGACGTGGCGTTGCAGTAGGCGACCACGGCGGCGACCGCCAGCCCGAGGAGCAGTCCGGAACCGGCCGCGTGCGCGGCGGGCGCCAGGGCTGCGAAGATCCCGGCTCCCACCATCGAGCCGAGACCGATGATCACGGCGTCACCGACGCCGAGCGTACGCCGCAGGGCGGGGCCGGACGTCTCTGTCATGAGGCCGCACCCTACTGATCACGTGCAACCGGCAGGTGTACGCGTGACGTCCTTCACGGTGCGAGGAGAGCGGGAAAGGGGCAGGTACACGGCATGACGATCATCAGCTGGATCATCCTGGGACTGTTGGCCGGAGCCATGGCGAAGTTCCTGCTGCCCGGCCGTGATCCGGGCGGCCTCATCGGCACGACGCTGATCGGCGTCGCCGGTGCGTTCATCGGGGGCTGGATATCGGCGCGTTGGCTGGACCACCCGATCACCAAGGACTTCTACGACGGCACCACCTGGGCCGCCGCGATCGGCGGCTCGCTCGTCCTCCTGATCGCCTACCGCATCCTGTTCGGCCACTCGCGCGACTGACCGCGCACCGCGCGCGGCGGGCCCTGAGCCGCAGCCGGCGGGCGAGAAGGGTGGTCACCGCCCGCGTGCCCACCCTTCCTCGTGCCCGTGCGGCGCACGAACGCCACCGGCCCCGGCCCGCTCGGCCGGACCTACCGGTAGTTCACGTACCGCCCGCCTGAAGCCCTGACCTGCATGTGATCCCCGAAAGGGGATGTGACGTGCAGAAACTACTTTCAGTAATTGCCATCGTTTCGCAGGGTTACTCGGGGCCTTGTGCCCTGCAAGTGCCCTCGCGTGCCCGCGCCCCGCCTGGCTCCGTTCATCTGCCACCGCAGACAGAGCGGCGCCGCCCGATGCTCACAACACCGGACGGCGCCTTGATCCGAACCCCTTCGCATCAAGGAGTCCAGACCCATGCCGGACCGTACCCCGGACGCCGTCCGCGACTTCCTCGCGGTCGTCCTCGACGCCCTCGACATTCCCGCGCCCGCCACGGTCGGCGACGAGCAGGCGCACGACCGGGTGCTGTGCGACCGCGCCGCGCACGCGAAGATCGCGCTCCGCGACGCCCTCGACGGCGGCCCGCTCGGCATCGAGTGGACGACCCGGTACCTCCGCGAGCGCCTCGCCGAGACGCCGCCCGCCGGCTACGTCACCAGCGAGCAGGCGCGCACCGCGCTGGCCGCGGGCAAGTCGTGGTCCGAGGCAGTCACGCCCCAGGGTGGTGCGGCGTGACTGCCATGTCCCGTGCAACGCGCCGCATCGTCGTCGCGCACCTCACTGACCGCGGCATGAGTCCGGCGGATATTGCCGCTGAGCTGGGAGTTTCCCGCGACACGGTGCGCAGGGACCTGGCGGACGCGCCCCCGCTGGCGCCCGCTCCGGAGCCCAAGCCTGCGCCGCCGGTTGCGGCCGGTCTGCTGCTGCCCGACGAGCCGCAGTTGCGCCGCAATCTCGCGGTGCTCACCGCCGCATACGGTGCGCGCCCGGAGGACGCGGCCCGATTCGCGATCCGCCAGGCCGCCCGCCACGTGCGCGCCTGGCGAGCCGCCCGCGGCTGACGCGAGGAAATGGCACTGCCCCCGGCCGTCGTACGCGGTCCGGGGCAGTGCTGTGGTTCGTCCCGTCAGTTGCGCGCCCTGCGCTCCGCGCGGCGCCAGGCCCAGTACAGGCGCTCAGCCTCCGGGCAGACGGGCCGTCCTACCTCCGGACGGTCGACGTCCGGCATGCAGACAGTGCAGCCGATGCAGTGGTCGGCGAGCGCGATGAACGCTGCGTCGGCCGACACCTCGCCACCCTCGGCGGCCTGGCTGGCGCTCACTGCTGGCCCTTGTGTGCTTCGGCGCGGTGGCGGCGCAGCAGCACGCGGTAGTCGATCGCCCGGGAGAGGTCGCCCTCAAGCTCGGCGGCCTGCTCCTGGTTCTCCAGCCGGATGCAGTCGGCGCATGCGGGCACGGTCGGGGTCGGCGGGGTTGCTCTACGATTCACGGTGTCGTCGCTCCCTTGTGGCGGTGGCCACGCCCCCGGGCCCTGACCGACCGCGGGGGTCCCTTGTGGCCCGACACGCTACCGCAGGCGCGATATGCGCGATACCCCCGATAGGCGCGCGTGCCTCGCCATGCGCGCTCTCCCTGCCTAGCTTCGAGCTCATGAAGTGGAAGCCTGGCGAGCCGAAGTGGCGGCAGTTGTACGAGGTCCTGCGGGAACGCATCCTCGACGGCACCTATCCGCCGGGCAGCAAGTTGCCAAGCGTTGTGCAGCTCACGGCGGAGTACGACATCTCGGAGGTGCCGGCGCGGCACGCGCTCAAGGAGCTGCGCGCGGTCGGCCTGGCGGAGATGCACGTCGGCGAGGGAACGTTCGTCACGGAGTTGCCGACGCCGGAAGAGCAGTAGGCCCCGGCTGGATGCCGGGGCTCGGGAGCATGGCCTACAGGCTGCGGTTCATGGCGATGCCGTGTTCGGCGGCCAGGGCGACAAGCCGGTCAGGGTCGGCAGGGCAGTGCACCTCATGGCGCAGCAGCACCGCGCCGGCTTCCGTCACCTTCACCTCGTTGTCGCACTGCGGGCAGTCGTAGGTCAGTTCGGCCATGCGGTAGATGGTGAGGGCGGTCTGTACCGGCTGGGGGTAGTGGAGCGGCACGACCGGCATGACGATGGTTGCCGGGCCTCGCTGCCATACCTCGTGTCCCTCGTCGGCCATGCGGAGGCGTACGGGGACGGCGGCCCGCACGGTGGCGAGCAGCCGTTCGTTTCGCTTCTGAAGCTGCCAGCGCCTGCCCTCGCAAGCGGAGTTGAAGCGGAGAACCGGCGGGCTGACGTCACGGCGAACCAACAAGAGCGTGCTTGAGGTCCTGGCCGACGAGGGCTTGGTACAGCATGTGCAGGGAGAGGGCGTGTTCGTGATCGCGCTCCCCGGGGAGCCCGCGGACGCGTAGGAACGCCGACACCCATGACGCCCCTCGCGCGTGATCCTGCCGCGATCGCCCGCCTGTGACCTGCTGAAACGGCCTGTTGAACGGATCCGTGATCCTTGCAGTCGGATTGTTTCGCTTCAGTTATTCTTCTTCGACGGGTCCGCCGCAGTGGATGCACACGCCAGGCTGCATGATCCCGTCGCGGCAGTCGTGAGGGAAACCGCCTGGCCCGTCGTACTCGCGCGTCATTTCGGCGTAACAGCTCCGGGAGCGCTCGCACCGGGTGCAGCAGTCATGACTTGTGATGAACCGGTGCGCCTTCTTCTTGCACCCTCCATGGCCGCACCGCCGGTACCCGCCGGACCCGCTGCTGAAGTGTGTGCCGAAGCTGCCTGGGTCGTCGCCAAACCTGCGGCGGACATCCTCGTCTGCCTCGGCGGTGTCGCGCGGCCATGCGCTTACGACGAACTGCCCGACAACTGCGGCAGCACCCAGTACAGCCCATCCCCATTTGCCACGCATGTGGCTTCCCCCTTGTGGTCGGTTCAGCGACGACGGTATCGGGTGTCACCGCTGGCTGGGATGACAGCTCCTCACGCGCTTCAGGGATGTCGTACTGGTGCGGCACGGGCCCTGGCCCGGTGGTGGGGACGCGAGGGCCCCGGACCTTCCCTGATGGAAGGGCTCCGGGGCCCTCGTCATGTCCGCGGTCACTCGCCGAGCATGAGCCGGTCGTACGTGGTGCGGTGCTCCTCGAATGTGCGCACCTGATCGGCGCTGCACATCGCGAGCAACTGCTCACGGGTCTCCGGAGGCCGGTAGTGGTCGGCGGCGGCCTCGGCGGCGCGGCGCTCCTGTTCGGCGGCGAACCGGGCGTAGGCGGGCGACACGTAGCCCTGCTGCTCGACGGTGCGGCGGCGCGGTGCCGGATCGGGCGCGGCGGCGGTGACGTGCTCGCGGGTCACTTGGACTTGCCCCCCTTCGCGGCGGCCAGGAAGGCGCGGACGACGTCCCGGTGCCGGTGCGCCTGCTCGGCGAGCGGGGCCCGGTCGAACGCGGTCTCCCCCGGGCCGGTCGGCACGCCGGCCGCGGCCTCCGTCACCAGGACGGCGAGCAGTCGGGCGGCGCCGATGTGGGACCGGGAGTCGTCGCCGAACGCGAGGGCAGCCGTGGTCGGGTCGACGGTCGGCGCGGTCCGCGTCGCCTTCACCCGGCACGATTCCCGGGTGACGTATCCGTCCTGCTCGACCTGCTCGTAACGGTGCATCGGCCCGGCGCCGGCCGACCGAAGCATGCGGGCCGCTTCGGTGACGGCCTGGTCGTGGGCGTCGGCGGCGGCGAGCATGTCGGCGATCGCCGTGCGGGCCCGGTCGTACGCCTCGGCCACGGGCGCACGGCCGGCCCGCTCCTCGACCACGGTGAGCGCGTTCGCAACCAGGGCGGCGCGGTGCTGCTCGGCGGCCTTGGCGGCGGCGCGCTCGGC
The DNA here is from genome assembly GCF_044334705.1 of Streptomyces sp. NPDC020731. Lineage (NCBI taxonomy): Bacteria > Bacillati > Actinomycetota > Actinomycetes > Kitasatosporales > Streptomycetaceae > Streptomyces > Streptomyces sp. NPDC020731. The sequence goes on from NZ_JBIRTN010000029.1 coordinate 22,431, forward strand.
CTTCCTGCGGGCGGCTTCGGCGCGGAGCTTGGCGAACCCTGACAGCTCGCGCTGCTCGGCGAGTTGCTGCGGGGTGACCTTGTCGTCTCCGTCGCGCACGCGCTCTTCGAGGGCGTCGAGCAGGGCGTCAGCCTCGCGCGCTTCGGTTTCGGCCTGGGCGACTTCGGGCGTTGTGCCGATGCCGGGTGCGGTGGTCATGGTGTGGCTTGTCCTCCGTGGCGGAATGTGTCAAGTGAGGCCCGGTCGATCGCCCATGTGCGGGTGCCGATGCGGCGGGCGGTGAGGGTGCCGTACCGGGCGAGGCGCCGCACGTACCCGGCGGTGCAGCCGAGCAGTGCGGCGGCCTCGCTCACCGACACCTCCGTAACCGGGGCCACGGTGGCAGTGGCGGGTGGCACGGTGCCGTTATCGGAACTGTGGTCGATTACGGCGGCGCGGTGGAGGTCACGGAGTAGGGCGCGGGCGTCTGGGGTCAGTGCGCCGCCTCCGGTGCGGACGCGGTCGCCGAGGTACAGCACGACGGCGTTGAAGACGGTGGGGGCGAGGGTGCGCGGCACGATGACGGCGCCCTCGTTGACGGGTCGGCTGCTCATTGGCGCCGCCTCGGGACGGTCGTTCGATTTTGTTACCGCGCTGTTCGATTTTGGCGGGGTGTCGCTGCTGTCGACTCCCTCGGCGTCGGTTCGGCCCTCACGCGCGCGAGGTTGGCCCAGTCCACTGGCGGTCTGTTCGCCGCGAGATAGCTTGGCGGCGTGCCGTGCCCGTAGGCCGTGGGTGCGCTGCTCGGCGAGTGCGGCGCGGTCGGCTGCCTGCTGGTCGCGGCGGGCGCGTACGGCGGCTATGCGGGCGGCTATGGCCTGCTCGACGTGGCTAACCATGGGCGGCCCCGTCCTGCTCGGCGGCGGTGCGGGCGAGCCGTGCCGCGAGGGCGGGGTTCGAGCGGGACAACTTCCGCAGGGTGCGGGTCAAGGCCTGCTGCTCGCGGGCCAGTGCGGCGCGGTGCCGGGCCGACTTCCCCTCGACCTCGGTCGCATCCTTGGCGAGCCGGTCGAGGATGTCGGCGGCCTCGGCGGCGATCCGGGCGACCTCGGCGAGCAACTCGGAGTCGTGGCGGCGACCTTCGCGGGCGAGGCGGGCCAGAGCACGGCGGAACCGGCGGTTGGCATCGTCGAGCTGGTCACGGCCGGGGTAGCCGCTCGGCTGCTCACCGGGGGCAGTGGGGGTACTAGGCATGGGGTTGGTCCTCTCGTACATGTACGTGCGCCCGCGAGGCGATCCGGGGCGCGACCGGTCGCGGACGCCGGTGCTGTGGTTCAGGTGCGCGCGCGAGACGGGGTGCATCACAGGGGGACATCAGTTCGATTGGGTGGTCTAGAGGTGGGCCCGGCGCGGTACGCATCCGGGCCCGGTGGTCCGGGGTCTGGTCTGGGGGTGGTCCGGGGTTGTTCGGCCCTTGTTTCCGCTGGTCAGGCGGGGGTGGGCCGGGTGGTCCGGGCTGAGTCGCGGAACTATCTGTGGATAGTGCGTGCGGGTGTGCGCCTGTGTGCGCGGGAGACTTTCTGGAATTGCCCGGACCACCCGGACCAGGTGGTGTGACCTGCGTTTTTGCATGCCACGCACCCCGGACCGATCCCGGACCATTACCCGGACCACCCTGGGCGCGGTGTCGGGCGGTCGAGCCGTACGCCGATGTACGACGGTGTCCGGACGCCACCGATGCGGATCTTGGATTCCTTGATGCCCGCGCCGGCGGCGAACAGGTCGCGGCTGAACGTCGGCTTCGTGCCCGGGTGGTCACGCCCTTCGGTGCGGCACCAATCGCGCCATGCCTCGTACAGGTCGTCCTTCGGCGTGCTGGCCTCGGGGTCGAGCTGGCACCAGTCGGCGAGGAACGCGCGGATCGGGCTGGTACTGGCGTTGAGCAGGGCGACGGCCTCGGCGGACGATGCGGGTTCGACGAGACGTCCGCGGGCGGAGAGCCGGTCGAGACCGTCGAGGGCCCAGTTCAGGATGCCCGGCATCTCGCGGGCCAGGTCGCGTTCGAGGGTGGTGTCTTCGCGTCCGAGGTTGCTGATCGTCATGGTGAGGATGAGCAGCCGGGATGCGATGGCGCCGGATGAGTCGCGGAACGCGGGCAGTTCGTTGGACAGCAGCATGAACCGCGCCGGGAGCCGTCCGGACCATGGTTCCTTGTGCTTGCGGTCGACGGTGACGGCGTCCTCACCGGAGATGGTGAGTAGTCGTTCGACGATGGTCTCGGCGCCCTGTCGGGGAAGGCGGGCGTCCGCGACGATCGCGAGGGACTTCCCGACGAGGTCGGCGAGACCGAAGTTCGTCGTCAGGGACGACATGGTCGGGCCGGTCATGTTCCGCTTGCCGACCAACGCGGTCAGGGTGCGGGCGATCGTGCCCTTACCGGACCGCATGGGGCCGACGATGAGGAGCATCTTCTGTAGGTCGGTGCGTCCGGATAGGACGTATCCGAACCACTCCTGTAGGGCCTGGACCGCGTCGGGGTCGTCGGGCCAGATGGAGTTCAGGAAGCCGAGCCACCGCGCCGGGGCGGGTGCCGCGGGGTCGTAGTCGAACGGCACGGACACGCGGTTGAAGAACATGGGCGTGAGCGGGTGCAGTTGCCGCGTGGTGACGTCGAGCAGACCGTTCTCACAGGCGACGATGGTGAGCCGCTCACGGTCCGGCGCCGCGAGCCACGTCGGGGGCTCGGTGTCCGCGGGCAGGTGCACGATCGCGGCCATGGCTTCCATGAGGTTCGCGACCTTCGCCGAGGTAGGCGCCCAATCGACGGTCTTGTCCCGTCCGTTGCGGTCGGTCGTGGTGTAGGTGGCGTGCTCGACGCGCGGGTACAGGTCGGCGCGCATGGCGGCGGCGTCGTCCTCGTCCCAGTGCGGGCCACGCCACCGCATCCACGCACCGCGCCAGTGCCGCAGGGTGAACGTGCCGTGGTCCTGCCAGGCGGGCAGCAGCGCGCGGGCGACCGCCATGGGATGGGTCGGCGAGGGGAGGTGCAGCGGCTCGGCCGGCGCCTCGGCGGGCGGCGGCACGTAGTCAGGGGACAGGTGGGGGAACAGCTGAACCACCGGCTCAGGCTCGGGCCTGGCCGGTGACACGGCGTCGCCGTAGTCGGCGGTCATCGGGGGGCGGACTCCAAGGTCTTGCGGGCGGTGGGCAGGTCGACTTGGCGGCCGTCGACGAGGTGCCGGCGGTAGCCGGGGCGGCCCGGGACGGCGACCGGCGGCCAGCCGGGGGCGGCGGTGACGGGGCGCGGCGGGCGGCGGCCGGCGCGGGCCCGGACCTCGGCGACCGTGGGCCGCTTCGCGAGGGCGGGGGCGATCCGGCGGGCTTCGGCGTCCGCGTCGGCGACGATGCGGCGCCACCACTCCTCGGGGTCGTCGGTGAGCAGCCGGTCGAGTTCGTCGGCCTCGGCGCGGTGCTGGCGCCAATGCTCGGCGGCCTCGAAGATGGCGGCGGCCTTGCGGGGGTCGTTGGCGACGAGGGCGCGCCAGGCGGGGCCGCCGTACGTGGGCCAGGTGTCGACGCCGAGCGCGGTCACCTGGACGGCGGCCCATACGGCGACGGCGTCCGTCGTGGCGGGGTTCGTGCGGGGGCTGGTCATGCCGGGGCCACCTCTCGCAGGTTCAGGCGTGCGGCGACCTCGGCGACGGACCAACCGCGGGCGGTGAGCCGGTCGGCTTCGGCACGCAACTCGCCCGGGGTCAGGCCGTACGTGCTTGGCGCGGCGGGCGCGACCTCGTGCAGCTCGGGGTCACGGTGGGCGCCGCAGGGGAGCGGCGCGGTGCGGGCCGCGGCGGCGTGGCGGCGGCGCAGTTCGGAGGGAACGCCGGACGTCCCCGGCGCCGAGGCGGCGCCGGGGGGCACGGTCATGGTGCGGTTAGTCACCGGGCGCCCCGCAGGGCATCGACGAGGGCGGCCTCGACGACGTCGAGCGGGGCGCCGAGCTCGGCCGACGCGACCTGGTACAGGATGCCGACGGCGGCCAGGCCGGACGCGGCGGCCCGGACGTCGCCGCGCATGACGGCGGCGCGGTACTTGTCCGCCTCCGACTTCATCAGCTCGGCGAGCTTGGCGATACCGGACGGCACCTCGACGGCGCCGGGCACGGTCACGAACGTGTTCGCGCGCTGGGCGGCGATCACCGGATCGGCGGCGCGGTCCCCATCGAGTAGGACGGAGGGGAAGGCGGGGGCGTCGGTAAGCGAGGCGACGGGCGCCATGGTGGTGGGCTGTGCGAGCATTGCTCTGTGCCTATCTGTGAGGCGCGGCCCGGGGAGTTGCTGAGGAGCGATGAACCCCGGGTCGCGGTGTTTCTACGGGTGGGTGCTGGGCCCTCAGCGCGGGATTACGCGGTGCGCCAACACCGCGCCCTTAGCTGAGGGCCGCTTCATGCGGCTATGGCCTGGGAGTCGAGCCACTGCTCGATGTCGTCCCAGCGGGCACGGAGGTGACGGCCGACCTTGATGAACTTCGGGCCGCCGCCACGGTGGGACCACTGGTAGACCGTGGACAGGGGCACGCCGACGTAGTCCGCGAGTTCCTGCGGGGTGGCGAGCTTGCGGCGCTGGGTGGGCGCAACTTCGAGGGAAAGGGCGCGGGTGGGCATGCTGCTCCTGTTCGAGCGAAGGTATCGTTCCGCTGCACGACGATCTTCCAGCGCCTTGCACTGACTGTCAAGCGGACGATAATCTTCGCTCCATGGAGTCAGGGTCAGGACAAGAAAGCGTGCAGGGCGGCGCCTCCAATGAGGCGCCAACCCCCGAGGAATGGGCTGCTGAGCTTGAACGGGCGCCTACCTTCGGCGTCGCCTTGGGCCGGCGCCTCCAAGAATTGCGCGAGGCTCAAGAGCTCACCGCGGAGCAAGTGGCGCAGACGGCGCAACGTCTCGGCCTGTCGTGGCATCGGCCGACAGTGGGCCAGATCGAAAAAGGCAAGCGCGGTATCAGCGGCGTTGAACTCCTGTTGCTGCCCGTGATCTACGGTCAGCCGCTCCGGGAGTTGCTGCCCGAGGGGGCGGTGTGGCTTACGGATGAGGCAGCCGCTCGGCGGAGCTCCATCCTCGCCAACCTCAACGACCCCATCCAAGGGGCGAACATGGCGCCTGGCCAATGGCACCTCAAGGGCTTCGACATGGACGAGACCATGCGACAGGTTGAGCGCCTGGTCGTGCAGACCATGGCCAGGTGGCCGGCGGGCGCGAAGCGCAATCCGACTCCCGACGAGGCGGAGGGCAAGGCAGCGAAGCGGCTCGACACCACCCCCGAGTACGTGGCATACGCGGCGCGGGAGCTGTGGGGGCGGAGTCTGACGGAGGAGCGGGACGCCCGTTTGAGTGACCGCGCCACCGCGCCAGAAACGCCCCGAGCACTCCAGAGTGCCCGCGGCCACATCACCCGCGGTCTACTTACGGAGTTGGAGCCAGTCATTCACCAGTACGAACAGCACCGCATCGACCCGGACGGGCCGTTCAGATGGGTGCCGCCGGGCGAGACCGAAGGGGAGGGGCCGGAGCATGGCTAGCGTCTACGACCGGTGGCACCTCTCCCGCCCGAAGAAGGGCGCCGAGCCCTGCGCCGAGCACTCCAGCAAGACGCGCCTCCTCGTGCCCAGCAAGGACCACGGCAAGGGCAAGCGCTGGCAGGTCCGTTGGCGCGACGCGGCGGGGGAGCAGCAGAAGGAGAACTTCGCCAAGCGCAGCCAGGCCGACACCCGCGCGGCCACGATCGAGGCGGACCTTGCCCGCGGCCTGTACGTCGACCCGGCGGCCGGCAAGGAGAGCTTCCGTGCGGTCGCCGAGCGCTGGCGTACCTCGGCGGTACACCGGGACGGCACCACGTCGCGTGTTGAGCGGGCCTTGCGGATTCACATCTACCCGACGTTCGGGGACCGGCCGATCGTGACGATCCGGCCGTCCGAGGTGCAGGCATGGGTCAAGGACCGGTCGCAGGTCCTCGCCCCGTCCACGCTGCGGGTGACGTTCGCCTACCTGGTATCCGTGATGCACACCGCCGTACGGGACCGGACGATCGCTGTGAACCCGTGCGCAGGCATCAAGCTTCCCGAGGTGCGCCGCCCGGAGATCGTCCCGCTCCACAAGGATGCGGTTCGGGCGCTGATCGAAGCGGCGCCGCCCCGGTACCGCGCCATGATCCTGCTCGCCGTTGCCTCGGGCCTGCGGCAGGGTGAGGTGTTCGGTCTGGAAGTCGAGTGCGTCGACTTCCTGCGGCGCGAGGTGATCGTGCGGCAGCAGCTCATCACCCCGGACAAGGGCACCGACGCCGACCCGGAGGAGACGCCCGAGCCGTACCTCGGCGAGCCCAAGACGCACGAGAGCTACCGCACCGTTCCCCTCGCCGGCCTGGCGGTCGACGCCCTCGCGGCGCACCTACAGCAGTACCCGGCGGCCGAAGTCGACATCGAGGACCGGACGGACCCGCGGAAACCACGCCGCCGCAAGGCACGCATGCTGTTCACCACCGACCGCGCCGATGTCCTCAAGCGGGCCAACTGGTCACACGTCTGGGCGCGCATGGAGGAGCGGGCGAACGAAGCCCTCAGCAAGGCGTACGCCGAGGCGTACGCGGCATGGGTGCAGCGCGGCCGGCCGAAGGGCGAGGAGCCCGCGCCCGTACGGGTGCCGGACGGGGCGAGTATGCACGACCTGCGCCACTTCTACGCCTCGGCGCTCATCAAGAACCGGGAGAGCGTGAAGACGGTTCAGAGGCGCCTCGGCCACTCGAAGCCATCGATCACGCTCGACATCTACACCCATCTGTGGCCCGACGATGAGGACACGACGCGGGCAGCCGTCGAGGCGGTCCTCAGCGATGTGCCCGCGTTGTGCCCTCAGCCCAAGATCATTTCCGGATAGTGCAGGTCAGCCGCTCGGGTCAGCGGTAGTTCACGAACTGCAGGGCGAAGTCGAAGTCCTTGCCCTTGAGCAGCGCGATGATGGCCTGCAGGTCGTCGCGGCTCTTGGAGCTGACCCGCAGCTCGTCGCCCTGTACCTGGGCCTTCACGCCCTTCGGGCCCTCATCGCGGATGATCTTCGCGACCTTCTTCGCGTTGTCCTGGGAGATGCCCTCCTCGATGGACGCGAAGATCTTGTACTCCTTGCCCGAGAGCTGGGGCTCGCCCGCGTCCAGGGCCTTCAGGGAGATGCCCCGCTTGATCAGCTTGGACTGGAAGACGTCGAGGACAGCCTTCACCCGGTCCTCGGAGTTCGCCTCCATGAGGATCTTCTCCCCGGACCACGAGATCGAGGCACCCACGCCCTTGAAGTCGTAGCGCTGCGAGATCTCCTTGGCGGTCTGGTTGAGGGCGTTGTCGACCTCCTGCCGCTCGACCTTCGAGACGATGTCGAAACTGGAGTCGGCCATGTCCTGTGGCTCCTTGTATCGGGGTGCGTACCGGGCTGCGCACCGGATGCGTACCGGCGTACGTGAAGCGGCCCCCGAGCCCGGCATCGGTCCCTGGCCGCATCCGGACCAGCCTAGTCATCCCCCGGCCCCCGGGTGATGATCAATCGGGTGGCGAAGCACCCCTGCCCATCGGGTATTGTTTACGTCGTTGCCACGGAGCACCGCCGAAAAGCGGTTCGACGGCAGCGACCCCGGCGGTGTGCCCGAGCGGCCAAAGGGAGCAGACTGTAAATCTGCCGGCTCAGCCTTCCCAGGTTCGAATCCTGGCGCCGCCACATTGGGGAAGACCCCCTCCGGACTGCGGAAACGCAGTCCGGAGGGGGTCTCTTCGCGTCCGTGGGCGCCTTCCTGTCCGCGGGCGGAGGTCCGGGGCACACTGGGCCCATGTCGTCCCGTCGCCGCCTCTGTCCCGAGTGCCGTCGTGAGATCGCCGTCGTCGCCGGGCGGTACGCGCGGCACGATCCGCCCGGCGCCCGGGGGAGCGGGGAACTGACCTCGTGCCCCGGGTCACGCAGGCACGCCCGACTCGGGGCGGAACAGCCCTCGCTGGACGGCTATGCGGTCCCGGAGTTCCCCGGACAGATGCCCCTCTTCTAGCCCGTCCTCCAGCCCGGCCGGCTCAGTTGCCGGCCACCGACTTCACGGCCACCGACACCGGCGCGGGGCCGCTGATCAGCTCCAGGGTCAGGCCTGCCGTCGCGGGGGTGTCCACCAGCTCCGCCAGCACGGCGGCCACGTCGTCGCGCGGGACCGGGCCGCGGCCCGTGTGGGCCTCCAGGCGGATCAGACCGGTGCCGGCGTCGTCGGTGAGCTGACCGGGTCGCAGGACCGTCCAGTCCAGGGCGTCCAGACCGCGTACGTACGCGTCCGCCTCGCCCTTGGCGCGCAGGTACACGTCGAAGACCTCGTCGCCCCTGTGGGCCGGGTCCGCGCCCATGGACGACACGATCACGAAGCGCCGCACACCCGCGCGGACGGCCGCGTCGGCGAAGAGGACCGCCGCCGCCTTGTCCACCGTCTCCTTGCGCTCCACACCGCTGCCCGGCCCGGCACCCGCCGCGAACACCGCCGCGTCCGCGCCCTCCAGCCGCTCCGCGACCTCCTCCACCGACGCCGACTCCAGGTCGAGCACGACCGGTTCGGCACCCAGCTGCCGCAGTTCGTCGGCCTGTTCGGGTGCCCGGATGATGCCCGCCGCCTCGTCCCCCCGTGCGGTGAGCAACCGCTCCAGCCGCAGCGCGATCCGACCATGACCACCAGCGATGACAATGCGCATGCCTCCGACCGTACGCCGGGGCGACCCCGTCCGCCGCGCAACGCACCAGGGACCCGCCCGGCTCTATGCGGTGCCCCGGCCCTGCCTGGGCAGTCCCGGTTCCATCTCCGCCGCCGAACCGCAGTACTCCCGTACCGCGCTCGTCCGCGCCACCACCCGCCCCCCGTGCACCACGATGCGGCTGTACCCCAGCGACAGCGCCTCCGAGAGCCTGTCCCCGCGGACCGCCAGCAGTTCGGCCGGGAAACCCGCCTCCACGCGCACCTCGGGCAGTCCCAGGGCCGCCCGCGCCGACGCGCTCACCGCGGCGTAGGCGTCCTCGGCGGACAGCCCGTGACGGGAGGCCAGCAGGTACGCCGCCTCCAACGGGTCGCCGCGGCCCACCGGGTTCGACACGTCCCGCAGGGCACCGCTCCCGGCGGCCACCCGCACTCCCGCCGACCGCAGCAGCCGTACCGGAGCCGCGCCCCGGCGGTCCACGGCGCCGCAGCCGCCCTGCGGCAGGCACACCACCGTCACCCCGGCCGCCGCGAGCCGGTCCGCGGTCCGCGCGGCCGGCTCGGCGGGCAGCCGGGCGAGACCGCCGCACGGGCCGAGGGCGACCCCCGGCCGCAGCCCGCCCGCCATGGCCGCGAACCGGGCCAGACGGGCGGGGTCGGCGGCGTCCGTGTGCAGATCGACGGGGCAGCCGTGTTCGGAGGCGACCTCCAGGACCGTCTCCACGTACCCCGTGGGATCGGGGTCGAGGTCGGGGCAGCCGCCCACCACGGACGCGCCCATCTTCACCGCGTCCCGCAGCACCGCGAGCCCGTCCGCCCCGGCCACCCCGGTCAGCACCCGCGGCACCGCCACCGTCGTCAGTTCGGCCAGCCCGCGCAGCGAGCGCTCCGTCCGCAGCACGGCGGTCAGCGCGCCGAGCCCGGCCATGTCGCCCACGCGCACATGCGCCCGCAGTGCCGTCGCGCCGTGCCCGAGCTGGAGCAGTGCCGCCTCCGTCGCGCGGCGCCGGACGTCCCGGGGGTCGTACGAGACGGGGCCGCCGCCGTCGGCGGACAGAGCCGTGTCCGGGTGGGCGTGGGGTTCCGCGGGGGCCGGCAGGAGCAGATAGCCGGTGAGATCGACTTGCGTGACACACGCACGCGTGCCGTCCGCCGCCAGGCTGCCGGCCGTACCGACCGCCTCGATGCGCCCGCCGCCCAGCCGTACGTCCACGGTCCGGCCGTCGGTGAGGCGCGCGCCGCACAGCAGCAGCGGGGCCGGATCGACCGGAACCGGACCCGAGGACGAGGGCGGACGGGGCGGTGGCTGCGGCCGGCTGTCGGGCATCGCGTTCCAGGGGCTCGGGCTGCGCGCGGAGGGCAAGGTCACGCAGGCAAGATCACGCAGAGTGAGTCGAGCCTAGGCCGAGGGCCCGCCCCTCGCCGGGAGGAGCCCAATAGTCGTACCGGCGTGGTCCGCCCCGGAAGAGGAGGGCCGAAACGGATTTGGGCGAACGGCGGCGAACCGTGTAATGTCTTCATCGCTCGCCCCAATAGCTCAGTCGGCAGAGCGTCTCCATGGTAAGGAGAAGGTCAACGGTTCGATTCCGTTTTGGGGCTCTGGTGTGTGAGGTTCCCGCCGCGAGGCGGGGTCCGATCGCATCAAAGCGGTGTAGCTCAGTCGGTAGAGCAAGCGGCTCATAATCGCTGTGTCACCGGTTCAAGTCCGGTCACCGCTACAGACAGTAGCCGATTGCGGGGTCGGTCCTTCGATCGGCTACTCTCGTTTGCGTTAATATCATCAACCCGTCCGTCAAGGAGCACTCACGTGGCTGCCACCGACGTCCGCCCGAAGATCACGCTGGCCTGCGTGGAGTGCAAGGAGCGGAACTACATCACCAAGAAGAACCGGCGTAACAACCCGGACCGTCTTGAGATGAAGAAGCACTGCCCGCGTTGCAAGGCGCACACCGCGCACCGCGAAACGCGATAAATCAGGCTCGTACACGAGGCCGTCCCCCCAGCCAGGGGGGCGGCCTCGTGTCGTTTTCCCGCCGACCGGATACGGTCAGGACCGGCCGACCGCAGTTCAGACACAGGAGGTACCGCGCGCATGGCGCTCGACCAGTCCTTCGTTGGGCGGACCTACCCGCCCACCGAGCCCTACGAGGTGGGCCGGGAGAAGATCCGCGAGTTCGCCGAGGCAGTGGGGGACGCCAACCCGGCGTACACGGACGCGGAGGCCGCCAAGGCGCTCGGCCACCCCGATGTGATCGCCCCGCCCACCTTTGTGTTCGCGATCACCTTCAAGGCCGCCGGGCAGGTCGTCGCCGACCCCCAGCTCGGCCTCGACTACAACCGGGTGGTGCACGGCGACCAGAAGTTCGCCTACGTCCGTCCCGTACGCGCCGGTGACCGGCTCGCCGTCACCTCGACCATCGAGAAGATCAGGTCGATGGCCGGCAACGAGGTGCTGGACATCCGTGGCGAGGTGCACGACCAGGCGGGCGAGCACGTCGTGACCGCCTGGACCAAGCTGGTGGCCCGCCCGGCCGAGGAGGCGTGAACAACACCATGACGGCGAAGATCTCCTACGCCGACGTCGAGGTCGGCACCGAGCTGCCCGCACAGACGTTCCCCGTGACCCGGGCCACCCTCGTCCAGTACGCGGGCGCCTCCGGCGACTTCAACCCCATCCACTGGAACGAGAAGTTCGCCAAGGAGGTCGGCCTGCCCGACGTGATCGCGCACGGCATGTTCACCATGGCCGAGGCGATCCGCGTGGTGACCGACTGGGTGGGCGACCCGGGCGCGGTCGTCGAGTACGGCGTCCGCTTCACCCGGCCGGTCGTCGTCCCCGATGACGATCAGGGCGCCACCATCGAGGTCAGCGGCAAGGTCGCCGCCAAGCTCGACGACAACACGGTCCGCGTGGACCTCACCGCGACCAGCGCCGGACAGAAGGTGCTGGGGGTTTCGCGGGCGGTCGTCCGGCTGAGCTGAGCCGAACCGGCCGAGGAGAGGGGCTGTCGGTGCCGTCTCGTAGTCTTGGGCCCGTGCAGGAACTCCACGACGCCCCCCTCGCCCCGCTGACCACCTTCCGGCTGGGCGGACCCGCGACCCGGCTGGTCACCGCGACGACCGACGACGAGGTGATCGCCGTCGTCCGGGAGGCCGACGACAGCGGTACGCCGCTGCTGGTCATCGGCGGCGGCTCCAACCTGGTCATCGGCGACAAGGGCTTCGACGGCACCGCCCTCGTCGTCGCGACCAAGGGCTTCACCCTGGACGGTACGCGACTGGAGCTGGCCGCCGGCGAGGTGTGGACCGACGCCGTCGCCCGCACCGTGGAGGCGGGTCTCGCCGGTGTCGAGTGCCTGGCCGGCATCCCCGGCTCGGCGGGCGCGACCCCGGTCCAGAACGTCGGGGCGTACGGCCAGGAGGTCTCCTCCACCATCACCGAGGTCGTCGCCTACGACCGCCGTACCCGCCGGACCGTCACCCTCGGCAACGAGGAGTGCGCCTTCTCCTACCGCCACAGCCGCTTCAAGGCCGACCCCGAGCGCTACGTCGTCCTGCGGGTGCGCTTCGCGCTGGAGGACGCGGGCGGCCTCTCCGGCCCCGTCAAGTACGCCGAGACGGCCCGCGTCCTCGGAGTCGCGCCGGGCGAGCGGGTACCGCTGGCCACGGCCCGCGAGACGGTGCTGAAGCTCCGCGCGGGGAAAGGCATGGTCCTGGACCCCGAGGACCACGACACCTGGTCGGCCGGCTCCTTCTTCACCAACCCGATCCTCGACGACGAGGCGTTCGCGGCCTTCCACGCGCGCGTACGGGAGCGGCTCGGTGACGGCGTCGAGCCCCCCGCGTACCCCGCGGGCGACGGCCACACCAAGACCTCCGCGGCCTGGCTGATCGACAAGGCCGGCTTCACCAAGGGCTACGGCCGGGGCCCGGCCCGCATCTCCACCAAGCACACCCTCGCCCTCACCAACCGGGGTGAGGCGACCACCGAAGACCTGCTGGCGCTCGCCCGCGAGGTCGTCGCCGGCGTGCGGGAGGCCTTCGGCGTCACGCTGGTCAACGAACCCGTCACGGTGGGCGTGAGCCTGTAGCGGGCCGCAGCCGAATCTCCGTTGCCGTCCGGCACCCGGGCCCGTGATCCCGGGCGCACGAGGCCGACCCCACGCACCTGGGACCGCGCCGGTCCCGTCCCCGGACGGGCCCGCGCGAGCACCGCGTCGTCCAGCCCCGGCAGACCTGGTCTGCCCCAAGCCCTGTCCGCCCCGAGACCACTTCAAGCGACCGGGGCGCCGAGCCAGTCGTCCACGCCCGACAGCAGCTTCGCCTTCACGTCCTCCGGGGCCGCCGAGCCCCGTACCGACTGGCGGGCCAGTTCGGCCAGTTCCTGGTCCGTGAAGCCGTGGTGGTCCCGCGCGAACTCGTACTGCGCCGCCAGCCGGGAGCCGAACAGCAGCGGGTCGTCCGCGCCCAGCGCCAGCGGTACGCCCGCCTCGAACAGGGTCCGCAGGGGGACGTCCTCGGGCTTCTCGTAGACGCCCAGCGCCACGTTGGACGCCGGGCACACCTCGCACGTCACCTGCCGGTCCGCGAGCCGCTGCATCAGCCGCGGGTCGTCCGCCGCCCGCACGCCGTGACCGATCCGGTGCGCCTCCAGGTCGTCCAGGCAGTCCCGTACCGAGGCGGGGCCCGCCAGTTCGCCGCCGTGCGGCGCGGACAGCAGCCCTCCGTCCCGCGCGATCGCGAACGCACGGTCGAAGTCGCGGGCCATCCCGCGCCGCTCGTCGTTGGAGAGGCCGAATCCCACGATCCCCCGGTCCGCGTACCGCACCGCCAGCCGGGCCAGCGTGCGCGCTTCCAGGGGATGCTTCATCCGGTTGGCCGCCACCAGCACCCGCATCCCGATCCCGGTGTCCCGCGCCGCCGTGTCCACCGCGTCCAGGATGATCTCCAGCGCCGGGATCAGCCCGCCCAGCCGGGGCGCGTACGACGTCGGGTCCACCTGGATCTCCAGCCAGCCCGAGCCGTCCCGCACCTCCTCCTGCGCCGCCTCCCGCACCAGCCGCTGGATGTCCTCGGACTCCCGCAGACACGAGCGCGCCGCGTCGTACAGCCGCTGGAAGCGGAACCAGCCGCGCTCGTCCGTGGCCCGCAGTCTCGGCGGCTCCCCGCTGGTCAGCGCGTCGGTCAGCGCCTCGGGCAGCCGCACGCCGTACTTGTCGGCCAGTTCCAGCAGGGTGGCGGGCCGCATGGACCCGGTGAAGTGCAGATGCAGATGGGCCTTCGGCAGCTCAGAGAGATCACGTACACGCGGGGGGTACCCCCCTGAAGAGCTCAGCATTCCGTGATCCTGCCGCACCTCCCCGCCGTCCCGGTAGCGCTTTCCCCTTTCGTGGTCTTGCTCGCACAAACGAACGGGGGCGCCCGGGAGGAAACCCGGGCGCCCCCGCGGGGAAAGGGCGACGTCAGTCGCGCGCCTCCGCCAGCAGCTTCTGGATCCGGCTCACGCCCTCGACGAGGTCCTCGTCGCCCAGCGCGTACGACAGCCGCAGGTAGCCCGGCGTACCGAACGCCTCACCCGGCACCACCGCGACCTCGGCCTCCTCCAGGATGAGCGCGGCCAGCTCGACCGAGTTCTGCGGCCGCTTGCCCCGGATCTCCTTGCCGATCAGCGCCTTCACCGAGGGGTAGGCGTAGAACGCACCCTCGGGCTCCGGGCAGAGCACGCCGTCGATCTCGTCGAGCATCCGGACGATGGTCTTCCGCCGCCGGTCGAAGGCCTCGCGCATCTTCGCGACCGCGGTCAGGTCGCCGGAGACGGCGGCGAGTGCGGCCACCTGGGCGACATTGGAGACGTTCGACGTGGCGTGCGACTGCAGGTTGGTCGCGGCCTTCACCACGTCCTTCGGGCCGATGATCCAGCCGACCCGCCAGCCCGTCATCGCGTACGTCTTCGCGACACCGTTGACCACGACGCACTTGTCGCGCAGCTCGGGCAGGAGCGCGGGCAGCGACACCGACGCGGCGTCGCCGTAGACCAGGTGCTCGTAGATCTCGTCCGTCAGCACCCACAGGCCGTGCTCGACGGCCCAGCGGCCGATCGCCTCGGTCTCGGCCTCGCTGTAGACCGCGCCGGTCGGGTTCGACGGGGAGACGAAGAGGACGACCTTCGTCTTCTCGGTGCGGGCCGCCTCCAGCTGCTCCACGCTCACGCGGTAGCCGGTCGTCTCGTCGGCGACCACCTCGACCGGGACACCGCCGGCCAGCCGGATCGACTCCGGGTACGTCGTCCAGTACGGCGCCGGGACGATGACCTCGTCACCCGGGTCGAGGATCGCGGCGAAGGCCTCGTAGATGGCCTGCTTGCCGCCGTTGGTGACCAGGATCTGGGACGGGTCCACCTCGTAGCCGGAGTCGCGCAGCGTCTTGGCGGCGATCGCGGACTTCAGTTCGGGCAGACCGCCGGCCGGCGTGTAGCGGTGGTACTTCGGGTTCTTGCAGGCTTCGATCGCGGCTTCGACGATGTAGTCCGGCGTCGGGAAGTCGGGCTCACCGGCGCCGAAGCCGATCACCGGTCGCCCGGCGGCCTTGAGGGCCTTGGCCTTGGCGTCCACGGCGAGGGTGGCGGACTCGGAGATCGCACCGACTCGGGCGGAGACCCGGCGCTCGGTGGGAGGGGTTGCAGCGCTCATGGGGCCCATCGTTCCAGACCGGAAACCCACGAGGCACGGGGGTTTCACGGACTGAACAACACCGGGCAAACCCCTGAACACCAGTCCGGATCGGCGCCGCCGGTCCGCCGCGGCCAGGACGATCTTCCGCCGGGGCGGTGCTTCCCGGGCACTTTCTGTTCGACGCCCGGCCCAGGAGCACGTACACTCTCACCTCGTTGGCCTTCAGCGGCCCGCGCTCAGCCGGTGCACACCAAGCATCCGGTCGGATGCGGTACGTTGGGGAACGCACAAAGGGTCGTAGCTCAATTGGTAGAGCACTGGTCTCCAAAACCAGCGGTTGGGGGTTCAAGTCCCTCCGGCCCTGCTACACACACCTTCGCCAGGATGTGTGCGCATGTACGTACAGCAATGCACCGCCGTGCGGGCTCAGACCGGGCGCGGCACGGCCACGACCCGGAATCAGGTGAGGACGAGTGACGGACGCCGTGGGCTCCATCGACATGCCTGATGCCGAGGACGAAGCGCCGGACTCCCAGAAGAAGACCCGCAAGGGCGGCAAGCGGGCCAAGAAGGGTCCGTTCAAGCGCCTCGCGCTCTTCTACCGTCAGATCATCTCGGAGCTCCGCAAGGTCGTCTGGCCGACCCGCAACCAGCTGACGTCGTACACGACTGCCGTGATCGTCTTTGTCGTCCTGATGATCGGTCTGATCACCCTGATCGACTATGGCCTCAGTCACGCCGCCAAGTACGTCTTCGGCTGAGCCGAGAGCGAAGAGCGCCGAGGTATCCGGCGCTCCTTTTCGCATGTTCCACCCCTTGTATCCAGGAAGAAGCAGCCACCGTGTCTGACCCGAACGTGAACGACGCCGTTGAGCCTTACGGCGAAGGGGCCGAGTCCGCCGAGGACGCGCTCGCCGCCGTCGAAGGCGCGGACGTCGAGGACACCGAGGCCTCCGCCGAGGCCGAGGCTGCCGACACCACCGCGGACGAGAGCGCCGAGGCGGACGAGACCACCGAGGACGAGAGCGCCGAGGTCGTGGAAGCGGCCGAGGAGGCCGAAGAGCCCGAGGACGACCGCGACCCGGTCGAGAAGCTCCGCGAGGAACTGCGGACGCTGCCCGGCGAGTGGTACGTCATCCACACGTACGCGGGCTACGAGAACCGGGTGAAGACCAACCTGGAGCAGCGCGCCGTCTCGCTGAACGTCGAGGACTACATCTTCCAGGCCGAGGTGCCGCAGGAAGAGGTCGTCCAGATCAAGAACGGCGACCGCAAGACGATCAAGCAGAACAAGCTTCCGGGCTACGTCCTGGTCCGCATGGACCTGACGAACGAGTCCTGGGGCGTCGTCCGCAACACCCCCGGTGTCACCGGCTTCGTGGGCAACGCCTACGACCCGTACCCGCTGACGCTGGACGAGATCGTCAAGATGCTCGCCCCGGAGGCCGAGGAGAAGGCCGCCCGCGAGGCCGCCGAGGCCGAGGGCAAGCCGGCTCCGCAGCGCAAGGTCGAGGTCCAGGTGCTGGACTTCGAGGTCGGCGACTCGGTCACCGTCACCGACGGCCCGTTCGCCACGCTGCAGGCGACCATCAACGAGATCAACCCCGACTCCAAGAAGGTCAAGGGCCTGGTGGAGATCTTCGGCCGCGAGACGCCGGTCGAGCTCTCCTTCGACCAGATCCAGAAGAACTGACCCTTCTGGCACACAGCGTCCGAGCAGGTCAGGTGAGCGGTCGCACGCTTGCCTGACCTGCTCGGTTTTTAGCCGCGCATCCATACCCGTTATCGTTGTGCGGTATGCCTACGTCCGGGTTGTCCCCATGACGTGGGCAGGACCCGAATCGAAAGGACCCGGAGAGCCATGCCTCCCAAGAAGAAGAAGGTCACGGGGCTCATCAAGCTCCAGATCCAGGCCGGTGCCGCGAACCCGGCTCCGCCGGTCGGCCCCGCGCTGGGTCAGCACGGCGTGAACATCATGGAGTTCTGCAAGGCCTACAACGCCGCGACCGAGTCGCAGCGCGGCTGGGTCATCCCGGTGGAGATCACGGTCTACGAGGACCGTTCCTTCACCTTCGTCACCAAGACGCCGCCGGCCGCCAAGATGATCCTCAAGGCCGCGGGCGTGGAGAAGGGCTCCGGCGAGCCGCACAAGACCAAGGTCGCGAAGATCACCGCTGCCCAGGTCCGCGAGATCGCCACCACCAAGATGCCCGACCTCAACGCCAACGACCTGGACGCCGCGTCGAAGATCATCGCCGGCACCGCCCGTTCCATGGGCATCACGGTCGAGGGCTGACCTCCACCCCCGTAAGCCAAGCAGTAGTGGAAGGGCCGGCTCGGCCCGGACCACGACTCCTCGACAATTCACAGGAGCTTTCAGTGAGCAAGCGCAGCAAGTCTCTCCGCGCTGCGGACGCCAAGATCGACCGGGAGAAGCTGTACGCCCCGCTCGAGGCCGTCCGTCTCGCCAAGGAGACGTCCACGACCAAGTTCGACGGCACCGTCGAGGTCGCCTTCCGTCTGGGTGTCGACCCGCGCAAGGCCGACCAGATGGTCCGTGGCACCGTGAACCTCCCGCACGGCACCGGTAAGACCGCCCGGGTCCTGGTCTTCGCGACCGGTGACCGTGCCGAGGCCGCGCGTGCCGCGGGCGCCGACATCGTCGGCGCCGACGAGCTGATCGACGAGGTGTCGAAGGGCCGTCTGGACTTCGACGCCGTCGTCGCCACCCCGGACCTCATGGGCAAGGTCGGCCGCCTCGGCCGCGTGCTCGGTCCCCGTGGTCTGATGCCGAACCCCAAGACCGGCACCGTGACCCCGGACGTGACCAAGGCCGTCACCGAGATCAAGGGCGGCAAGATCGAGTTCCGCGTCGACAAGCACTCGAACCTGCACTTCATCATCGGCAAGTCGTCCTTCGACGACACCAAGCTGGTGGAGAACTACGGCGCCGCGCTGGAGGAGATCCTCCGTCTGAAGCCGTCCGCCGCCAAGGGCCGCTACATCAAGAAGGCCGCCATCACCACCACGATGGGCCCCGGCATTCCGCTCGACCCGAACCGCACCCGCAACCTCCTCGTCGAGGAGGACCCGGCCGCCGTCTGAGCCGGGCGGGCCGGATGACCGGCCCGTGCACGCTGTGAGAGCCCGTTCCCGCGCCTCGTCCGAGGCGAGGGGACGGGTTTTTTCGTACGACAGTGTCAGTGACGTGGGTTACCGTTCCTTTGACTTCACAGGCGTAGCACAGCGAAACAACCAGGGGTGGGAATCATGGGCATGGCCGCATGGAAGCGCGCGGGTGTCTGTCTGACGGCCGCGGCCGTCGTCGCGGGCGTCGCGGGCTGTCAGGACAGTGACGGGGGCGGGACGAAGAAGAAGGCCGCCGACTCGGCGGAGTCCAAGACCCAGACGCAGAACGAGATGACGAAGGTCCTCCAGGCCGCCTTCAAGAACACCTCGGAGGCCAAGTCCTCCAAGGTCCGGATGACCATGACGATGCCGGCCGCGGTGGACGGCGGCGGCACCATGGAGCTCTCCGGCGTGCAGGGCTGGGACCCCGCCGTCATGGACGTCACCATGAAGGGTTCCGCGCTCACCGCGGGCGACCCGGACGCTCCCGAGCAGATCCGCATGATCATGCTGGACAACGCCATGTACATGGACATGGGCGCCAAGCAGGCCGCCGAGATGGACGGCAAGCGCTGGATGAAGATGGACTTCGCCGCCATAGCGGAGGCGTCCGGCGACGCCGAGATCCAGAAGCAGATGACCAGCGGCCTGGAGAACATGAACCAGGACCCGGCGCAGCAGCTCGCCCTGCTGCTCGAGTCGCCGAGCCTGAAGCACGTCGGCCCGGAGAAGGTCGACGGCGTCCAGACCCAGCACTACAAGGGCACTCTGAGCTTCGAGGAGATGCTCGACGCCAACAAGTCGACGGACGGCCTGCTCTCCGCGAAGGAGCGCGAGGAGCTGCTCGCCAACGTCGAGAAGACCGGCCTGAAGGGGTACGACACCCAGGTCTGGGTCAACGAGGACAACTACCCGGTCAAGATGGTCGTCGGTATGAAGATGGCCCAGGGCACGATGAACATGACGGCGAACTACTCCGACTACGGCGCCAAGGCCGAGGTCGAGGCCCCGCCGGCGAAGGACACCTTCGACCTCATGGAGATGCTGAAGGAGCTTGAGGGCCTCGGGGCGGACTCCGAGGCCGGTCTCAGCTCCTGAGGCTCCTGACGCCCCCGATCGGCCGATTTGCTTGACGCCGATCCGTTCGCGTACTCTTCCACAGAAGCCAAAGACCGCTGGTCGTTGCCGTGTGCTCGTCAGAGTTCGCGGTGGCCGAAGGATCCGCTGAACTGCGGACGACCCGCGCAGGTGTCAGTGGAAGAGTTCCCGGAGATCGCTGCCGCGAGTACGCGAGTAACCGGTTGAGCTACGCCCCGTGCGCCTGCGCCGGGGCGTTTCGTTTTCCCCAGTCCTCCTTCGGGTCCGCGCGGTCCGAATCACCCGGAAGGAGGCCGAGGCTCTATGGCGAGGCCCGACAAGGCTGCCGCGGTTGCCGAGCTGACGGACAAGTTCCGCAGCTCCAACGCCGCTGTGCTGACCGAGTACCGCGGTCTCACCGTGGCGCAGCTCAAGACGCTGCGTCGTTCGCTCGGTGAGAACGCCCAGTACGCCGTGGTGAAGAACACGCTGACCAAGATTGCGGCCAACGAGGCCGGGATCACGCTCGACGACCAGCTCTTCGCTGGCCCGACGGCGGTCGCCTTCGTCACCGGTGACCCGGTGGAGTCGGCGAAGGGTCTTCGTGACTTCGCCAAGGACAACCCGAATCTCGTCATCAAGGGCGGCGTCCTTGACGGCAAGGCGATGTCCGCCGACGAGATCAAGAAGCTTGCGGACCTCGAGTCCCGCGAGGTTCTGCTCGCCAAGCTGGCGGGCGCTTTCAAGGGCAAGCAGACGCAGACTGCTCAGCTCTTCCAGGCGCTCCCCTCGAAGCTCGTCCGCACCGTGGACGCGCTCCGTGCCAAGCAGGACGAGCAGGGCGGTGCCGAGTAATTCGGCTCGCTTTCCGATCCTCGCCGCATGAGGTGAGGGTCGATGCGGGCCCGACGTACGCCCGCCTCACCCCGTACATCCGGCACCTGCCGATTTAGTGGAAGGACCGCCATCATGGCGAAGCTCAGCCAGGAAGACCTGCTCGCCCAGTTCGAGGAGATGACCCTCATCGAGCTCTCCGAGTTCGTGAAGGCCTTCGAGGAGAAGTTCGACGTCACCGCCGCCGCGGCCGTCGCCGTTGCGGGCCCGGCCCAGGGTGGCCCGGCCGCCCCGGTCGAGGAGGAGAAGGACGAGTTCGACGTCATCCTCACCGGTGCCGGCGACAAGAAGATCCAGGTCATCAAGGTCGTGCGTGAGCTGACCTCCCTGGGTCTGAAGGAGGCCAAGGACCTCGTGGACGGCGCCCCGAAGCCCGTCCTCGAGAAGGTCGCCAAGGACGCCGCCGAGAAGGCCGCCGAGTCCCTCAAGGGCGCCGGCGCCTCCGTCGAGGTCAAGTAGGACCTTCCGGGTCCGCCAGGGCCTGCTGCGCGTCCCGCGGGACGTGTAACGCTCAAGCGCTGAGGAGCGATCATCCATCCGGGTGGTCGCTCTTCGGCGTACGAGGGGTCCTGCGGCGGCTGCCTTGCACCCGGGACGGCGGGGAGTAGGGTGATCTTCGTTGTGCCTCCGGGGGCCGCGAAGATCTGCCTGGTGGCAGGCGGTTCCGGCAAGAGGGCCTTGACGAACCGCACGCAGCGCGCAATTCTCAGGACGCGTCGTCACAAGGATCCGGATCCTAGGCATGGATCGACGGCAAAGAGGGCAGTATGAACGTGCGTTGAGGGCAGCGCCTTGTAGCAGGAGTTGAGAAGAACGAGGGCCTCCACCGGTTCCGTAAACCGGCATTGGACATCAGTGAGCCAAGTGGCTACACTGACCCTTTGCGCTGCCTGTTAGCTGTCCCCTGCCCGTCACCAGGGGCATGCCCTCGCTCGAGCATCGACGACTAGATCATCTCCGACCTGGGATGTCTGTCTCTCTGCCCAGTGGGGGGCCGGTACGCGCGTAGTGAGTCCGAGCCCTCGGAAGGACCCCCTCTTGGCCGCCTCGCGCAACGCCTCGACCGCGAATACGAACAACGGCGCCAGCACCGCCCCGCTGCGCATCTCCTTTGCAAAGATCAAGGAGCCTCTCGAGGTTCCGAACCTGCTCGCGCTGCAGACCGAGAGCTTCGACTGGCTGCTCGGGAACGCCGCTTGGCAGAGTCGGGTCGAGGAGGCTCTCGAGAACGGGCACGACGTCCCCACCAAGTCCGGTCTGGAGGAGATCTTCGAAGAGATCTCCCCGATCGAGGACTTCTCCGGGTCGATGTCGCTGACCTTCCGCGACCACCGTTTCGAGCCGCCGAAGAACTCCATCGACGAGTGCAAGGACCGCGACTTCACGTATGCGGCCCCGCTCTTCGTCACCGCCGAGTTCACCAACAACGAGACCGGCGAGATCAAGTCCCAGACCGTCTTCATGGGCGACTTCCCGCTCATGACGAACAAGGGCACGTTCGTCATCAACGGCACCGAGCGTGTCGTGGTGTCGCAGCTGGTCCGTTCGCCGGGTGTCTACTTCGACTCCTCCATCGACAAGACGTCCGACAAGGACATCTTCTCCGCCAAGATCATCCCGTCCCGGGGTGCCTGGCTGGAGATGGAGATCGACAAGCGCGACATGGTCGGCGTCCGTATCGACCGCAAGCGCAAGCAGTCCGTCACCGTCCTCCTGAAGGCGCTCGGCTGGACCACCGAGCAGATCCTCGAGGAGTTCGGCGAGTACGAGTCCATGCGCGCCACCCTGGAGAAGGACCACACCCAGGGCCAGGACGACGCGCTGCTCGACATCTACCGCAAGCTCCGTCCGGGCGAGCCCCCCACGCGTGAGGCCGCGCAGACGCTGCTCGAGAACCTCTACTTCAACCCCAAGCGCTACGACCTCGCCAAGGTCGGCCGCTACAAGGTGAACAAGAAGCTCGGCGGGGAGGAGCCGCTGGACGCCGGCGTGCTCACCACCGACGACGTCATCGCCACCATCAAGTACCTGGTGAAGCTGCACGCCGGTGAGACCGAGACGGTCGGCGAGTCCGGCCGCTCGATCATGGTCGAGACCGACGACATCGACCACTTCGGCAACCGCCGCATCCGCAACGTCGGTGAGCTGATCCAGAACCAGGTCCGTACGGGTCTCGCCCGTATGGAGCGCGTCGTGCGCGAGCGCATGACCACCCAGGACGTCGAGGCGATCACGCCGCAGACCCTGATCAACATCCGGCCGGTCGTCGCCTCCATCAAGGAGTTCTTCGGCACCAGCCAGCTGTCGCAGTTCATGGACCAGAACAACCCGCTGTCGGGGCTGACGCACAAGCGTCGTCTGAACGCCCTCGGCCCGGGTGGTCTCTCCCGTGAGCGGGCCGGCTTCGAGGTCCGTGACGTGCACCCGTCGCACTACGGCCGTATGTGCCCGATCGAGACGCCGGAAGGCCCGAACATCGGTCTGATCGGTTCGCTCGCCTCCTACGGCCGGATCAACCCGTTCGGCTTCATCGAGACGCCGTACCGCAAGGTCATCGAGGGACGGGTCAGCGACGAGGTCGACTACCTGACCGCCGACGAGGAGGACCGCTTCGTCATCGCGCAGGCCAACGCCCCGCTCAACGACGAGATGCGGTTCGTCGAGAACCGGATCCTGGTCCGCCGTCGTGGCGGCGAGGTCGACTACGTCCCCGGTGACGACGTCGACTACATGGACGTCTCGCCGCGCCAGATGGTGTCGGTCGCGACCGCCATGATCCCGTTCCTCGAGCACGACGACGCCAACCGTGCCCTCATGGGCGCGAACATGATGCGCCAGGCCGTGCCGCTCATCAAGAGCGAGTCCCCGCTCGTCGGCACCGGCATGGAGTACCGCTCCGCCGTCGACGCCGGCGACGTGGTCAAGGCCGAGAAGGACGGTGTGGTCCAGGAGGTCTCCGCGGACTACATCACCACCGCCAACGACGACGGCACGTACATCACGTACCGCCTGGCCAAGTTCTCGCGCTCCAACCAGGGCACCTCGGTCAACCAGAAGGTCATCGTCAACGAGGGCGACCGGATCATCACCGGCCAGGTCCTCGCCGACGGCCCGGCCACCGAGAACGGCGAGATGGCGCTCGGCAAGAACCTGCTGGTCGCGTTCATGCCGTGGGAGGGTCACAACTACGAGGACGCGATCATCCTGTCGCAGCGCCTCGTACAGGACGACGTCCTCTCCTCGATCCACATCGAGGAGCACGAGGTCGACGCCCGTGACACCAAGCTCGGCCCCGAGGAGATCACCCGGGACATCCCGAACGTCTCCGAGGAGGTCCTCGCCGACCTCGACGAGCGCGGCATCATCCGCATCGGTGCCGAGGTCGTCGCCGGCGACATCCTCGTTGGCAAGGTCACGCCCAAGGGTGAGACCGAGCTGACCCCCGAGGAGCGGCTGCTGCGCGCGATCTTCGGTGAGAAGGCCCGTGAGGTCCGTGACACCTCGCTGAAGGTGCCGCACGGCGAGATCGGCAAGGTCATCGGCGTCCGCGTCTTCGACCGCGAAGAGGGCGACGAGCTGCCGCCGGGCGTGAACCAGCTGGTCCGCGTCTACGTCGCGCAGAAGCGCAAGATCACCGATGGTGACAAGCTCGCCGGCCGTCACGGCAACAAGGGCGTCATCTCCAAGATCAACCCGATCGAGGACATGCCGTTCCTCGAGGACGGCACCCCGGTCGACATCATCCTCAACCCGCTGGGTGTCCCGTCCCGAATGAATCCGGGACAGGTCCTGGAGATCCACCTCGGCTGGCTCGCCAGCCGCGGCTGGGACGTCTCCGGCCTCGCGGAGGAGTGGGCCGAGCGGCTGCAGGTCATCGGCGCCGACAAGGTCGAGCCCGGCACCAACGTCGCCACCCCGGTCTTCGACGGTGCGCGTGAGGACGAGCTCGCGGGTCTGCTCCAGCACACCATCCCGAACCGCGACGGCGAGCGCATGGTGCTCCCGTCCGGCAAGGCGCGGCTGTACGACGGCCGCTCGGGTGAGCCGTTCCCGGAGCCGATCTCGGTCGGCTACATGTACATCCTGAAGCTGCACCACCTGGTCGACGACAAGCTGCACGCCCGTTCGACCGGTCCGTACTCCATGATCACCCAGCAGCCGCTGGGTGGTAAGGCTCAGTTCGGTGGCCAGCGGTTCGGCGAGATGGAGGTGTGGGCACTCGAGGCGTACGGCGCCGCCTACGCCCTCCAGGAGCTGCTGACCATCAAGTCCGACGACGTCACCGGCCGCGTGAAGGTCTACGAGGCCATCGTCAAGGGCGAGAACATCCCCGAGCCCGGCATCCCCGAGTCCTTCAAGGTCCTCATCAAGGAGATGCAGTCCCTGTGCCTGAACGTGGAGGTGCTGTCCAGCGACGGTATGTCCATCGAGATGCGTGACACCGACGAGGACGTCTTCCGCGCTGCGGAGGAGCTCGGCATCGACCTGTCCCGGCGCGAGCCGAGCAGCGTCGAAGAGGTCTGACGGGAGTGGGGCGGCCTGATGGACATCGGGCCGCCCGCCCCAGGACCCCCGTATCAGACCCCAAGACTTACAACCCTGAGAGGGATTGACGCATAGTGCTCGACGTCAACTTCTTCGACGAGCTCCGGATCGGTCTGGCCACCGCTGACGACATCCGTCAGTGGAGCCACGGCGAGGTCAAGAAGCCCGAGACGATCAACTACCGCACGCTCAAGCCCGAAAAGGACGGACTCTTCTGCGAGAAGATCTTCGGTCCGACCCGGGACTGGGAGTGCTACTGCGGCAAGTACAAGCGCGTCCGCTTCAAGGGCATCATCTGTGAGCGCTGTGGCGTCGAGGTCACGCGCGCCAAGGTGCGCCGCGAGCGGATGGGCCACATCGAACTGGCCGCGCCCGTCACGCACATCTGGTACTTCAAGGGCGTTCCGTCGCGCCTCGGCTACCTGCTCGACCTCGCCCCGAAGGACCTGGAGAAGGTCATCTACTTCGCGGCGTACATGATCACGTACGTCGACGACGAGCGCCGCACCCGCGACCTGCCCTCGCTGGAGGCCCACGTCTCCGTCGAGCGCCAGCAGGTCGAGAACCGCCGCGACTCCGACCTCGAGGCCCGCGCCAAGAAGCTCGAGACGGACCTCGCCGAGCTGGAGGCCGAGGGCGCCAAGGCCGACGTGCGCCGCAAGGTGCGCGAGGGCGCCGAGCGTGAGATGAAGCAGCTGCGCGACCGCGCGCAGCGCGAGATCGACCGCCTCGACGAGGTGTGGACCCGGTTCAAGAACCTCAAGGTCCAGGACCTCGAGGGCGACGAGCTGCTCTACCGCGAGCTGCGTGACCGCTTCGGCACGTACTTCGACGGCTCGATGGGTGCCGCGGCGCTGCAGAAGCGCCTGGAGTCCTTCGACCTCGAGGAGGAGGCCGAGCGTCTCCGCGAGATCATCCGCACCGGCAAGGGCCAGAAGAAGACCCGTGCGCTCAAGCGGCTGAAGGTCGTCTCCGCGTTCCTGCAGACGTCCAACAGCCCCAAGGGCATGGTGCTCGACTGCGTGCCGGTCATCCCGCCGGACCTGCGTCCGATGGTGCAGCTGGACGGTGGCCGCTTCGCGACCTCCGACCTGAACGACCTGTACCGCCGTGTCATCAACCGCAACAACCGCCTGAAGCGGCTTCTCGACCTCGGCGCGCCCGAGATCATCGTGAACAACGAGAAGCGCATGCTCCAGGAGGCCGTCGACGCGCTCTTCGACAACGGCCGTCGCGGTCGCCCGGTGACGGGCCCCGGCAACCGTCCGCTGAAGTCGCTGTCCGACATGCTCAAGGGCAAGCAGGGCCGCTTCCGTCAGAACCTGCTCGGCAAGCGAGTCGACTACTCGGCGCGTTCCGTGATCGTCGTCGGCCCGCAGCTGAAGCTGCACCAGTGCGGTCTGCCGAAGGCCATGGCGCTGGAGCTCTTCAAGCCGTTCGTGATGAAGCGCCTGGTCGACCTGAACCACGCGCAGAACATCAAGAGCGCCAAGCGGATGGTCGAGCGCGGCCGCACGGTCGTGTACGACGTCCTGGAAGAGGTCATCGCGGAGCACCCGGTTCTGCTGAACCGTGCGCCCACCCTGCACCGCCTCGGCATCCAGGCCTTCGAGCCGCAGCTGGTCGAGGGCAAGGCCATCCAGATCCACCCGCTCGTCTGCACCGCGTTCAACGCGGACTTCGACGGTGACCAGATGGCCGTGCACCTGCCGCTGTCCGCGGAGGCGCAGGCCGAGGCCCGCATCCTGATGCTGTCCTCGAACAACATCCTCAAGCCGGCCGACGGCCGTCCGGTGACGATGCCGACCCAGGACATGGTCCTCGGTCTGTTCTTCCTCACCACCGACGGCGAGATGCGCGACCTCAAGGGCGAGGGCCGTTCCTTCGCCTCGGTCGCGGAGGCGATCATGGCCTTCGACGCGGGCGAGCTGTCGCTCCAGTCGAGGATCGACGTCCGCTTCCCGGTCGGCACCATCCCGCCGCGCGGCTGGACCCCGCCGGCGGACGAGGACGCCGAGTCCGGCTCCGTGTGGCAGCAGGGTGACCCCTTCCTGCTGAACACCACCCTGGGCCGTGCGCTCTTCAACGAGCTGCTGCCCGAGGACTACCCGTTCGTCGACTACGAGGTCGGCAAGAAGCAGCTCTCCGAGATCGTCAACGACCTCGCCGAGCGCTACCCGAAGGTCATCGTGGCGGCGACGCTCGACAACCTGAAGGCGTCCGGCTTCTTCTGGGCGACCCGTTCCGGCGTCACCGTGGCCATCTCCGACGTCGTCGTTCCCGAGGCGAAGAAGGAGATCGTCAAGGGCTACGAGGCGCAGGACGAGAAGGTCCAGAAGCAGTACGAGCGCGGTCTGATCACCAAGGACGAGCGCACGCAGGAGCTCATCGCGATCTGGACCAAGGCGACCAACGAGGTCGCCGAGGCGATGAACGACAACTTCCCGAAGACCAACCCGATCTTCATGATGGTGAACTCGGGCGCACGAGGCAACATGATGCAGATGCGTCAGATCGCCGGTATGCGTGGTCTGGTGTCGAACGCGAAGAACGAGACGATCCCGCGGCCCATCAAGGCATCGTTCCGTGAGGGTCTGTCCGTGCTGGAGTACTTCATCTCCACGCACGGTGCCCGTAAGGGTCTGGCGGACACCGCTCTGCGTACCGCCGACTCGGGTTACCTCACCCGTCGTCTGGTCGACGTCTCCCAGGACGTCATCATCCGCGAGGAGGACTGCGGCACCGACCGCGGTCTGCGTCTCAAGATCGCGAGCCGGGACGAGACGGGCGTGCTCCGCAAGGAGGGCGACGTCGAGACGTCCGTGTACGCGCGCTGCCTCGCCGAGGACATCGTGATCGACGGGCAGGTGCTGGCCCCGGCCGGCACCGACCTGGGCGACGTCCTCATCGAGGAGCTCGTCTCCCGCGGCGTCGAGGAGGTCAAGACCCGCTCGGTCCTGACCTGCGAGTCCGCCGTCGGCACCTGCGCGATGTGCTACGGCCGTTCGCTGGCCACCGGCAAGCTGGTCGACATCGGTGAGGCGGTCGGCATCATCGCCGCCCAGTCCATCGGTGAGCCCGGTACCCAGCTGACGATGCGTACCTTCCACACCGGTGGTGTGGCCGGTGACGACATCACCCAGGGTCTGCCCCGTGTCGTCGAGCTCTTCGAGGCCCGTACGCCCAAGGGCGTCGCCCCGATCTCCGAGGCCTCCGGCCGCGTGCGGATCGAGGAGACCGAGAAGACCAAGAAGCTCGTCGTCACCCCGGACGACGGCAGCGACGAGACGGCGTTCCCGATCTCGAAGCGCGCCAAGGTCCTGGTCGGCGAGGGCGACCACGTCGAGGTGGGCCAGCAGCTCACCGTGGGTGCCACCAACCCGCACGACGTGCTGCGCATCCTGGGTCAGCGTGCCGTCCAGGTCCACCTGGTCGGCGAGGTCCAGAAGGTCTACAACTCGCAGGGTGTGTCGATCCACGACAAGCACATCGAGATCATCATCCGGCAGATGCTCCGCCGAGTGACGATCATCGAGTCCGGCGACGCCGAGCTGCTGCCCGGCGAGCTGGTCGAGCGCTCCAAGTTCGAGACCGAGAACCGTCGTGTGGTCCAGGAGGGCGGTCACCCGGCCTCCGGTCGTCCGCAGCTGATGGGTATCACCAAGGCCTCGCTGGCGACGGAGTCCTGGCTGTCGGCCGCCTCCTTCCAGGAGACGACCCGAGTGCTGACGGACGCGGCGATCAACGCCAAGTCCGACAGCCTCATCGGCCTCAAGGAGAACGTCATCATCGGTAAGCTCATCCCGGCCGGTACGGGTCTGTCCCGCTACCGCAACATCCGGGTCGAGCCGACCGAGGAGGCCAAGGCCGCGATGTACTCGGCCGTCGGTTACGACGACATCGACTACTCGCCGTTCGGCACGGGCTCCGGCCAGGCCGTTCCGCTGGAGGACTACGACTACGGTCCGTACAACCAGTAAGGCGTACGTCTGAAGCACTGAGGGGCGGTCACTCCGTACGGGGTGGCCGCCCTTCGGCGTACCTGGAGGGGAGCGGCCGGGCAGGAGTACGCCGGAACCGGCAGGAGGGGGACCGGTCGCCGGCGACGAGCCCGGTCGGCCCGGTGACCGGCTGCTGCGCGGGGCGGCGCCGGTGACCGGCCGAGTCCTCGGGTCGGGCCCCGGCGGAACCGGTTTCCGGACCGGTTCCGTCCCTACCCGTGCCGGAACGTCCGCTCCAGCGCATCATGGAGGGACCCGGTGTGACGGGGGAGATGGTGCTCGGTGTCGTATTCGCCGTATCCGCAGGGGCAGCCCTGGCAGCAGGGGCACGGTGTGCCGCAGCCATGGGGCGGGCAGCCGTGGGGTGGCCAGGCCGCCCCGTCGATGCTGGCCTCGCACGCCGACCGGGAGCGGGCCGTGGACGTCCTCAGAGCCGGGTACGGCGAGGGGCGGCTGGAGAAGTCCGAGTTCGACCGGCGTGTCGCGCGGGCGTACGCGGCCCGTACGGTGGGGGAGCTGGCGCTGCTGGTGGCCGACCTGCCGCAGGGGCCCGTACCGTATGCCGCGCGCGCCGTGCCGGCGGTGTTCCTGCCGGTGCCCCCGGCGCGGGTGAACGGCAAGGCGGTCGCCTCCGCCGTCTGCGGCGGGCTCTGCCTGGTCACCTTCGGGCTCACCGGCATCCCGGCGGTGATCCTGGGACACGCGGCGCGGGCCGAGATCACACGAACGGGGGAGGAGGGCGACGGGCTGGCGCTGACCGGTCTGGCGCTCGGCTGGCTGGCGAACGGGGCGTGGGCGGTCCTGATGCTCCTGTCGTTCGCGCTCGCGCTGGCCTCCGGTTGACAATCGAAGACCGACGTGCTCCGCGCGGCGGCGCGGGTCGGGCCCATTTGTTTTGACCGCAGCGAATGCGATAGGTACGCTCAGACCTTGTGCCTGGGGTGTGCCCTGGCCTCCGTGCGTGCCCATCACACCGCACCGGGGGCCGATGAACGGTCACCGCAATCCACACGTTCTTTCCGCTTCGCGGCGGAGGTTCGCGGGATTCGACACACCCGACCGCGTGGGTCGGCGATGTTCCAGGTTAGCTTCACCATTCGGCACACAGAAACCGGAGAAGTAGTGCCTACGATCCAGCAGCTGGTCCGAAAGGGCCGGCAGGACAAGGTCGAGAAGAACAAGACGCCCGCACTCGAGGGTTCGCCCCAGCGCCGTGGCGTCTGCACGCGTGTGTTCACGACCACCCCGAAGAAGCCGAACTCGGCCCTGCGTAAGGTCGCGCGTGTGCGTCTGACCAGCGGGATCGAGGTCACTGCTTACATTCCGGGTGAGGGGCACAACCTGCAGGAGCACTCCATCGTGCTCGTGCGCGGTGGCCGTGTGAAGGACCTGCCCGGTGTTCGCTACAAGATCATCCGCGGTTCGCTTGACACCCAGGGTGTCAAGAACCGCAAGCAGGCCCGCAGCCGCTACGGCGCCAAGAAGGAGAAGTAGAAATGCCTCGTAAGGGCCCCGCCCCGAAGCGCCCGGTCATCATCGACCCGGTCTACGGTTCTCCTCTGGTGACCTCCCTGATCAACAAGGTGCTGCTGAACGGCAAGCGCTCCACCGCCGAGCGCATCGTGTACGGCGCCATGGAGGGCCTGCGCGAGAAGACCAGCAACGACCCGG
Organism: Streptomyces sp. NPDC020731; assembly: GCF_044334705.1. NCBI lineage: Bacteria > Bacillati > Actinomycetota > Actinomycetes > Kitasatosporales > Streptomycetaceae > Streptomyces > Streptomyces sp. NPDC020731. The sequence goes on from NZ_JBIRTN010000029.1 coordinate 53,148, forward strand.
TCATCACGCTGAAGCGCGCGCTGGAGAACATCAAGCCGACCCTCGAGGTCAAGTCCCGCCGTGTCGGTGGTGCGACGTACCAGGTTCCGATCGAGGTCAAGCCCGGTCGTGCCAACACGCTCGCGCTGCGCTGGCTGGTCGGTTACTCCCGCGCCCGTCGCGAGAAGACCATGACCGAGCGTCTGCTCAACGAGCTTCTCGACGCCTCCAACGGCCTGGGTGCCGCTGTGAAGAAGCGCGAGGACACGCACAAGATGGCCGAGTCCAACAAGGCCTTCGCGCACTACCGCTGGTAGTCGCTACCCACATCGAGACCGAGAGAAGACCGAAGCCTTATGGCTACCACTTCACTTGACCTGGCCAAGGTCCGCAACATCGGGATCATGGCCCACATCGACGCGGGCAAGACGACCACCACCGAGCGGATCCTGTTCTACACCGGTGTGTCGTACAAGATCGGCGAGGTCCACGACGGCGCCGCCACGATGGACTGGATGGAGCAGGAGCAGGAGCGTGGCATCACGATCACGTCCGCTGCCACCACCTGTCACTGGCCGCTCGAGGACAACGACTACACGATCAACATCATCGACACCCCGGGGCACGTCGACTTCACCGTCGAGGTGGAGCGTTCCCTGCGGGTGCTCGACGGTGCCGTGACCGTGTTCGACGGTGTCGCCGGTGTCGAGCCCCAGTCCGAGACGGTGTGGCGTCAGGCCGACCGTTACGGCGTGCCGCGCATCTGCTTCGTCAACAAGCTGGACCGCACCGGCGCCGAGTTCCACCGCTGTGTGGAGATGATCTCGGACCGTCTGGGCGCCCAGCCGCTCGTCATGCAGCTCCCGATCGGCGCCGAGGCCGACTTCAAGGGCGTCGTGGACCTGGTCCGCATGAAGGCGTTCGTGTGGTCCGCCGAGGCCGCCAAGGGCGAGATGTACGACGTCGTCGACATCCCGGCCACGCACACCGAGGCCGCCGAGGAGTGGCGCGGCAAGCTGATCGAGGCCGTCGCCGAGAACGACGAAGAGATCATGGAGCTGTACCTGGAGGGCCAGGAGCCCACCGAGGAGCAGCTGTACGCCGCGATCCGTCGCATCACCATCGCCTCCGGCAAGTCCGAGGACACCACGGTCACCCCGGTGTTCTGCGGCACCGCGTTCAAGAACAAGGGCGTCCAGCCCCTGCTCGACGCGGTCGTGCGTTACCTGCCGACCCCGCTCGACGTCGAGGCCATCGAGGGCCACGACGTCAAGGACCCCGAGGTCGTCGTCACGCGCAAGCCGTCCGAGGACGAGCCGCTCGCCGCGCTCGCCTTCAAGATCATGAGCGACCCGCACCTCGGCAAGCTCACCTTCGTCCGGGTCTACTCGGGCCGCCTGGAGTCCGGCACCGCCGTGCTGAACTCCGTCAAGGGCAAGAAGGAGCGCATCGGCAAGATCTACCGCATGCACGCCAACAAGCGTGAGGAGATCGAGTCGGTGGGCGCCGGCGACATCGTCGCCGTCATGGGCCTGAAGCAGACCACCACCGGTGAGACGCTGTCCGACGACAAGAAGCCGGTCATCCTGGAGTCCATGGACTTCCCGGCGCCGGTCATCCAGGTCGCCATCGAGCCCAAGTCGAAGGGCGACCAGGAGAAGCTGGGCGTCGCGATCCAGCGTCTGGCCGAGGAGGACCCGTCCTTCCAGGTCCACTCGGACGAGGAGACGGGCCAGACCATCATCGGTGGTATGGGCGAGCTGCACCTCGAGGTGCTGGTCGACCGTATGCGCCGTGAGTTCAAGGTCGAGGCCAACGTCGGCAAGCCGCAGGTCGCCTACCGTGAGACGATCCGCAAGGCCGTCGAGCGCGTGGACTACACCCACAAGAAGCAGACCGGTGGTACCGGTCAGTTCGCCAAGGTGCAGATCGCGATCGAGCCGATCGAGGGCGGCGACGCCTCGTACGAGTTCGTGAACAAGGTGACCGGTGGCCGCATCCCGAAGGAGTACATTCCTTCGGTGGACGCCGGTGCGCAGGAGGCCATGCAGTTCGGCATCCTGGCCGGCTACGAGATGACGGGCGTCCGCGTCACGCTCATCGACGGTGGCTACCACGAGGTCGACTCCTCCGAGCTCGCGTTCAAGATCGCCGGTTCGCAGGCCTTCAAGGAGGCCGCGCGCAAGGCTTCGCCCGTGCTCCTGGAGCCGATGATGGCCGTCGAGGTCACCACGCCCGAGGACTACATGGGTGAGGTCATCGGCGACATCAACTCCCGCCGTGGCCAGATCCAGGCCATGGAGGAGCGGGCGGGTGCCCGCGTCGTGAAGGGTCTCGTGCCCCTCTCGGAGATGTTCGGTTACGTCGGCGACCTGCGCAGCAAGACGTCCGGCCGTGCCAGCTACTCCATGCAGTTCGACTCCTACGCCGAGGTTCCGCGGAACGTCGCCGAGGAGATCATCGCGAAGGCCAAGGGCGAGTGACGGGCTCCGTTTAACGGACCCCGTCCCCACGCCTTAGGCTTGACCCCGGAGCCTGCAGGGGACATTCCGCCGTCACCTCGGTGGGATGTCCCGGGTCCGGGTTTCCCAGCAAAGATCACCTGGCGCCGACGAGCAAGGCGTACCAGAACCACTCTCAGGAGGACCCCCGTGGCGAAGGCGAAGTTCGAGCGGACTAAGCCGCACGTCAACATCGGCACCATCGGTCACATCGACCACGGTAAGACGACCCTCACGGCCGCCATTACCAAGGTGCTGCACGACGCGTACCCGGACCTGAACGAGGCCTCGGCCTTCGACCAGATCGACAAGGCTCCCGAAGAGCGCCAGCGCGGTATCACCATCTCCATCGCGCACGTCGAGTACCAGACCGAGACGCGTCACTACGCCCACGTCGACTGCCCCGGTCACGCGGACTACATCAAGAACATGATCACGGGTGCGGCGCAGATGGACGGCGCCATCCTCGTGGTCGCCGCCACCGACGGCCCGATGCCGCAGACCAAGGAGCACGTGCTCCTGGCCCGCCAGGTCGGCGTTCCGTACATCGTCGTCGCCCTGAACAAGGCCGACATGGTGGACGACGAGGAGATCCTGGAGCTCGTCGAGCTCGAGGTCCGTGAGCTGCTCTCCGAGTACGAGTTCCCGGGCGACGACCTGCCGGTCGTCAAGGTCTCCGCGCTGAAGGCCCTCGAGGGCGACAAGGAGTGGGGCAACACCGTCCTCGAGCTGATGAAGGCCGTCGACGAGAACATCCCGCAGCCCGAGCGTGACGTCGACAAGCCGTTCCTGATGCCGATCGAGGACGTCTTCACGATCACCGGTCGTGGCACCGTCGTCACCGGTCGTATCGAGCGCGGTATCCTCAAGGTCAACGAGACCGTTGACATCGTGGGTATCAAGCAGGAGAAGACCACCACCACGGTCACCGGCATCGAGATGTTCCGCAAGCTGCTCGACGAGGGTCAGGCCGGTGAGAACGTCGGTCTGCTGCTCCGCGGCATCAAGCGCGAGGACGTCGAGCGCGGCCAGGTCATCATCAAGCCCGGTTCGGTCACCCCGCACACCGAGTTCGAGGCCCAGGCCTACATCCTGTCGAAGGACGAGGGTGGCCGTCACACCCCCTTCTTCAACAACTACCGCCCGCAGTTCTACTTCCGTACGACGGACGTGACCGGCGTCGTGACCCTCCCCGAGGGCACCGAGATGGTCATGCCGGGTGACAACACCGAGATGAAGGTGGAGCTCATCCAGCCCGTCGCCATGGAGGAGGGCCTGAAGTTCGCCATCCGTGAGGGTGGCCGGACCGTGGGCGCCGGCCAGGTCACCAAGATCAACAAGTGAGCTTGCTGATCTGACCTGGTAGCTCCTGCTGCGAGCACCTGAGAGGGCCCGTACGACTTCGGTCGTGCGGGCCCTTTCGCTTGTGTGGATGGGCGTTCGGCGTCAACTCTGCGGCTGGGAGTGTCATCCGTTCGCGCGAATGGCGAGGCATGTGCGAGCGGCACATGCCGTGCCGCCCATAGCTTCGCACCATGGTCAGCTCATCCCATGAGGCCCTGCACCGGATCTTCCAGAAGGACCCGGGCCTCTTCGCCCGCGCCGCCAGAAACCTCGGCGTCGCCTTCCCTCCACCCCTCTCCACCACCGAGCTCTCCACCGACCTCACGGAGACGCAGCCGCTGGAGCGCCGGGTGGACACGCTGCTGCGGATGGACACCGAGGACGGCAGTTTCGTCCTGGCGGTCGAGTCACAGAGCGAGCCGGCGCCGGACAAGCCCGCGAGCTGGGCTTATTACCTCGCCCACGTGTACGCCAAGTACCGCGTTCCGCCGGTACTCCTCGTCGTCTGCGCGGACCGGAGGACGGCCGCGTGGGCGGCCCAGCAGGTCGACATCGGCCCCCGCCAGTGGCCCTCGCTCACCCTGCGCCCCCTCGTCCTGGGGCCCGACGACGTACCGGTGATCGCCAGCCCCGACGAGGCCGCTCGCGACATTCCGCTCACGGTCCTGTCCGCCGCGCTGCACCGCCGCGACCCGGACGCCGATGCCATACTGAACGCGCTGGCAAAGGCACTCAAGGGCCTGTCGGCCGACGACGAGAGCACCGCAGGCACCTTCATCGAACTCATGGAACAAGGCCTCGGCAAGACGCCGGCCGCGGACATCTGGAGGCACCTCATGGCCGTCGACCTCTCTTTCTTCCAGTCGGAGACCGCTCAGAAGCTTCGCGCGGAGGGGCGCGAGGAGGGCCGTGAGGAGGGTCTGGCCGAGGGCAGGGCGAAGGACATCCTGCTTCTCCTGGGGCACCGGGGTGTCGAGGTCACCGAAGAGGACCGGGACCGCATCGTCGGCTGCGGTGACCTCGATGTGCTGGGTCTCTGGTTCACCAAGGCCCTCACCGCCACGTCGACGGCGGAGATCTTCGCGTCGGCCGGGGGAGCCGGGACCGCGGACTGATGGGCCTTTCCTGGTTCCAGTCGCAGACGGCCCAGCAGCTCCGGTGGCGCACGGGGTGACCTGTCGACGCCGTGAGATCTCGAAGCGTCCCTGCCCGCACTCCGTGAATTCCGGCCGCCGGTGCCGCCAGAGCCCTACGGCGAGTCCTGCGCGAGGGGCAAACAGGACCTGACGGCTGCGAGCAGTGCGCGGTGGCGTCCGATCCAGTCGGGCGGTGCCGCGACCGGCACGGTGACGTGGATCTGGGAAGCGGTGACGTCGTAGACGCTCACTTCTGTGCACGCGCTTTCGCTGATCGCGGCAGGAGTGATGGCGATGCGCGGTGACCGGCCGCTCTCCAGCCAGCTCGCGGCGCGCCCGGACTCGACCGAATCCAGCACCTCGGCCCAGCTGTCGAGGTCGTGAGAATGGAGCGAGAGAGCGACGCGCCCGTTCACGAAGTCACTGGAGACGGAGATCTCGGCATGCAGGGTGTCGTCCTGCCGGCCCCCGGAGAAGCTCTCTGCTCGAAGGACGCGCAGGATGACACCCTGTTCCTCGTCCGACAGGGAGATCAGCTCGGTCGGTGGAGGATCGGACACCGCGGTGTCTCCTTCTGTCGCGGGGATGCCGCCGGGTCAGGAACTGTACAGCGTGGATGAGGGACCCCTTGGGCATCGAGCAGTTGGCCCACGACGCGGGACTGTCCGCCTCCCGCCGCTACCTGGTGGACTGGGAGCGGGCCGAGGCGGCCATCGGTACGCGGCTGCCGGCGGACTACAAGGAGTACGTCCACTGGTTCGGTCCCGGGGGCTTCGACGAGTACCTCATCGTCTGCGTGCCCGGCGTCGAGAACAGCAACACGGAGCTGGCGGCCCGCCTTGCCCACGAGCATGACGGGGCGCGTTCGCGGAAGCAGATCAACCCCGGGGCGAGCCCGCGCGTACCGCTGTTTCCCGAGCCGGGCGGGTGGCTGCCCTGGGGTTTCACCACGGGTGGCGACGGGCTGTACTGGGTCACGTCCGGCGGCGATCCCGACCGCTGGACCGTCGCCGGGCGCCCTGGCCGTGGCTCGGACCGGGCGTACTTCGACGGGAACTTCGCCGAGTTCCTGCACGCCTTCCTCTGGGACACCGTGGAGATGCCCTTCCTCCCCGAGGCCGAGTGCGATCTGCCGGTGCGCTTCGAGCCGGACACCGGGAAGTGGCGGACGGGCGGTGCCGGTGAGCCCTTGGACGCCTGTGGGCACTTCGCACTGGAGTGACCCGGGCGGGCAGGGACCCTGAAGCGGGAGTGGACCACGGTCCTCAGGGTACGAAGCGGTGCTGGATTCCGCCCGCCCGGCAGCTCTCCCGCAGCTCTGTGACGCGGTCGGCGCAGTCCGCTCGTACGGCGGCCCGCGCCGACCGCGTTCGAGCAGCTCGCCGCTCAGGACGTGTCCGATTCGTCCGCGCCCCGCCCCCGGTCCGCACCGGGGGCGGGGCGCGTCGGCATGTGGACCTTCGCACGGGTATTGACGCGCCGCTCGGTCAGACCTTAGCGTCCGCCCATCCCTAATGTTTCGGATTCTGTTTCGAAACATTCGAGAACGACGATGGGAATGAGACTCCCCGCATGAGATCCATTCGTTTCGCCACCGTGGCCCTCGCCACCGCCGCCCTGACCCTGCCGCTCATGACGGGCTCGGCCGCCGCCGGCCCGTCGGACGGCAAGAAGGCCGCGCCGCACTCCAACGCCGCGTTCGACCGGCTGCGCTCGGCCGCTCCCGAGGGCTTCGTCGTGGGCACCGCCGTGGCAGGCGGCGGCCACCACCTGGAGCAGGACTACCCGGACCCCTTCACGTACGACAGGGAGTACCGGAAGATCCTGGGGCAGCAGTTCAGCTCGGTCTCCCCCGAGAACCAGATGAAGTGGGACTACATCCATCCCGAGCGGGACCGCTACGACTTCGCACAGGCCGACGCCATCGTCGCGTTCGCCAAACGGAACCACCAGGTCGTACGTGGCCACACCCTGCTGTGGCACAGCCAGAACCCGGCGTGGCTGGAGGAGGGCGACTTCTCCGAGGAGGAACTGCGCGCCATCCTGCGCGAGCACGTCACCACCGTCGTCGGCCGCTACGCCGGCAGGATCCAGCAGTGGGACGTCGCCAACGAGATCTTCGACGACCAGGGCAACCTGCGCACCCAGGACAACATCTGGATCCGCGAGCTGGGCCCGGGCATCGTCGCGGACGTCTTCCGGTGGGTCCACGAGATCGACCCGAAGGCGAAGCTGTTCTTCAACGACTACAACGTGGAGAGCGTCAACGCGAAGAGCGACGCCTACTACACCCTCATCCAGGACCTGCTCGCGCAGGGCGTGCCCGTGCACGGCTTCTCCGTACAGGGCCACCTGAGCACGCGGTACGGCTTCCCGGGCGACCTGGCCGACAACCTGAGCCGGTTCGACGCACTCGGCCTGGAGACCGCCGTCACCGAACTGGACGTCCGCATGGACGTCCCCGAGGGCGGCACGCCCACCGAGGCGCAGGAGCGGCAGCAGGCCGACTACTACCAGCGGACGCTCGCGGCGTGCCTGGCCGTCGACGGCTGCAACTCGTTCACCATCTGGGGCTTCACCGACAAGTACTCGTGGGTGCCGGTGTTCTTCGAGGGTGAGGGCTTCGCGAACGTCATGACCGCCGACTTCGCCCGCAAGCCCGCCTTCTACGCCCTGCGGGACACGCTGAAGGAGGCGGCCCGGGAGGACGACTGCAAGAAGCACGGGAAGCACCACAAGCACGGGAAGGGCTGAGAACGCCCGGCGGGGCCGGCCCCGACCGGGGCGGCCCCGCCGTCTTGCTCCGCGAGGGCTCAGGCCTTGCGGGCCACCGCCACGTACGCCCCGCTGTGGACGCCTTCCTGCCCGGGAACCGGCTCCCCGAGCTCCGGGTGCCACTCCTCGGCCGCCACGATGCCGGGGGCGACGACCTCCAGGCCCTCGAAGAAGCGGGCGAACCGGTCCCGGCTGCGCATGTCCATGGTGAGCCCGCCCGCCCGGTACAGGTCGATCACCTTCCGCGAGGCCTCCTCCGGGTGGAAGTCGGGGGTGAGGTGGGACATGACCAGGTAACTGCCCGGCGCCAGCGCCTCCTTGAGTCGCTCCACCAGCTCGTACGCCCCGTCCTCGTCGCCGATGAAGTGCAGCAGCGCGATCAGGGAGAGCGCGACCGGTCGCTCGAAGTCCAGCGTCTTCCGGGCGTGCTCGACGATGGCGGCGGTGTCACGGGCGTCCGCCTGCACGTAGTCGACGGCCCCTTCGGGGGTGCCGCGCAGCAGCGCCTCGGCGTGGACCAGGACGATGGGGTCGTTGTCGCAGTACACGACCCGTGCGTCCGCGGCGACCGCCTGAGCCACCTGGTGCAGGTTCGGCTCCGTCGGGATACCGGTCCCGATGTCGAGGAACTGGCGTACGCCCTCGTCCGCCACCCAGCGGGTGGCACGGTGCATGAACGCCCGGTTCATCCGCGCCATGACCGGGATGACCGGCGCGAACCCCACGAGCTGCCGGCCCAGCTCCTCGTCCACCGGGTAGTTGTCCTTGCCGCCGAGGAACCAGTCGTACATCCGCGCGGGATGCGGCTTGCCGGTGTCTATCCGTAGGGGAGCGTCCATACCGGAGTTGTGCTGATCCACCATCATTCCCCTTGGCGCGCTGGACAGTTGAGCCTCTTCAGTCGTGATCGTCACGATAACCGGGCCTTGGCCCGCGCGATGCGCCGGGCACCCGTCGCCCCGTTGTTCTCGGACACCTGCCGGGCGCGGCGCATCACCCCACTTCCGGGTGCGATGAGCCGGCGGAAGGTGCGTACCGTCACTGTCGGTGACGTGTCCGAGGCTGTCGGCATTGTCGGCGCGGGGAAGTGAAGAGGGCTCGGTGCCTGTGCCGAGCCCTCTGTCCGGCTGCCGCTCAACGGCTGGAGAAGCCGGCTTCGCTGCCCCTGCTCACCGCTTGGGTACTTGGATACTGACCTGATGGTGCTGTCCTTTTGGGGTTTCGGCGGCCCGGGAGGGGTCGGTCAGGAGCGAGGCGGACGAGCCCGGGTGCCGAGCTGTCGCTGGGCGAAGGCCGGCTTGTCGTCGTCGATGTCGACCGGGGGTCTTGGACATGAGGCATCCCGCAACCGGCTTTATACATCGCCATCGACCGGTGTCCCCGGGGTCGGGAACTGCTCCCCGACATCCGGACTCCGATCGCCCTGTCCAGATAGCGGACAATCCGGCCCGTCTCTTGGTATCGAGTTAACACAGGAGTAACACTGGGAGGGTCGGCCGACCTGTCGTATACAAGCGGGGCGGCCGCTGTCCTGCGCGCGGCAACGGCGCCGAGCGCCCATCACCGGCTATACGTACCGGTGTCAGCCGCGCCAGAAAGGGACCCCGTGGCCACACGACCCGACCCCAAGACCTCGCTCGACCTGCTCCGCGCCGAGATAGAGCGCCGCAACCCGGCGGAGCCCGAGTTCCACCAGGCCGCGCGCGAGGTGCTGGAGACCCTCGCCCCGGTGCTCGCGGCGCGCCCCGAGTACGCCGAGCCGGGGCTCGTCGCGCGGCTGGTCGAGCCGGAGCGGCAGATCATGTTCCGCGTGCCGTGGCAGGACGACCAGGGCCGGGTCCACGTCAACCGGGGCTTCCGGGTCGAATACAACAGCGCCCTCGGCCCCTACAAGGGCGGCCTGCGCTTCCACCCCTCCGTGAACCTCGGGATCATCAAGTTCCTCGGCTTCGAGCAGATCTTCAAGAACGCGCTCACCGGCCTCGGCATCGGCGGCGGCAAGGGCGGCAGCGACTTCGACCCGCAGGGCCGCAGCGACGCGGAGGTCATGCGCTTCTGCCAGTCCTTCATGACCGAGCTGTACCGGCACATCGGTGAGTACACCGACATCCCGGCGGGCGACATCGGCGTCGGCGCCCGTGAGATCGGTTACCTGTTCGGCCAGTACCGGCGGATCACCAACCGCTGGGAGGGCGGCGTCCTCACCGGCAAGAGCGCCGGCTGGGGCGGCTCGCTGATCCGCCCGGAGGCGACCGGATACGGCAACGTGCTGTTCGCGGAGGCCATGCTGCGCGCCCGCGGCGAGGACCTGGAGGGGCAGACGGCGGTCGTCTCCGGCTCCGGCAACGTCGCGATCTACACCATCCAGAAGCTGGCCGCCCTCGGCGCCAACCCGGTCACCTGCTCCGACTCCGGCGGCTACGTCGTCGACGAGAAGGGCATCGACCTCGACCTGCTGCGCCAGATCAAGGAGGTCGAGCGCGGCCGGGTGAGCGACTACGCGGAGCGCCGGGGAGCCTCGGCGCGGTTCGTGCCCGGTGGGCGGGTCTGGGAGGTCCCGGCGGACGTCGCCCTGCCGTCGGCGACCCAGAACGAGCTGAACGCCGTCGACGCCGACGCCCTCATCCGCAACGGGGTGAAGGCGGTCTCCGAGGGCGCGAACATGCCGACGACGCCGGAGGCCGTACAGCTGTTCCAGCGGGCCGGTGTCGCCTTCGGCCCCGGCAAGGCGGCCAACGCGGGCGGGGTCGCGGTCAGCGCGCTGGAGATGACGCAGAACGCGTCGCGCACGTCCTGGAAGGCCGACCAGGTCGAGGACGAGCTGGCCCGCATCATGACCGACATCCACACCACCTGCGCGGAGACCGCCGAGCGCTACGGCGCCCCCGGCGACTACGTGGCCGGCGCGAACATCGCCGGTTTCGAGCGGGTGGCGGACGCGATGCTCGCACAGGGCGTCATCTGACACACGGGCGAACGCGCCGCCGACACCGCATGGGGCGGAGGCGGCGACTCGTCGAAAGCACTACCGCTGACGTGCGCGTTGTTCTTGTCCGGGCGGACGAGGCGTGCGGCGGACAGTGGAGCATCGACACCCGAGCAGGTCGCGGGGGGGGGGGGGGGGGGGGGGGGGGGGGGGCCGCCCCCCCCCCCCCCCCCCCGAGACGGGAAGGGAAGGGGCGGCGGGGGCGCAACAAACGAGCACCCCCACAGCCAGGAGCCGCACACTTCGACTGTCCCGGTCCCGCTGACGTGC
>NZ_JBIRTN010000030.1:0-58166 GCF_044334705.1 Streptomyces sp. NPDC020731
CAGGTACGACAAACTCGCCGTCCGCTACGAAGCGACCGTGCTGGTCGCGGCCATCAACGAATGGCTGTGACCAGCACTTTCGCAACAGACCCTAGACGTACGGACGCCAACCGCGGCCGGCCGCACTCGCCGCGCCCGCCGCGGACAGTCGTGCCGCAGGGCGGCACGGGTGGGCGGTGGGGGTCCCTCCCGTTCGAGCGAAGCCGGGAGTGGGGGAGGCACCCCGTGAGCGCCGGACCGCGCGACTCCCCGCCCGGCACCGCTCGCCGTCACCCGCCCGTGCCGCCCTGGGGGCACGGCGACGCGCCGGTGACGTCGCACCGGCGCGCGCTGGGGGTGGTTGGTGCTACTCGCGGCCCCGCTTGGGGACGTCGCGGCCGCGACGGCCGGACTCCTCGTCCATCTCCGTCTCGGCCTCGATGCGCTCCTTGCGGACCTGGCCGCGGACGGTCTCGTCGGCGGTCTTCTCCTCCGTGGTCATCCGGACCCGTTCGACCGGCACCGCCTCGGTCTCCACGACCGGGCGCTCCTCGTACAGCGTGACCTCGTGCTCGTCCTCCTTGAAGGCCGGGCCCGACATGGCCTCGCCGCGGTTGGCGTCCGTGATCGGCTCGCGCTCCACGCGGACTTCCTCGTGGCGCACCGGCACGGTCTGCTGGACCTCCTCCGTGACCACGTACTTGCGCAGCCTGGCCCGTCCGGTCTCGTGCCGCTCGACACCGACGCGCATGTGCTCCTCGGAGCGGGTCATGGCGTCGTCGCCGCGTCCTCGGGTCCGGGCTTCGCTCCGGTGGCCCGCGGTGCCCGCGGTTCCGGCCGTGCCCGGCGCCGTCCGGGAGGCGTCGCCCCGACGGCCGGCCGCGCCCGCCGCGCCGGCGGCCCCCGCCGTACCGGCCGTGCCCATGCCGGGGGACCGGTCGCGTTCGCCGGGCTCGGCCAGCACGGAGTCCCAGTCGATGCCGTAGTAGTCGTACAGACGGTGTTCCTCGTCCACCGACAGGTGGCCGCCCGCGTCGATGTCGACGTTGGGCGCGCCCTTGATCTTGTCCTTGCGGTAGGGGACCTCCAGGTGGTCCTTCACCAGGGCGGCGTCACGGATGGGGATGAACGACTCGCTGGAGCCGAACATGCCCGTTTTGACGGTCACCCACTCGGGGCGTCCGCTCGCGTCGTCGAGGAAGACGTGCTTCGCGTCGCCTACCTTGTTCCCGTCCCCGTCGTAGACGGGATGATCCAGCAGGGTCGAGATCTCTTCGCGGGTGATCATCTGCCATCACCCTCCTTTCGAAGGTCGCCTCTCACGGGTTCTCCCGAATCGCTCGCCGAAAACAGTATGAAAGCGACAAAAAGTACTTAATTTTCCACAGTGCTCACTCGTGGTGACCTCCCTCGTGTCCCTCCACCGCCTCCGGCTGCGCCGCGCGCGCCAGGGCGCGGCGGTCGCTGTGGCTCCCCGGCGGGAGGGGAGCCCGCACCTCGACCTCGGCGACCACGCCACGGGCCGACGTCACGCGCCACAGCGAGGCGAGGAGCGTGTCGTCACCGACGAAGGCCGGTGCGGTGGCCGGGATTCCGCGCACACCCCGGTAACTGATGCGCACCGGCTGTACCGGGACCCGGGCGTCCAGCGCCGCCTGGAAGACCGCGCGGCGAAAGTGCCCCCGGGCCCGGCCGCACCAGGTGCTCCCCTCCGGGAACGCCGCGACCGCCGCGCCGCCGCGCCGCCGCGCAGGATCCCGGCGAGCGCGGCGACCGTGTCCGGTAGGGCGCGCAGCCGGTCACGGTCGATGAACAGCACGCCACCGCGCGCCGCCAGCGCCCCCGCCACGGGCCAGCGCCGTATCTCGGTCTTGGCCAGCATCCTGGCCGGACGGACCGCCGCGAGCAGCGGCACGTCCAGCCAGGAGATGTGGTTGGCGACGAGCAGCACTCCGCCCGTGGGCACGGCGGCCCCGGCGATACGGACCCGGACCCCGGCGGCCCGTACGATCCACCGGCACCACCGGCGCACCGCCCCCGCCGGGATCCGCCGCCCGAGCGGGAGCAGCGCGATCCCGGCGAGGACCAGCAGGCCCACCGCCGCCAGCCGCAGCACCGCCAGCGGTACGGCCGCCGCGGACGCCGTCGGTTCCACACAGCCCCTCGGGGTGCAGGGCGCACCCGGCAGCCAGACGCTCATCGGGCGGGGACGAGGGAGAGGAAGTGCCGCAGGTAGCGGGGGTCGACCCGGTTCATCGGCAGCAGCACATAGAGGTCGGCGACACCGAAGTCCACGTCGTGCGCGGGCTCGCCGCAGACCCAGGCGCCGAGCCGGAGGTAGCCGCGCAGCAGGGCGGGCAGCTCACCGGGGGCGGCGGGGGCCGAGGTCCCCGGCAGCCAGGGCAGCAGCGGGCGCACCCGGTACTCCTCCGGCGCGAGGTGCTTCGCCCGCACCCGGTCCCAGGTGGCGGAGGCGAGCGCGCCCCCGTCGGCGAGGGGGACGGAGCAGCAGCCGGCCAGCCAGGCGTGGCCGTGGTCGGTCATGTAGCGGGCGATGCCGGCCCAGATGAGCCCGATGACCGCGCCGTCGCGGTGGTCGGGGTGCACGCAGGAGCGGCCGACCTCGACGAGGGAGGGCCGTATCGCGTCGAGGCCCGACAGGTCGAACTCACCCTCCGCGTAGAGCCGTCCGGCGATCCCCGCGCGCTCCGGCGGCAGCAGCCGGTAGGTGCCGACGACCTGACCGCCGGCCTCCTCGCGCACGAGCAGGTGGTCGCAGTACGCGTCGAAGGGGTCGACGTCCAGTCCCGGCTGCGGGGTGCCCGGCAGGGCGCCCATCTCCCCCGCGAAGACGTCGTACCGCAACCGCTGAGCGGCACGCACGTCCTCCTCGTCGCGGGCGAGGGCGACGGTGTAGCGGGTGGGGGTGGTGGGCCGCGGGTGGTGGTCGACGGTCAGCACGCCTGTCATGGCTCTCTCCTGATCACGCGCCGGAGCGGGGGTGGGGACACCCCTGTTCTTCCGATCGGGGTTGGCGTGTACGTGACCGGAGCCGGGAGTACGGCTGTGGAGATGCTGAATGTTGGGAGCGAGACAGGGCCGGGAGGAGCACCTCTCCCGGCCCTGTCCGTCCGCACCTGTCGGCGAACGTTCACTGCGGCGGCCCACAGGGTCGCGGGGCGTGACCCTGTGCTGCTCCGCCGCGTGGGCGCGACCGGCCGCCGACGGCCCGCGGTCCGGCGACGACCGCCCACGCGACGGCGCTACCGCTTGGCGGCCTTACGAGTGGCCCGCAACCACTCCTTGTTCATACCGGTGATGGAGGTCAGCGGAATCCCCTTCGGGCAAGCGGTGGCGCACTCCCCGGCAAGCGTGCACCCCCCGAACCCCTCCTCGTCCATCTGCGCCACCATGTCCAGCACCCGCGTCTCCCTCTCGGGCGCCCCCTGCGGCAGCACATTGAGGTGATTGACCTTCGCGGAGGTGAACAACATCGCCGCCCCGTTCGGGCACGCCGCGACACACGCCCCGCACCCGATGCACTCCGCGTGCTCGAACGCCAGGTCCGCATCGGGCTTCGGCACCGGCGTCGCGTGCGCCTCCGGTGCGGAGCCGGTCGGCGCGGTGACGTAACCGCCGGCCTGGATGATCCGGTCGAAGGCGGACCGGTCGACCACCAGGTCCTTCACGACCGGGAAGGCGGAGGCCCGCCACGGCTCGACGTCGATGGTGTCGCCGTCCTCGAAGGACCGCATGTGCAGCTGGCAGGTGGTGGTGCGCTCGGGCCCGTGGGCGTCGCCGTTGATGACGAGCGAGCAGGCGCCGCAGATGCCCTCGCGGCAGTCGTGGTCGAAGGCGACCGGGTCCTCGCCCTTGAGGATGAGTTCCTCGTTGAGGGTGTCGAGCATCTCCAGGAAGGACATGTCGGGTGAGATGCCGTCCACCTCGTACGTGGACATGGCGCCGTCGGCGGCGGTGTTCCTCTGCCGCCAGACGCGCAGGTTGAGCTTCATGCGTAGCTCCGCTGGGTGGGGTGGACGTACTCGAAGACCAGGTCTTCCTTGTGCAGGACGGGAGCCTCACCGGTGCCGGTGAACTCCCAGGCCGCGGCGTAGGAGAACGCGTCGTCCCTGCGCGCGGCCTCGCCGTCGGGGGTCTGCGACTCCTCGCGGAAGTGGCCGCCGCAGGACTCGGAGCGGTGCAGCGCGTCGAGGCACATCAGCTCGGCGAGCTCCAGGTAGTCGACGATGCGGTTGGCCTTCTCCAGCGACTGGTTGAACTCCTCGCCGGTGCCGGGGACCTTGATGCGCCGCCAGAACTCCTCGCGGATCTGCGGGATGCGCTCGAGGGCCTTGCGCAGTCCGGAGTCGGTGCGGGCCATGCCGCAGAACTCCCACATGAGTTCGCCGACCTCGCGGTGGAAGGAGTCGGGGGTGCGGTCGCCGTCGACGGACAGGAGCAGGTCGATCCGGTCCCGGGTCTCGGCCAGCACCTCCTGCACCGCCGGGTGTTCGTCGGTGAGTTCCCCCTGGTGCGGGTTGCGGGCCAGGTAGTCGTTGACGGTCGCCGGGAGGACGAAGTAGCCGTCGGCCAGGCCCTGCATCAGCGCGGAGGCGCCGAGCCGGTTGGCGCCGTGGTCGGAGAAGTTGGCCTCGCCGACGGCGAACAGGCCCGGGACAGTGGTCTGGAGGTCGTAGTCGACCCACAGTCCGCCCATCGTGTAGTGCACGGCGGGGTAGATCCGCATCGGCACCCGGTACGGATCCTCGTCGGTGATCCGCTGGTACATGTCGAAGAGGTTGCCGTACTTGGCCTCGACGGCCCCCCGGCCCATCCGCTCGATGGCGTCGGCGAAGTCGAGGTAGACGCCCTGTCCGCCGGGACCCACTCCCCTGCCCTCGTCGCAGACGTTCTTCGCGGCGCGGGAGGCGATGTCACGGGGCACCAGGTTGCCGAACGAGGGGTAGATGCGCTCCAGGTAGTAGTCGCGCTCGTCCTCGGGGATCCCGCTCGGCGGCCGGTCGTCGCCCTTGGCCTTCGGCACCCAGATCCGGCCGTCGTTGCGCAGCGACTCGCTCATCAGCGTCAGCTTGGACTGGTGGTCGCCGGTGCGCGGGATGCAGGTGGGGTGGATCTGGGTGAAGCAGGGGTTGGCGAAGTACGCGCCGCGCCGGTGCGCCCGCCAGATCGCGGTGGCGTTGGAGTTCATGGCGTTCGTCGACAGGTAGAAGACGTTGCCGTAGCCGCCGCTCGCCAGGACCACCGCGTCCGCGAAGTACGTGTCGGTCCTCCCGGTGATCAGGTCCCGGGCGACGATGCCGCGGGCCCGTCCGTCGACGACGATCAGGTCGAGCATCTCGGTGCGCGGGTGCATCTCGACGTTGCCGGCCGCGATCTGGCGGGACAGGGCCTGGTAGGCGCCGAGGAGCAGTTGCTGGCCCGTCTGGCCGCGGGCGTAGAAGGTGCGGGAGACCTGGACGCCGCCGAAGGAGCGGGTGTCGAGCAGTCCGCCGTACTCGCGGGCGAAGGGCACGCCCTGGGCCACGCACTGGTCGATGATCTCGACGGAGATCTGCGCGAGGCGGTGCACGTTGGACTCGCGGGAGCGGAAGTCGCCGCCCTTGACGGTGTCGTAGAACAGCCGGTGGACCGAGTCGCCGTCGTTGCGGTAGTTCTTCGCCGCGTTGATGCCGCCCTGCGCGGCGATGGAGTGGGCTCGGCGCGGGGAGTCCTGGTAGCAGAACTGGACGACGCGGTAGCCCTGTTCGGCGAGTGTGGCACCGGCCGAGCCGCCCGCGAGACCGGTACCGACGACGATGACGGTCTTCCCCCGCCGGTTGGCGGGGTTGACCAGCTTGGCCTCGAAGCGGCGCCTGTCCCAGCGCTCGTGGACCGGTCCCGCGGGAGCCTTGGTGTCGGCGACCGGCTCGCCGGTCGCGTACTCGGTGTAGGAGGTCATGGTCAGTTCACCACTCCGGTCATGACGCCCACGGGTACGGCGAGGAAGCCGGCCGTGAGCAGCAGCGCGAGGGCATTGGCGGTGGTCTTGAGGGCGCGGTCGCGGGTGCGGCTGCCGGCGCCGAGGGTCTGGGCGGCGCTCCAGAAGCCGTGCCGGACGTGCAGGCCGACGGCGAGCATCGCGACGATGTAGAGGGTGTTGCCGTACCAGGTGGAGAAGGTGTCCACGATGTTCTGGTAGGGCTTGCCGGTCTCGAAGCCGCCGGAGTGCACGGTGCCGGTGGTCAGGTCGAGGAGGTGCCAGACGATGAACAGGGCGAGGATGACGCCGCCCCAGCGCATGGTGCGCGTGGCGTAGCTCGTCCGTGCCTTCTTGTGCACGTACTTGCTGGGGCGTGCCTTGATGTCGCGGCGGCTGAGCTGGTAGGCGGAGACGGCGTGGGCGACCACGGCGACGACGAGCACGACGCGGATGATCCACAGCGTCCACTCGTAGTGCATGAACGGTTCACCGACGGTGCGCAGCCAGTGGGCGTAGTGGTTGAACTCGCCGGCCCCGAAGAAGATCTTCAGGTTCCCGATCATGTGGGCGACCAGGTACAGCAGCATGATCAGGCCGCTGACCGCCATCACTGCCTTCTTGCCGACGGTCGAGTCCCACACGGTGCGTGCCAAGGACGGCCGTCGGTCCGTCCGCGTTGCCAGAGCCATGTCACCAGACGCTAGGGCCGGAAGGCCCCATCGGTCCAAGACATGGTGCGGCTCGTTCCGATAGGGCGAGCCTATGATGGGCCCATGCAGTTCCAGCAGCTCCAGTACTTCGTGGCCGTCGCCGAGACCCGGCACTTCACCCGGGCCGCGGAGCTGGTCCATGTCGCGCAGCCGTCACTGTCGCAGCAGATCAAGGCGCTGGAGCGGGAGCTGGGGGCGGATCTGTTCCGGCGGGCGCGCGGGAACATCACGCTGACCGACGCGGGCGAGGCGCTGCTGCCGCTGGCCCGGCGGATCCTGGCCGACGCGGACACCGCCCGGCACGAGGTGCAGGAGGTGGCGCAGCTGCGCAGCGGGCGGGTGCGGCTGGGCGCCACGCCGAGCCTGTGCACCGGTCTGCTGCCGGACGTGCTGCGCGCCTTCCACGACCGCTATCCGGGCGTCCGGCTGCTGATCGAGGAGGGCGGATCCCACGACCTCGTACGGGAGCTGGCCCGCGGCGCCCTCGACCTCGCCCTGGTGGTCCTGCCGCTGCCGACGCCCTCCCCCGCGCTCACCACGGTGGAGCTGCTGCGCGAGGACCTGGTGGTCGTCGCCTCCCCGGACGCGCCGCGGCCGGGACGGGGCCGGCGCACCGTGCGCATCGCCGACCTGGAGGGCGAACGCCTGGTGATGTTCCGGCACGGCTACGACCTGCGCGAGCTGACCGTGGCGGCGTGCCGGGCGGAGCGCTTCGAGCCCGAATTCGCGGTGGAGGGCGGCGAGATGGACGCGGTACTGGGCTTCGTGCGGGCGGGGCTGGGAGTGGCGGTGGTACCGCGGATGGTGGCCGCCCGCTCCGGCCACGGACTGCGCGTCACCCCGCTGGCCCGTCCGGGCCTGCACCGTGCCATCGCCCTGGCCCACCGCAGCGACGTGGCCCCGCCCCGCGCGGCCCGCGAGCTGCAGCGGATGCTGCTGGAGCGATGAGCCGTCCTACGGCACCACCGTGACCGGCCACCGGCCGGCCTTCACCAGACGGACCGCGACCGAGCCGACGAACCGGTGGCCCGCCTGTTCCGAAGCGCCCACGACCACGGCGTCCGCCTTGAGGTCGTCGGCCGCCTTCACCAGTCCGTTGTACGGGTCGCCGCGGAAGGTGTGGAACTCCCAGCGGAGGTCGAAGACGCCCTTGATCCGCTCCGTCGCGTCCCTGACCTGCGTCACCAGGTCCTCGGCTATCTCCTCGGTCGTGCCGGCCACCGGCGCGCCGAGCGCCGCTCCCGCGGCCAGCACCGGCTGCACGTACACGAGGGCCAGCAGCGCGCCCTGGCGCCGGGCCAGACCGGCGGCGTACGCCGCCGCGCGCAGCGAGGAGTCGGAGCCGTCCACGCCGGCCACGATCACCTTGGGGCCGTCCGTGCCCCGTTCGAACTGATGGGACTGCTGTTCCGTCACGGCTGCGAGGCTATCGGAGTCCGGCGCCCCGGCCTCCACTCGCCCCTCGGGGTCCGTCGCCCCGCACTGCGCCGATCGGGTGAAATCGTGCCGCCACACCGGTGTCGCTGAGGTGCGTCGGACTCCGGTGGGGCGACTGATGAGTCATGCAGAAGGATCAGTTGCTCACCCGGCGCGGGGCGCTGCTCGCCGGGGTCGTCTCCCTGGGCGCGGCCGGTGTGGCCGCGGCGTTCGCGCCGGGCGCCGGGAACCGCGCCGCACCCGCGCCGCCGCCGGCCGCCGGTGCCCGGGCGGCCCGCCGCCCGCTCAGGCCCTCCGAGTACCGCCTGCGGCCCCTGACCGGCTACGGGTCCGCGCACACCCCGCCGGGCAGGACGCCGGTGCGGCACGAACCGCTGCTGCGTGTGCCCGGACACGACCGCACCATGGTGCTGAGCTTCGACGACGGACCCGACCCCCGCTACACCCCGCACATCCTCGACACCCTGGCCCGGTACGAGGTGCGGGCGATGTTCTTCGTGTGCGGGGAGATGGCGGCCGACAACCGGGACCTGCTGGCCCGGATGGCCGACGAGGGGCATGTGGTCGGCAACCACACCTGGACCCACCCCCTGCTCACCCGGCTGCGGCGGGCCCGGATCCGCTCCGAGATGGAACGCACCAGCGACGTCGTCGAGCAGGCCTGCGGCGAACGCCCCGAGTGGTTCCGCGCACCCTACGGCGCATGGAACCGCGCCGCCTTCCAGCTCGGCGCCGAGCTGGGCATGGAGCCGCTGGCCTGGACGGTCGACACCCTCGACTGGACCACACCCGGCACCCGCGCCATCGTCGGCCGGGTGGAGGACGGCGCCGCCCCCGGCGTCGTGGTGCTCTCGCACGACGCCGGGGGCGACCGCTCGCAGAGCGTGCGGGCCCTGCGCGCCTATCTGCCCGGACTGCTGGACTCCGGGTACCACGTCACCGTCCCCCGCCGGCAGTACGTCTGAGCGCTTCCCGCCCGCCCGGACGCGGGGCCGCTCAGCGGACCTCGGCCAGGCGGGCGAAGGCGACCACGTTCCCGTCGTAGCCGTTCTGCTGGGAGAAACCGCCGCCGCAGGTGATGACGCGCAGTTCCGCGGTCCCCTTGGAGGCGTAGACCCGGTCGCCGGGGAAGTTGTTCTTCGCGAAGACCTCGATGCCGTAGATCTCGAACACGGCGGTCTTCCCGTCCTTGCGGGTGATCTCGACGCGGTTTCCCTTCTTCAGCGCCCCGAGCCCGTAGAACACGGCCGGTCCCTGCGCGTTGTCGACATGGCCGACGACGACCGAGGTGCCCTTCTCTCCCGGTGAGACGGCACCGGTGAACCAGCCCGCCAGATTGGGGTCCTGGGGCGGCGGCGCGTCCACCCAGCCCTCCGCGTCCAGACCCACCGGAATAATGGGCGCGTCCACCTGGATCGCCGGGATCGTGACCCGGTCCGGGACCGCGTACGGCAGCGGTCGCACCGCCTCGGTCGTGATGCCGCCGGGCGTCCTGCTGTCGGCGGCGGCCGCGCCGGCCGGCTGCGGCGGACCCACGTCGAATTCCCCCGAACCGTTCCGGATGAGCGCGAGGCCGGTGAGCAGAACCAGCGCTATCACGCCCCACGGGGCGCGCTTCTTCCGCCGCGCCTCCCATTCGGCTTCGGCCGGCTCGAAAGCAGACATTCGCCTTCCCCTCTCGATACGGCCGTCGTCGTACCACTCGCGCATGACGAAAACGCTAAAGGCCGCACGCGCAACCGGCGACGGGGCGGCGGCGAACGGGTGGCCCCGGCACGACCGGGTGCGCCATCCGAGGCGGTACCGGACAAAGATTTTCTGACGGTCCGTGACCTGCGGCGATATCCCCTCGCACGGTTTTCCGCGCGGGTTCGCCTCACCAGTACGGACCATTCCCGAAATGCGGGCGTGCGCAGGGCAACTGAGGGTCTTTCCGGGAGGCGCTTTCTCGCCGATCGACCGGGAACGGGACCCGGGGCGTCTTCCGCGGAGGATCACATGCGCAATTCACGTGCCCTGGCGGCCGCGGGCGCCGCGGTCGCCGTCCTCGGGGTCGCCGCCCCGGCGGCCGTCGCGGACTCCGGCCGGGTTCCCAACCCGTCCAACATCGTCGCCCTGCCCAGCGTCATCGCCCGTGGCGGCCAGCTGACCATCACGGTCGACGGCTGCCCCAATGGCGGCACGGCGACCTCCAACGCCTTCCCCCGGACGGATCTGACGCCCATCAGCGGTGCCAACGACACCTCGAAGGGCACCGCCACCGTCGATGCCGACGCCCGTCCCGGTCCCTACGACATCACGGTCCACTGCTCCGGCCGGAGCCTGACCCGGCCGGCCGCCTTCACCGTCATCGGCGGTGTCCGCGGCGGTATCGGCGGCAGCAGCACCAGCGGGGCGACCCCGACCGACATGGCCATCGGCGGGGCGCTGGTGACCGCCGCGGTCGTCGGCAGCGGTGTCTTCTGGATGCGCCGCCGCGCCGAGAAGCGGGTCTGAACCGCTGTCCCCTTCGGGTCGCCGTTTCACACCAGTCCGCACGCCGCTCGCCCCGGATCCCGCGGGATCCGGGGCGACGCTCTGCTCCCGCGGGCGGTCTCAGCCCTCGATGTGCGGGAAGAGCCGCAGGAACGGGTCCGCCGACGCGGCGAGGCCCCGGCTGTAGGGGGCGTCGAAGTCCCAGATGAGGAAGAGCAGGAAGGCGATCAGCGCCGAGAACAGCCCGGCGAGGATCATCTCCCGGACGGTGCGCCGGATCTGCAGCGCGAAGATCATCCCGATGGTGATGGCGGCCCCGGAGATCAGCCCGAACCACACCACGCCCGGCATGGTCTCCCCGGTCGACTCGGCCCGCGCGCTGCGCGCCTGGTCGGCGGCGGCCACCTGGTCCACGAGCGGCTGGTAGGCCTGCGCCTCGAAGTCCGTCCGCGGCTGGTGGTCGGTGACGTCCCGGCGGACGCGGTCGAGGAGTTCGGTGCCGCGTTCGGTGACCCGTCCGTCGTCGGCCATGGCCCGCCACTCGGTGGTGACGACGTGTCCGACATAGGCGTTGACATCGTCCCGGATGCGGTCACGCACCTCGGCGGGGTAGACCCGTACCCGCTCCGAGACCTCGTGCAGTGCCACCGCCTCCGCCCGTACGTGCTCCTGGGCGGCGCTGCGTCCCTCCCAGACGCCGGCGATGGCGAGACCCAGGACGATGGCGTACACCACGCCGATCCACATCGTCATGTACTCGATGACGTCCGGGGTCTCGCTGGGATCCTCGTCCTCGGCCGCCCTGCGGTGCCGCAGGAGAGTGATGACCACCACGACGACACAGGCGGCGAGCATCGCGAGGGTGAGAACAAGCCATTCCGACAAGAGGTGCCTCCAGAAGGGGGTCGGGCCGGGCCTCAGCGCGGACGCAGGGCGGCGACGGCGACCACGGCGGGCGTCGTGATGAGCAGGACGAAAACGAGCGGCGAGGTGGCACCGCCGGAGGTCCGCCGGACCGGGACCGCGCGGTACCGCGGGTAGTGCACGGGTGTCACGGACGGGCGCGGCTTCGGCGTGGCCGACGGCGTCGGGTCCGGTGACGGTGGCGGCGAGGGGCGTGGACGCGGCGGTGGGGCGGGAGTCCGCGTCGGACGGGCGGCGGGCGGTGCCGGACGGGCGGCCGGCGGGGGCGACGGCTCGGGGGGCGGGGTCGGGCGGGGTTCCGGCGGCGGTGGCGGGGTGGTCGGCGGGGGCTCGGGCGGGGGCGGCGGCTTCGGCGTGGGTGTGGGTGTGGGTGTGGGTGTGGGTGTGGGTGTGGGTGACGGTGGCGGCGGTGAGCAGAACGGGGGGGCGGTCCAGGTGACGTCTCCCGCGACCGCCACCGCCTCCGTGCCGTCCGGCCCCGTCGAGGCGTACGCGCAGGCGTCGGCCACGGCCGCGCCTGGGGCGCCGACGAGTGCCCAGATCAGCGTCGCCACGGCCAACGCGCGCGCGACCGCGCGGGATCGGGTCGGTACGAGTGCTTGCACGACGAAGATCATGAGTCGTGTACCGCCGGGCCACGCCCGGGATCCCTGGTGATTGCCCCGAAGGAGTTAACAAAAGAAATTGCGGCCACCGTTGAACACAACCCGTGCTCCCGTGCGTACCCATCGTCGAGCGGCGGCACAGCAGGGCGCTGCAAGACCCTTGCGATGATCTGGAGTTGACGATGAAGACCTCCTGGCGGACCGCCTCACTGGTGGCGAGCGCCGCGGCGGTGCTGGCCCTGACCACGGCGTGCGGGCAGGACAGCCCGCCGCCCGCCTCCAGCCAGAACGTCGGTGCCACGGCCGGGGCCGGGGACGTCGGCAGCATCGGCACCGGCGCGGGCCAGGCGGGAGGGGGCGGCACACAGGCATCGGCGAGCCCTTCCGACACGGCGGGCGAGCTGAACGTCTCCACCAACGCCGAACTGGGCAAGGTGGTGACCGACAGCCTCGGTCTGACCCTGTACCGCTTCGACCAGGACACCGCCGAACCGCCCGCGTCCAACTGCGAGGACGACTGCGCCAAGACCTGGCCGCCGGTGCCCGCCGACGACGCCACGGCCGGCGAGGGGATCGACAAGTCGCTGCTCGGGGAGGTCGCCCGGGCCGACGGCACCAAGCAGCTCACCGTCGCCGGCTGGCCGGCCTACCGCTACGTCAAGGACGTCAACGCCGGTGACGTCAAGGGTCAGGGCGTGGGCGGCAAGTGGTACGCGCTGAACCCCGAGGGCAAGAAGGCGCAGGCGGCCGACCAGCCCGGTCTGTCCACCCGTGAGGACCCGAAGCTGGGCGAGATCGTCGTCGACAAGAACGGCATGACCGTCTACCGCTTCATGAAGGACGAGGCCTGGCCGAAGCCCGTGTCGGCCTGCACCGGCGCCTGCCTGGAGAAGTGGCCGGTGGTCTCGCCGGTCGACTTCGGCGACACCAAGGGCATCCAGAAGAAGGGCTACATGACCTTCACCCGCCCGGACGGCGCCGGCCAGCAGACGATCAACTGCTGGCCCATCTACACCTTCGCCGGTGACAAGGCTCCCGGCGACACCAACGGTCAGGGCGTCGGCGGTACCTGGTACGCCGTACGGCCCGACGGAAAGCCGGTCGGCGCGTCGGAGAAGTAACAACCTTCCCAGGGTGTCGTCCACTCGGACGCCGCCGGCCCCGTGTCCGCCCCTCCGCAGCCCGCGGAGGGGCGGACCGTTTTGCCGTGATTCACCGGTACCCATGGGACCATCGGCACTCTTCTCCGCGTATTTCCCGGCGTGCCGGAACTCTCCTGAAGGCCGTGGACACATGTCGTCACGCTCTCGCGGGGGGCGCGGAACAAGCACGTGCCACTGGCAGTGACCGGGAACGGATGGTCAATTTCCGTTTGGGGTCGCTCCTTTGGCGGGCGATCAGTAGCCTCTGCTCGAACACCGGATCGCCTACGCCTTGGAGAGCTACATGGAGCGTCCCGCCTGGGCCCCGCGGAGCATCGACATCTCGGTGCCCAGCGTCTCCCGGATGTACGACTACTACCTGGGCGGTTCGCACAACTTCGAGGTCGACCGGCAAGCGGCCCGCAGGGCCATGGAGTTCATGCCGGGCCTGCCCAAGGTCATGCAGGCGAACCGTGCCTTCATGCGGCGGGCGGTGCGTTTCGCGGCCGGTGAGGGCATCACCCAGTTCCTGGACATCGGTTCCGGCATCCCGACGTTCGGCAACGTCCACGAGGTGGCGCAGGCGGCCGTACCGGACGCACGGGTGATGTACGTCGACCACGACCCGGTGGCCGTGGCGCACAGCCAGGCCGTTCTGGCGGGCAACGACGGCGCGGACGTCGTCGCCGCGGACCTCCGCAAGCCGCGGGAGATCATCGACAGTCCCGAAGTGCTGCGGCTGATCGACCTGAATCGGCCAGTGGCACTGCTCCTCGTTGCCATACTGCACTTCGTGGAAGACGCGGACGACCCGTACGCGGCGGTGGCCGAACTGCGCCAGGCCCTCGCGCCCGGCAGCATGCTCGTGCTCACCCATGCCTCGTACGAGGGGATCCCGCTGCCGGCGGAGCGGGCCGAGGGGGCGGTGGACGTGTACCAGGACATTCGCAACCCGCTGATCATGCGCACGCGCGACGAGATCGCGCGGTTCTTCGAGGGGTACGACATGGTGGAACCCGGACTGGTGCCGATGCCGCAGTGGCGGCCGGACACCGCACCGGAGGACGAGGATCCCTACGCGTTCTCCGGTTTCGCCGGCGTGGGGCGTACGGCGTGAGCGCGGAGCCGGACGGGCCGGAGGACAGACTGCGCCGGTTCGCGACGATCTGGAGCCGGGCGGTCTTCCCGGTGACCTCGACGTCGTCGACCCGCCCGGAGTTCCAGGAGCGGCTGCTGCCGCTGGCCCGGCTGCTGAGCGAGGCGCTGCGGGCCCGGTCGTTCGACGCGGACGCGGGCCGGGCGGTCGGGGCCGCGCTGGTGGAGGCGCACTGCACCGACCCGGAGGCGCTCAGCCGGACCCTGGACTGCGTGGACGCCTATCTCGTCCTGTACTGCGGCGGGGACGGCGACCGGGAGGATCTGCGGGCGCGCTCCGGCAGGCTCCAGCACGCCATGGCCGCCGGGTTCGCGCAGGCGCTGCGCGAGCGGACGCTGGCCGAGCAGGAGGCCATCGCGCAGGCCGCGCTGGAGGCGCAGGGCGTGGTGGCGCAGGCGCTGCACGCCACCGAGGCCCGGTTCCGCGCGGTGTTCGAGGGCGCGGCGATAGGGATCGGCATCGCCGACCTGGAGGGCAACATCCTGCAGGTCAACGGCGCGTTGCGGCGCATGTTCGGCCTGTCCGAGCAGAGCCTGCGCGGCCGCAGGGTCAAGGAGTGGGTGCACCCCGACGACGCGCCGCAGACATGGCGGCTCTACGACGAGCTGGTGAGCGGCGAGCGCGAGCACTACCACCTGGAAAAGGCGTTCTACCGCCCGGACGGAACGGTCCTGTGGACCAATCTGACGGTGTCCCTGCTGCGCGACGCCGACGGTGACCCGCAGTACCAGCTCGCCCTCATGGAGGACACCACCGAGCGGCGGCTGCTCAACCTCCGGCTGCGCTACGAGGCCACCCACGACGCACTCACCGGGCTGCCCAACCGGGCGTTCTTCTTCGAGCGGCTGGAGAAGGCGCTCGGCGCCGGCGAGGGCCGGCGGTTCGGGCTGTGCTACCTCGACCTGGACGGCTTCAAGACCGTCAACGACAGCCTCGGGCACGCGGCCGGCGACCGGCTGCTCGTCGAGGTCGCCGACCGGCTGCAGGCCTGCGCCACCGCGTCCGGCGAGATGGTGGCCCGGCTCGGCGGCGACGAGTTCGTGGCGCTGACCACCGGCCCCGACACCGAGCGGACGGTCGACGAGCTCGCCGCCCGCATCATGAACGCGCTGCTCGCCCCGATCAGCGTCGACGGCCGTGAACTGACCGTGCGCGGCAGCATCGGCATCGTCGAGGGACCGGCCGGGGAACGCAGCGCGGCGGAGGTACTGCGCAGCGCCGATATCACCATGTACCGGGCCAAGTCGGCGGGCGGCAACCGGTTCGAGCTCGCCGACCCGGAGGCCGACGCCCGCGCCATCACGCGGCACGGGCTCACCACGGCGCTGCCGACGGCCCTGGACCGGGGCGAGTTCTTCATCGAGTACCAGCCGCTGGTGCATCTCGGAGACGGCAGTGTGCGGGGTGCCGAGGCGCTGGTGCGCTGGCTGCACCCGCAGCACGGGGTGCTGTCCCCGGACCGGTTCATCCCGCTCGCCGAGCACACGGGGCTGATCGTTCCGCTGGGCCGCTGGGTGCTGGAGCAGTCGGTGCGTCAGGCCCGTGAGTGGCGGGACCGGCACGGGGGCGAGGCGCTCGGCCCGCTGCGCATCAACGTGAACCTGTCGCCCTGCCAGCTCACGCATCCCGGACTGGTCCAGGACACGGTGGACATCCTGGAACGCACGGGTGTGGAGCCGGACGCCCTCTGTCTGGAGGTCACGGAGTCGGCGTTGATCGGCGCGGACGACGACCTGCTGAAGCCGCTGCGCCGGCTGGCGGAGATGGGTGTCGACATCGCGCTGGACGACTTCGGCACCGGCTACTCCAACCTGGCCAATCTGCGCCGGCTCCCGGTGAGCGTCCTGAAGCTGGACCGTTCCTTCACGCAGAGCATGCAGCAGTTCCCGGCCGATCCCGTCGACCTGAAGATCGTCGAGGGGATCGTCTCCCTGGCCCACAGCCTCGACCTGGCGGTGACGGTGGAGGGCGTGGAGACGGGAGCCCAGGCCGAACAGCTCCGCATCCTCGGCTGCGACACGGCCCAGGGCTGGTACTACGCCCGCCCGGGCCCCCCGGACCGCCTCCACGACCTGGCCCTGGTGGACGCGACGGGCTAGCCCCTTCCAGGGGCGCCCGGTGACTCGGGACGCGCGGGTCGTGCGGCGGCCGCGGGTCCACCGTGGCTTGTCGCGCAGTTCCCCGCGCCCCTGAAGGGGCGCGGGGCCGCGCCGCCCACGCGGCTCCGCCACGTGGGCGCGAAGGGATCCCCCGGGAGGGGGCGGGAAGGGCCGGTGCTCGCCGGACATCGGGACGGACGGCCGCCGGCACGCCGTCAGAGGGCGCGCAGGAAGTCCAGCAGGATCTTGTTCAGTTCCTCGGGCCGCTCCATGTTGGGGTAGTGCGCGGTGCCGTCGATGATCACGGAGCGGCCGTCGCGGACGGCACCGGCGAACCGTTCCGCCTCGGCGATCAGGTCGGGGGCGTCGAGGGCGCCGTTGACGGTGAGCACCGGGACGTCGATTCCCGGAACCCGGGCCCAGGTGTCGGTCAGGGGAACATGGTGGTTCTCCTCGTCCGGAGTGTGCTTGGCGAGGGTGCCCAGGGCCATCTCGCGCAGCCGGCCCAGGATGTCCGGGTCGATGTCGGCGGCGGTGCGGTGCTCGCCGGGTGCATGGCGCAGGAACGCGGTGAGCCAGCCCTCCACGTCGCCCGCGCCCAGGGCCGCGGCCTGCTCGGCCAGCACCTGGCGGACCCAGGGGTCGGTGTACTGGAAGTCGCTGGTGGCGGCGCCACAGGCCACCACCGCGCGCACCAGCTCCGGGTACTCCAGCACCGTGTCGGTGGCGATGGCACCGCCCATCGACACACCGACGAGCACGGCCGGACCGGCGTCCAGGCGGCGCAGCAGGCCGGCGAGATCGTCGGCCCAGCGGAACGGCGCGGTGGCGTTGGCCGAGGCGCCGTGGCCTCGGACGTCCGGCGCGATCACCCGGTACTCGGCGGCCAGGGCCGGGATCTGGGCGTCGAAGACCCGGTGGTCGGTGAAGCCGGAGTGCAGCAGGACCACCGGGTCACCGGTTCCGGTGTCGAGGTAGGCGAGATCGCCGTCGGCTGAGGGGAAGGAGCGCAGATCCGAAGCACCATTCATGACAACCAAGGTGTCATTCACGCCCGGGTTTGGCAACCCAGGTGTCATGATGGCGAGGTGACAGACATCGACGCACCCCTCCCCCCGGACGAGCTCGGCCGTCGTCTCACCGAGGTCTACGACCTGGTCGGCCCCCTCTACCGGCGCGCCCAGCGCAGCGTGGAGCAGGGCCTGACCGCCGACGACCTGTCCGTGGGCGTACGCGCCGTGCTGACCCTGCTGCACCGCAACGGGCCGATGACCGTGCCGCAGATGGGCAGGGCACAGGCGATCAGCCGGCAGTTCGTGCAGCGCATGGTGAACGACGCCGCGGCGCAGGGCCTGGTGGAGGCCGTCCCCAATCCCGCCCACCGGCGGTCGTCGCTCATCCGTCCGACCGAGAAGGGCTCCGCGGCGGTCTCCGCCGTCCTGGAGCGTGAGCACCTGCTCCTGCGGGGGGTCGGCGGTGGCCTCACGGACGCCGACGTGACGGCCTGCCTGCGGGTACTGGGCGAACTGCTGGAGGCACTCGACCACGTCGACCTCGGCTGACGGTCCTCACTCCCCCATCACGAGCCCGTCCTGCGCGGCGCCCCGGCTCAGCACCACGTTCCGGATCCGGTCGCGCACGGACTGCACCTCGGCGCCCCGGGCGAGCGCCCGGTTGAGGTTGACGACCCGGCCCGCGTCCACGTCGAAGAACTGCGGGACGAACTCGGCCCGGGCCACCTCCCAGCGTCCGCCGGGACGCTTCGGCGGGGCGAACGTGAAGCGGCCCAGGGTGGACTGGTTGCCGCGCGGGTCCCGGACGCCCTCGTGGCCGGTCATCTCGCCGGCGATCTGGTCGCCCATGCCGTAGATCACCCAGGTGCCGTTGACCTTCTCGTAGGCCTGCGGGACATGGGCGTGGGTGCCGAGGATCAGGTCGATGTCGGGGCGGCCCCCGGCGGCCGAGGCGGTGAGCGAGCGGGCGAGGGTGATCTGCCGCTCGTCGGGGGCCTCCTGCCATTCGGTGCCCCAGTGCAGGGAGACCACGACGACATCGGCTCCGGCCTCCCGGGCGGCCCGTGCGTCGGCGACGATCCGCGTCTCGTCGACGAGGCCGACGGCCCAGGGCTCGTCCGGCGGCAGCGGGAGGCCGTTGGTGTCGTAGGTGTAGGCGAGGTGGGCGATCCGCGCCGTGCCCGCGCGCAGCACGGTCGCCGTGCGGGCCTCCCGCTCGGTACGCGCCGAGCCGGCGTGGCGCACACCGGCCCGGTCGAGGGCGTCCAGGGTGCGGCGGATGCCGTCCACGCCGTCGTCCAGGGAGTGGTTGGAGGCGGTGGAGCAGCCGTCGTAGCCGGTGGCGGCGAGACCGCGGGCCACTTCGGGCGGGGACTTGAAAAGGGGGTAGCCGGTGTAGTCGGGGCCCGCACCGTAGACGGTCTCCATGTGGCAGAGCGCCACATCGGCGGAGTCGACGACGGAGCGGATGCCGGAGAGCATCGGCCGGAAGTCGTACCCGGTGCCGCCCGCGTCGTAGCGGGCGCGTTCGATGATCGAGTCGTGGGGCAGTACGTCCCCCGAGGCGACCAGGGTGAAACCGCGGGGCCCCGTGGCGGAAGGGGCCGGACGCCCCGGTTCCGGCGGCCGGTGGCCGCGGGCCTGGCAGGCGGCGCCCGCGGCGAGGACGGCGGTCAGGACGAGGGCCACCTGCCGACTGCGTGTGATCATCACTTCACCCCGCTGTAGTCGTATTTATGGATAAACAGGTAAGAAGCCGCATTACGCCCGTCGTCGTTCCGACACGCTCTTTAGGCCGTCCGGCGTGCGCGAACGGCCGCCTCGACCGTTCGTCGAACCGTTCGTCGACGCGATCGACCGCCCGCCGCACGCTCCTGTGCACGCCCTGTCCCCGCGTCGCGCCGTGCGCTGCCATACGGCCATGACGGCCGGAACCACACTCATGAACGGGACGACCGCCGAGCACGAGCTCGCCGCACTGCAGCGCGAGCACGGCCGGCCCCTCTTCGCGCTGCTGCTCCGACTCTGCGACGGGGACCGGCAGCGCGCGGAG
This sequence comes from Streptomyces sp. NPDC020731, assembly GCF_044334705.1. Lineage (NCBI taxonomy): Bacteria > Bacillati > Actinomycetota > Actinomycetes > Kitasatosporales > Streptomycetaceae > Streptomyces > Streptomyces sp. NPDC020731. The sequence goes on from NZ_JBIRTN010000030.1 coordinate 19,574, forward strand.
GATCTGGTCCAGGAGACCCTCGTACGCGCCTGGCAGCACCCCGAGGCCCTGCGCGCCGAGAACTTCGACTCCGTACGGCCCTGGCTGCTCACCGTGGGGCGGCGGCTCGCCATCGACGCGCGACGGGCCCGGCAGGCCCGGCCGGCCGAGGTCGGGGACGCCGTGCTGGAGAACGCCCGGGTGATCTCCGACCACGCCGAGCGGGCCGCGGCCGCGCTCGATGTCCGTGAGGCTGTGAAGACACTCACTCCGGAGCACCGTGAAGTCCTGGTGCTCGTGTACTTCCAGGGGGCGAGTGTGGCGGAAGCCGCGACGGCCCTCGGGATTCCGCCCGGTACCGTGAAGTCCCGCGCGTACTACGCGCTGCGCGCCCTGCGCCGGGTGCTTCCCGGATACGCCTCCGACATGCGGTGAAACCGGCCGTCGGGTCAAACCTCCGTAAAGCGCCTTGCCGACCACCCCGGTTGAGTAATCGGCTGTCCTCATCCGTGTTCCGGACCGGGGGCCCGGGTTCGGGCGACGCGCACGCACCGGAGGAAGGCAGGAAGGGATGCTGCACAGAGGTCGAGAAAGCACGGACGGCACCGGCGACGGTGAACTGACCGTCCCCATGGCCTGGTTGTACGCCGAGTACATCGCCGACGAGCTGCTGCGCAGCGGCGATCTGATGCCGCCGACGTCCTTCGAGTTCCGCGCGGGACGGGACGCGCTGGCGCTGACCGTGTTCCTGTCCGACACCGACGGCGAGCTGTCCGGCATCCGGGTGGTCACCCAGCTGGAGACCTGGCTGTCGCTGACCGCGTACGACCAGCCGTGGCAGGAGTGGGTGCAGGGGCGCCTGCGGGAGCTGTCCGCGGACGCCGCCGCGGCCGGCCGGGACGCGCCGGATCCGGACCTGGAACTGGCCCGGGAGGCCTGGCGCTGGCTGCGGGAGACGGAGCTGCTCGCGCCCGACCTGAACGCGGTGCCGGGCGGCGGTGCGGTGGCCGGTGAGGACGAGGGACCCAAGGTGTGGACACCGGCGTGGCAGCTCGGGCTGCCGCTCGGTCACCTCGCCATCCATCTTTTTTAGGTTCCTCGCCGATCCGACCAATCCGCGGGCCGGTCGGCTCCGAATCCCCTGGTTACGATTCGGCACGTCGCTTGAGTGATTCGGCTGCCTGGTGCGTACCGGTGGGAGCAAGGAGCAACCCCACCCGCACCCAACGGCACGAGGATTCGGCATGAGGTCCCTGGAGAGGCATCGCGACGTCGGCGCCTACGCGCTCGGCGTGCTGGACGAGGCGGATGCGTTCCGCTTCGAGGACCACCTCATGGAGTGCCCTCAGTGCGCGGTCCGGGTGACCGAATTCGGCCCTGCGGCACGCCAGTTGATGCTGTACCGGAGTTCAACCCCGCGGCTGGTGCACCCGCTGGCCGAGCCCGGCCCGAGGATGCTGGACCGGCTGCTGTCGGAAGTGGCGGCCCGCAACCGCGCGGGGCGTCGCCGGCTGCTGCTGGCGCTGGCCGCCTCGGTGGTGGTCGCGGTGTCCGCGCCGGCGGTCGCGATGATGGCGCGGGACGACGGCGGGACCGCCGTGAGCATCGCGGCGACCGACGAGCGGTCCGGGGTGTGGGCGCAGGTGACCACTCAGGACGAGGCATGGGGCAGCAACATGGAGATCGAGGTCAAGGACGGTGCCGGCCCGCGCACCTGCCGTCTGGTGGTGGTCGGCCGGGACGGCTCCGAGGAGACGGTGACCAGCTGGAGCGTGCCCCGGCACGACGCCCGCCCCAACACGGTGCGCGGCGGCTCCGCCATGCACTCCGGGGACATCGCCCGCTACGAGGTGCGTACGGCGGAGGGCGAGAACCTGGTGACGCTGGAACCCCGGTGAAGAGCCGCGGACGGCGTCCCGCCCACCGGACAGGCCGCTCCGGCACCGCGGCGGGCGCGACGGGGCCGCCCGGCACGGCACCGCCCCGCACTGCCGGCATCGCTCCGGCCCGGCCGGGCCCAGGACGGCGCGTACTCCACACGGCTCTGTCACCGCTGCACGGCGACCGCGGGACTCGGGCCCGTGCGGCCGGCTCCCCGCCGTGACCGGAGGAGCCCGCGAGGCCGCGCCAACGGTGCGGCGCCCGCGCGGACTCAGGCCGGGGCGGATCCCTTCGCCACCACGAACTCGCTCCATACGCACTTGCCACCGCCGCGTGCCTCCACGCCCCATACGTCCGTGAGCGTCTCGATCAGGAGCATGCCCCGGCCGGAGACGCCCGACTCGCCCGCCTCCCGGCGGCGCGGCAGGGCGCTGGAGGAGTCCTCGACCTCCACCCGCACGCGCCGCTCGCTGCCGGTGAGGGCCCGGAGGGTGACGACCGCGGCGCCCTCGGTGTGCATCAGCACGTTGGTGATCATCTCGTCGGCGACCAGCTCGATCTCGTCGGCCCGCTCCCCCGCGCCCCAGGCGCCCACCGCCGTACGGATCATGCGCCGGGTCTCGGCGAGTGCCTCCGGATCGCCGGGCGTCACACGCTGCTTGAGCCGGCCGCCGGGCCGCGCGCTCTCCAGGGCACGGCGGCGCAGCAGGAGCAGTGCCACGTCGTCGCCGCCGCCGCGTTGCGCGGCGACGTCGATGAGCCGGTCGGCGAGGTCGCGTACGTCGTCGGGGCCGACGGCGATCAGCGCCGCGAGGGTCTCCATACCGTCGTCGAGGTCGGCACCGGGCTGCTCGACCAGGCCGTCGGTGCACAGCAGCAGGGTGTCGCCGGGGTCGAGCTCCATCGTGCCGACCGGGTAGTCGAGCCGCCCGAACTCCGCGGACAGGCCGAGCGGCAGCCCGCCGGGGACCCGGACGCGCCGGCAGGAACCGTCGGTGCGGCGCACCAGCGGGTCGAGGTGGCCGGCCCGGACCACCTGGAGCACGCCGGTGGACAGGTCGGCCTCGGCGTAGAGGCAGGTCGCGGAGCGGTCGGTGTCGAGCTCGTCCAGGAAGACGGAGGCGCGGGCCATCACGGTGGCCGGCGGGTGGCCCTCGGCCGCGTAGGCGCGCAGCACGATGCGCAGCTGGCCCATGACGGCGGCGGCGTGCGTGTCGTGGCCCTGGACGTCGCCGATGACGGCGCCGACCCGCCCTCCCCCGTAGGGGGTGCCCCCGGGCAGCGGGATCAGGTCGTACCAGTCGCCGCCGATGTCCCGGCCGAGGGAGCCGCCGATGGTGGCGGCGCGGTAGCGCACGGCGAGGTCGGCGCCGGGCACGCTGGGGATGGTGCGCGGCAGCATGGCCTGCTGCAGCCCCTGGGCGAGGTCCATCTCCTGCTCGTAGAACATCGCGCGCTGCAGGCTCTGGGAGATGCTGCTGCCCAGGACGACGAGGATGTTGCGCTCCTCGGCGGTGAAGCCGCGCCGGTCGTTGTAGAGCAGGCCCATCGCGCCGATGGGGCGGGCCTGGACGATCAGCGGCAGATAGGCCGCCGAGGTGATGTGCAGGCCGGTGATGCCCTGCCACAGCCGCGGATAGCGTTCGGCGAACTCCTCCGGGGAGTCGATGAAGCACGGGCTGAGGGTGCGCACCGCCTCGCTCATCGGGTACGGCTCCTCTATCCCGGTGACCTCGGTGCCCGGTACGAAGCTGCCCTCGGGTCCCTCCGCGATGAGCCGGATCCTGCCCGCCTCGACCAGACCTATCACGAGACTGGTCGCGCCCAGATGGGTGAGGCCGTGGGTGTCCTTGAGGACGTCGATGACGTCCTGCACGGTGCGGGCGTGGGCGAGGGCGGCGGTGGTGAGCTGGACGACGTTGGTCTGCCGGCGGCGGACGTCCTCCTGGGCGGCCTGCTCGCGTCTGGCCTCGCTGTCGCCGAGCTCCTGGGTGGCGTCCCGGACGATGCCGATGATGCGGCGGGGCCGGCCGCCCTCGTCCCGGCGGATGTAGCCCTGGGTGTGGGTCCAGCGCAGGGAGCCGTCGCGGCGGCGGACGCGGAAGTAGACGCCGTAGTTCTCGCTGCCGGTCTTCAGCGCCTGCGACACGGCGGTGTCCAGGCGCAGGGCCTCGCCGTGCGGAACCCGGATCCCCAGGGACTCGGGCCTGTCGTCGTATTCGTCGGGGCGCAGGTCGAAGATCTCGTGCGCCTGGGCGTCCATCTGCAGCACCCCGGCGTCCAGGTCCCAGTCGAAACTGCCCATGCGGTTGAGCGCCAGGATCGGATCCGGGTGGTCCGGCCAGTCGTCCGGGGGAGACAGGGGGTTCGCTCCCCGATCAGCCATGGGCCCACCTTGCCAGGGTTCACGCGATTCTTCGACCGCTGGGCGCCGTCCGCGCACCTCTCCCGCGTGGGTTGCGCGGTCCGCCCGGTGGTATACGGAGAGTCACAGAGGTCTCCGGCGGGACGAGGCAGGAGGGAGCGCGCGGCCGTGGAGTGGTTCACCGCGTCCGAGTACTGGACGGGCCGGCTGGTCTTCCAGCGGGCGCTGGCCGGACTGTATCTGGTCGCGTTCCTGACGGCGGCGCTGCAGTTCCGTGCGCTGATCGGGGAGCGCGGCATGCTGCCGGTGCCGCGTTTCGTGGAGCGGGTGCCGCTGCGCCGGTCGCCGAGCCTGTTCCACTGGCACTACTCGGACCGGTTCTTCGCGGTGTGCGCCTGGACGGGCTGCGCGGTGTCGGCGGCGCTGCTGGCGGGACTGGACTCGCTGCTTCCGCTGTGGGGCGGGATGTTGCTGTGGCTGGTGCCGTGGGCGCTGTACCTGTCGGTCGTCAACGTGGGGCAGACCTGGTACTCGTTCGGCTGGGAGTCGCTGCTGCTCGAGGTCGGGTTCCTGGCCGTCTTCCTCGGCAACGACGAGGTGGCGCCGCCCGTCGTGGTGCTGTTCCTGCTGCGGTGGATCCTGTTCCGGGTGGAGTTCGGCGCGGGACTGATCAAGATGCGCGGCGACGAGTGCTGGCGGAAGCTGACCTGCCTGGACCACCATCACGAGACCCAGCCGATGCCGGGACCGCTGAGCTGGTTCTTCCACCATCTGCCGAAGCCGCTGCACCGGGCCGAGGTGGCCGCGAACCATGTCACCCAGCTCGTCGTGCCGTTCCTGTTGTTCGCCCCGCAGCCGGTCGCCACGGCCGCCGCCGCGCTGATGATCGTCACCCAGTTGTGGCTGGTGCTGTCCGGCAACTTCGCGTGGCTGAACTGGATCACGATCGTGCTGGCCCTGCCGACGCTCGCGTTCCCCTCCGATCCGCCGGCGGTGTCCGACCCGCCGCTGTGGTACGTGGTGGTCGTCCTCGGGGTGTCCGCGCTGCTGCTCGGCCTCGGTTACCGGCCGGTGCGCAACATGCTCTCCCGCCGCCAGGTGATGAACCGCTCCTTCGACCCGCTGCACCTGGTCAACACCTACGGCGCGTTCGGCAGCGTCAGCCGGATCCGGTACGAGGTGGTCGTGGAGGGGACGGCGGACGAGGTGCCCCGGAAGGACTCCGACTGGCGGGAGTACGAGTTCAAGGGCAAGCCGGGCGATCCGCGGCGCTGGCCGCGGCAGTTCGCGCCGTACCATCTGCGGCTCGACTGGCTGATGTGGTTCGCCGCGCTGTCGCCCGCGTACGCGGGACCGTGGTTCGGCGCGCTGGTGGAGCGTCTGCTGGAGGGCGACCGGGACACGCTGAGGCTGCTGCGCCGCTCCCCGTTCCCCGCGGACGCGCCGCCCCGGCACATCCGCGCCCGCCTCTTCCGCTACCGCTACACGACGTGGCGGGAGCTGCGGGAGACGGGCGCGTGCTGGGAGCGGACGTACGTGCGGGAGTTCCTGCCGCCGACCCGGCTGGCAGGGGCGGCTCAGAGGCCGTAGACGCGGGTGGCGGTGGTCTCGAAGAGCTGACGGCGCCCGGTGTCGTCGAGGCTCGCCGTCAGTGACCGCGCGGTGGCGAGGACGTCGCCGTACGCCGCCGCGAGGGTGCACACCGGCCAGTCCGAGCCGAACATCAGCCGGCCGGGCCCGAAGGCGTCCAGCACGACGTCGGCGTACGGACGCAGGTCGTCGACGCTCCAGGAGGCCGGGGCGGCCTCGGTGACCAGGCCGGAGAGCTTGCACACCGTGTTGGGGAGTGCGGCCAGGGCACGGACGTCGGAGGCCCAGGGTTCGAGCGCGCCGGAGGCGATGGGCGGCTTGCCCAGGTGGTCCAGGACGAAGGTGAGCCGGGGCAGCGACTCGGCCGCCGCCGCGCAGGCCGGCAGCTGATGCGGCAGGACCACGAGGTCGTAGGCCAGACCGGCGTCGGCCACGGCGGCGAGTCCGCGCCGTACGTCCGGGCGCAGCAGCCATCCGGGGTCGGGTTCGTCCTGCACCTGGTGGCGGACGCCCTTCAGGTACCGTCCGCCGGGCAGCGCCCGCAGCCGGGCCAGCTCCTCGGCGACGTCGGGGCGGGTGAGGTCGGTCCAGCCGACGACCCCGGCGACCGACCGGTGTGCCTCGGCGAGCGCCAGCAGCTCGGGGGTCTCCTCGGGGACCGTGACGGTCTGCACCAGGACGGTACGGCCGACACCGGCCGCGCTCGCCTCGGGCGCGAGGTCGGCGAGGCCGAAGTTCCGGCGCAGCGGCAGGAGTTCGGGGCCGGTGATCCAGTCCTGGTCGCGGACGGACAGGTCCCAGACGTGGTGGTGTGCGTCGACGGTCACGGCAGCTCCTCCCCGGGCGGCAGCAGGCCGTCGGCACGCAGTTCCCGCCAGAGGGCGGTGGGTACCGGGGCCGTGAACTGGTCGGCGCAGTCGTGGACCTCGGCGGCCGAACGGGCGCCGACCAGTACGCTCGCGACCGCCGGATGGGCGGCGCAGTAGGCCAGGGCGGCGGCGCGCAGGGTGGTGCCGTGCCGCTCGGCGGCCTCCTTCAGCCGCAGGGCGCGGTCCAGCAACTCGGCGGGCGCGCGGGTGTAGTTGTACGTCGCTCCCGGCCTCGGGTCCGCGAGCAGACCGGAGTTGAAGGCGCCGCCGACGACGACGGACGTGCCGTGTTCCAGGGCGGCGGGCAACAGGCCGGTCAGGGCGCTCCGGTCGAGCAGGGTGTGGCGGCCGGCGCACAGGACCACGTCGACGTCGGTGTCGCGGACGAAGCGGGTGAGCATCGCGGTCTGGTTCATGCCGGCGCCGATCGCCCCGACGACGCCTTCCGAGCGGAGCCTCTCCAGGGCCGGGTAGCCCTCGCGGAAGGCCTGTTCGGCGTGGTCGTCGGGGTCGTGGAGGTAGACGACGTCGACGCGGTCCAGACCGAGGCGTTCCAGACTCGCCTCCAGGGTGCGGCGCACGCCGTCGGCGCTGAAGTCCCAGACGCGGCGGTGGGTGGCGGGGACGGCGAAGCCGTTTGCGAGGTCGTCGCCGCCGGCGCGGGAGGGTTCGAGGCGGCGGCCCACCTTGGTGGAGACCGTGTACCGGTCGCGCGGGTGCTCGCGCAGGGCCGCGCCGAGACGGCGCTCGGCGAGGCCGAGACCGTAGTGCGGGGCGGTGTCGAAGGAGCGGATGCCGCGCTGCCAGGCGGCCCGCACCGCCTCGTGCGCCGCCTCCTCGCCGACCTCGGTGTACAGGTTGCCGATGCCGGAGGTGCCGAAGGCCAGGGCGGTGACCTCGACGCGGCTGCGGCCGAGCCGCCGGAGGTTCACCGGCTCTCCGGGCGCGGCCGCAGTCCCTGCATGCCGCCGTCGACCGCGAGGGCGGTGCCGGTGGTGGCGCCGGACGAAGGGCTCGCGAGATACGCGATGGCGGCGGCGACCTCGGCGGCCGAGACCAGGCGGCCGGTGGGCTGGCGGGCCTCGAGGGCGGCGCGTTCGGCGGCCGGGTCGTCGGCCGCGTCCAGCAGCCGGCCGATCCAGGGCGTGTCGACGGTGCCCGGGTTGACGCAGTTGACGCGGATGCCCTCACGGACGTGGTCGGCGGCCATGGCGAGGGTGAGGGAGTACACGGCGCCCTTGGTGGCGCTGTACAGGGCCCGCTGCGGCAGGCCCGCAGTGGCGGCGACGGAGCAGGTGTTGACGATCGCCGCGTGCGCGGAGGCGCGCAGGTGCGGCAGGCAGGCGCGGGCGGTGCGGACCATGCCGAGGACGTTGACGTCGAAGACGCGGTGCCATTCCTCGTCGGAGTTGGTCTCCACGGTGCCCCGGGCGCCGATACCGGCGTTGTTGATCAGTACGTCGAGGCCGCCCAGGCCGTCGACGGCGGCGGCCACCGCCGCGCGCACCGAGGCGTCGTCGGTGACGTCGGCGCGGTGTCCGGTGAGGGGTTCGTCGACCGTCGACGGGTCGAGGTCGAGGACGGCCACCGTGGCGCCGCGCCGTGCGAGGAGGTCCGCCGTGGCCCGGCCGATGCCGGAGGCGCCGCCGGTCACCAGGGCCGTCAGGCCCTCGAAGTCGCTCATGCGGTCCGCTCCTCGTCCTGTCGCGTGTCCGGGTCGGCGGCCCAGAAGTCGCCGTCGGGATAGGTGTAGCGCGCCAGGGACTCCGGTCGCACGGCGGCGGAGAAGCCCGGCGCGAGGGGTGCCGTGTAGTGGCCGTCGCGGATCACCACGGGGTCGAGGAAGTGGTCGTGCAGATGGTCGACGTACTCGATGACCCGGTCCTCGGTGGTGCCGGTCAGGGCCACGTAGTCGAACATCGACAGGTGCTGGACGAGTTCGCACAGGCCGACCCCGCCGGCGTGCGGGCACACGGGGACGCCGTACTTGGCGGCGAGCAGCAGGACGGCGAGGTTCTCGGGGACCCCGCCGACCCGGGCGGCGTCGATCTGGACGATGTCGAGGGCGCCGGCCTGGAGGAGCTGCTTGAAGACGATCCTGTTCTGCGCGTGCTCGCCGGTGGCCACCTTGACCGGGGCGACGGCGCGGCGGACGGCCGCGTGGCCGAGGATGTCGTCGGGGCTGGTGGGTTCCTCGATCCAGTACGGGTCGAACTCGGCGAGGGCCTTGGTCCAGCGGATCGCCTCGTCCACGTCCCAGCGCTGGTTGGCGTCGACCGCGATGCGCACGTCCGGTCCGACCGCCGCGCGGGCGACCCGGCAGCGCCGGAGGTCGTCGTCGAGGTCGGCGCCGACCTTCAGCTTGATCTGGCGGAAACCGTCGGTGACCGCCCGGGTGGCGAGCCGGGTGAGTTTTTCGTCGTCGTAGCCGAGCCAGCCGGGCGAGGTGGTGTACGCGGGGTAGCCGCGCTCCAGCAGCAGGGCGGTGCGTTCCTCGGCGCCCTCCCTGCCCCGGCGCAGGAGGGTCAGGGCCTCCTCGGGGGTGAGGGCGTCGGTGAGGTAGCGGAAGTCGATCTGACGGACCAGCCATGCGGGGTCGGCCTCGGCGAGCAGCCGCCACAGCGGTCTGTCCGCGCGTTTGGCGGCCAGGTCCCAGAGGGCGTTGACGACGGCCCCTACCGCCATGTGCATCACGCCCTTCTCGGGTCCGAGCCAGCGCAGCTGGCTGTCGCCGGTCAGGGCGCGGTTCAGGACGGAGGGGTCGGCGCAGAGCTCGTCGGCGGACCGTCCCAGGAGATGGCCGCGGAGTGCTTCGATCGCGGCGACCTGGACGTCGTTGCCCCGGCCGATGGTGAACGCGAACCCGTGCCCCTCGTGTCCGTCGGCGGCGTCGGTGCGCAGCACGACGTAGGCCGCCGAGTAGTCGGGGTCGGGGTTCATCGCGTCGGAACCGTCGAGTTCGCGCGAGGTGGGAAACCGGACGTCGTAGGTGTCGACGGCGGTGATACGGGCGGGTTGCGGAGGCACGGAGGACCTTTCGGTGGGCGACGGGGACGGTAGGGCGTCAGTCCGGGGCACGGCCGCATACTTATCAGACCACTTGGTGAGTGGAACAGCCCCTGGACGCAGATCCTGCGGCTTTCGTCCCGTAGTGGTCGGACCATTCCCGTCGTTAGACTGCGGCGGACCGGGCGAGTGGAGGAGTGGCGTGGAGGAGACGGCCCCGCAGAAGGGCACGGTGACGCAGCGCGCCATCGAGCGGATCACGGCGATGATCCGCGAGGGTGAACTGGAGCCCGGCGAGCGGCTGCCCACCGAGCGGGATCTCGCCGCCCGGCTGGGCATCTCCCGCAGTTCGATGCGGGAGGCGATCCGCGCGCTCACGGTGCTGGGCGTGGTCGAGGCCCGGCACGGTTCGGGCATCTACGTCACCCGGCTGGAGGCCGGGGACCTGCTGGAGACGTTCGGGGTGATGGCCGATCTGTCCCGGGGGCCGCGCCTGGTCGAGCTGCTGGAGGTGCGCCGCGTCCTGGAGTCGACGGCGGCCGCGCTGGCCGCAGCCCGGATCACCGCGGAGCGGCTGGCCGAGGTCGAGAAGCACCTGGCGGCGATGAACGCCACCGACGATCCTGAGGAGATCCTCTCCCACGACCTGGCCTTCCACCGCGAGATCGCGGCGGCCGCCGGCAACGAGACGATGGCCGTGCTCCTGGAGGGCCTGTCCTCGCGCACCTTCCGGGCCCGGGTCCGGCGCGGCCACCAGGAGGAGGGCGCCTTCGCCCGCACCCGGCACGAGCACGCCGCGATCCACCGCGCCCTGGCCGCCCGCGACCCGGAGGCGGCACGGGCGGCGGCGGCCGCGCATGTGGGCGCGGTGGAGGAGTGGCTGCGCGGCCGACTGCGGGGCTGAGCCGGTCAGGCCCGCTTCAGCCGCAGCGTCATCAGCTGGAAGGGGCGCAGGCGTACGGTGATCCGGTCGCCGTCGAGCGGGGCGCCTCCGTGTCCGCGAGCGGGCGTTCCAGCAGGTCGGTCACCTCGACGCCGGTGGCCGTGAAACCGGTGGTGAGCGTGGCGCGGGCGCGGCTGCCGCGAGGCCCTCGGCGACGGGGACGGGTTCTCCCGGCGCGTGCCACACCGCGACCTCGAGGGGCACGGGCTCGGGGTACACGGCGGGGCGGAGGCGCTCGTCGAGGACGCGCTCGAGGCGGGCTTCGACCAGGGTGCGGTCGTCATGCGCGCGGGACGCTCCAGGGGTGCGGGCGGGTGGTCACCAGGGGCACCACTCCCCCGGCGCGCACCCGTTCGCACCAGGCCGCCGTTCAGTGGGCGGTGCCGTGGCCGTCCGGGGCGCCGGCCCGCGCCTGGTCCTCGAGGCGGCGCCTGGCGTCGTCCCAGTCGACCGGCAGTCCGTCGACGGGCACCTCCCAGAAGGTGAACGTCGAGTCGCGCATCGTCTCGCGCAGTCCGGTCATGACGCTCTTGTGGGGATCGCTCCGGGCGTAGGTGTAGAGCGCGTCCCGGCTCTCCCACGCGGACAGCGTGTAGAAGACCTTGCCGAACGGCCGCGCCTCCAGGGAGGCGCCGAGCGCGCCGGGCGCCTTGCGGACCTGACCCCAGGCGGAGAGGGACTTCCAGAAGAAGCGGGGGACGTCCTTCAGCGACCGGACCTCGAAGCGGGAGGCCATGACGAAGGCGTGGGTGGTGTCGGGGCCCGCCGGATGCGGTGTGACCCAGGGAAGAGTGGGCACGGTAGTCTCGCCTCCATAGTTGGTGAGTGGCACTATCCATATTAGACAGTGCCACTACCCAATTGCCAGAGGGAGAGTGGGGAGCACGTGAGAATCTCGGAACTCAGCCGCCGCAGCGGGGTGCCCAACGCGACGATCAAGTACTACCTGCGCGAGGGGCTGCTGCCGCCCGGCCGGGCCACCGCGGCGACCCAGGCCGAGTACGACGAGACCCATCTCAGAAGACTCCGCCTGATCCGCGCGTTGACGGGGGTACGGGGTCTGTCCGTCGCCTCGGCCAAGCACGTCCTGGACGCCATGACCGAACACCGGACCGACCTGCACCAACTGCTCGGCATCGTCTTCGGCATCCGGCCGCCCGACAGCGGCACACCGGACGCGGCCGAGGGCGAGGCCCCCGCCGGGGCGAACCCCGAGGCCGGCGCCCTGGTCGACGCGATGGGCTGGTCGGTCTCCGCACAGAACCCGGCCCGGCAGATCATCGACGAGACGCTGCGGACCCTGCGCTCCCTGGACATCGAGTACGACTGGGAGGCACTTCTCCCCTACGCCGAGCTCGCGGAACGGACGGCCCGGCACGACCTCGACCGCCTGGAGGCGATCACGGACCCGCTGGAGAAGGCCGAGCAGGCGGTGCTGTTGACCTTCCTCCTGGAGCCGGCGCTGATGGCCCTGCGCCGGCTCGCCCAGGAGAACGAGTCGACCGCGCGCCACGGCGGGGGCGAACACACCCCGGCCTGACCGGAACGGCGTTGCGGTGATCGACCACGAGGGCCTAGGGTCGGCCGGGTGACTGCCGGGTCGGCCGTAGGCCATTCACGTAAGGCGCTCCCGGCCTCGGTGTGAGGCCGGTGCGGGGCGCGCCCCCGCTCGCGCGAGGCCGGGCGAGAGTCCGCGGCCCGCCCTTCCTCTCCGTGTTCCCGTCCCTCATGGAAACCGACACCGGAGACGAATCCAGCCATGTCCGCAGCACAGCACGTCCAGTTGAACCACACCGCCGTCTACGCCAGTGACCGCCGGTACTCCGCCGAGTTCCTCGCCGGGATACTGGGACTGGAGGTCGGCGCCCCGTTCGGCCCGTTCCTGCCGGTCGACCTGGGCAACGGGGTGACCCTCGACTACTACGAGAAGCGGGACGAGCCGGTCCAGAGCCAGCACTACGCGTTCCTGGTGCCCGAGGAGCGGTTCGATGCCATGATCGAGCGCCTGGAGGCGGCCGGGGCCACCTACTACGCGAACCCGAGCCACACCGAGCCCGGCGGGGTCAACGACCTCTTCGGCGGACGCGGCGCCTACTTCGACGACCCGGACGGCCACAACATGGAGATCATGACCCGGCCCTACGTCCGGCCGTAGCGAGGCGGGCTGCGGGACCGCCGGAGGCGGAGGCGGTCCCCGGCGGCTGCCGGGGACCGCGTTCCCGATCGGCACGGGTGCGCGTGTGAGGCGCCCGCACGTTCGGTCAGTCGACGCTGGGCAGGATGTGGGGCTCGGCGAGGTCGTCCTCGTAGCCGGCGAGACGGATCGGGGCCGAACGGGCCCACACGTCGAGAATGCCGAGCTCTCCCGGCCGGCGGGCGGCGCGCTCCGCGCGTTCCTTGGGGCGCTGATCGCTTTTCGTCTGCTCCGGTGTCACCGCGCACTCCTTATGTGTCGGTCACCCTCGGGACGTACTGCGTCGGCCCTGTGCCTGGCATCTGACGTCCGCTCGGGTCTGAGTGGAAAACCGTTCGGACGCGGTGGCGCCGGCAACTCGAGGGAGAGCAGGCCGTTGTGAACCGGCTGGTCCCATGACGGACCGTGGGTGCGGATGGAACCCTGACTGCTGTCCGTCCGCATCAGAGTAACCAAATGAGCGGCACCCCGCTCGATGGGGCTCAAAACCGACGGTAACAATCACGCGTCGGACGGTACTCAATAGGCCTGAATATGCTCCTATTTCCGTACGGACACGGTTGGCTGGGATCACCCGTTCGAAGTACGCGGACGTCGGCGCTTTCGACCGGGCCGCCTGCCCGGGGCACAGTTCGGGTCCCGTTGGCCGGTACGCGAGCGCGTCATGGTCCGCTGCCGCACGGCAACGGCCTGCTCCCGGGAGGACCGGCGCATGGAGCTGCGCGCCGTCGAGGAGCTGATGGACCTGCTGTACGCGTGCCGGGGCGCGCGGGACGTCCGGGGCCGTGGCGGCGCCCCGGCCGACGCGCACGACCACGCCCTGCGCACCGCCGCGCTGCTGCGCCACGGCCGGCCCGCGGACAAGGAACTCCGGGTGGCGGGTCCGGTACGGCCCGTCGGCCGGCTGCCGTGGCCGGGCGAACCGACGATGGGGGCCGACCACGCGGCGGACGCGATACGGGCACTGCTCGGCGAGCGGGTGGCCGGCCCGGTCCTCCGGCACGCCCGGTACGGCCTTCCGGCCGACGACGACCTCCTCGCCCTGCGCGCGGCGGACGAGGAGGCCCGCACCGCCTGCTTCGACGCCGGCGTCCTGGAGGACCGGCGCACCGTGCTGGAGCTGCCGGCGACGCGCGACTCCCGGCCGGCCATGGTCGGCTGACGGCCCCCGGGCCGCCCCTCACCACCGGCCGGGCGCGTAGTCCTTCATGAAGACGCCGTACAGGTCCTCGCCCGCCTCACCGCGCACGATCGGGTCGTAGACGCGGGCCGCGCCGTCGACCAGGTCGAGCGGGGCGTGGAAACCGGCGTCGGCGAGGCGCAGTTTGTCGAAGTGGGGTCGCTCGTCGGTGATCCAGCCGGTGTCGACCGAGGTCATCAGGATGCGGTCGGCGTCGAACATCTCCTGTGCGCTGGTCCGCGTCACCATGTTCATGGCCGCCTTGGCCGCGTTGGTGTTGGGGTGGCCGGCACCCTTGTAGCCGCGGTCGAACACGCCTTCCATCGCGGAGACGTTGACGACGTAGGCGCGCCCGGCGGACGCCCGGCGGGCGGCCTCGGCCATCGCCGGACGCAACGCGCTGATCAGGATGAACGGCGCCGTGTAGTTGCACAGCTGGGTCTCCAGCAGCTCCACCGGGGAGATCTGCTCGATGGTCTGCACCCAGGTGTTGGTGTCGACGACGTCGGGGACCAGGCCGCCCGCGTCGATGGCGGTGCCCTCACGGTGCCGGACCACGCTGGCGTTGCCCGCGACCAGGGCGAGGTCGGCCACCTTCTGCGCGTCGAGTCCGCTGACGCCGACGGGCAGCGCGGTCAGCCCGTCGACCGCGCCGGAGTTGAAGGCGCCGATGACGTGGTGGGCGGGCAGCTCACCGGCCGGCAACGGGGCGCTCTCGCCCTCGACGAGCGCGGCGTACGCGGTCGGCAGCCGGCGCACGGTCTGGGTGGCGTTGTTGATCAGGATGTCGAGCGGGCCCTGCTCCGCGACCCGGTCGGCCAGCGCGACGGCCTGGGCGGGGTCGCGCAGGTCGATGCCGACGACCTCCAGGCGGTGCATCCAGTCCGCGGAGTCGTCCATGGCCTTGAAGCGGCGGATGGCGTCCTTGGGGAAGCGCGTGGTGATCGTGGTGTGGGCGCCGTCGCGCAGCAGCCGCAGCGCGATGTACATGCCGATCTTGGCGCGTCCGCCGGTGAGCAGCGCGCGCTTGCCGGTGAGGTCGGCGCGGGCGTCGCGCCGGGCGCGGTTCTCGGCGGCGCACTCCTGGCAGAGCTGGTGGTAGAAGTAGTCGACCTCGACGTAGCGGGTCTTGCAGGTGTAGCAGGAGCGGGGACGCTGGAGTATTCCCGCGATCCGGCCGGGCGCGACGCGGGAGGACGGCAGGATGCCTTCGGTCTCGTCGTCGATGCGTTCGGCGGAGCCGGTGGCGGTGGCCTCGGTGACGGTCTTGTCGTGGGCGGTCTTGGCGGCCCGGCGCTCCTGGCGGCGGCGCTGCTTGACCGTGCGGTAGATGTGCGAGGTGGCCCGGCGGACCAGGACCGCGTCCGGGTGGTCGACGTCCAGTGTGTCGAGTTCCTCGAGCACGCCGAGGCAGACGGCCAGCCGCTCCGGGTCGATGCCGGGCCCGTATGCCACCGCGTCCGTGGCCTCGGGGCCGTCCTGTGTCACCGTCATCGCCGCTGCCGTTCCCGCTCTGCTTCTCGCGGCGCTCCGTTCGCATCCGCTGTCGAACGGGGGATTTTACTTCAGCGCCGGGCCGCAGCGCCAAACCCGTGTCCGTCAGTGATCGCAGGCAGCGGTCAGCGTCGTCACCTCCTCGGTCAGCGCGCGGGCCAGCCGGTCGAGGTCCGGGAGGGCCGCGCCGTCGGCGACCAGGCCGTAGTGGACACGTCCGCGGTAGGTGGAGACCGCGACCGCGAGGGAATGGCCGGGGGCCAGCGGCGCGAGCGGGAATACGGCGCCGAGCGGGTCGCCGCCGAGCCGCAGACCGAAGCCGGGCAGCGGCACGCTGGTGACCAGGACGTCGAACCAGAGCCGGGCCGCCTGACCGAGCAGCGGCCCGCCGAGCCGGTGGCCGAGCGGCGGCACATGGTCGGCGAGCAGGGCGACGGCGCCCGCGCCCCGGTGCGGACCGGCGTCCTTGTTGCGGTCCATGGCGGTGCGCACCCGGTCGAGGCGGACGAGCGGGTCCCGCTCGTCGACGGGAAGCCGTATCAGGTACCCGGAGAGCCGGTTGCCCTGCGGGTGGGCGGTGCGCGGCCGGCGCCGGGAGACGGGGACGAGGGCGCGGGGGGCGACGCCCTCGCTGCCGTCGCCGCGCTCGTCGAGCCAGCGGCGCAGGGCTCCGGCGACGACCGCGATCGTGACGTCGTTGACGGTGCCGCCGGCGCTCTTGCGGATCCGGTGCACGTCGTCGAGGTCGATCACCACGCCGGCGGTGCGGCGGGTTCCGCTGGGCGCGCAGGTCAGCGCGGGTGAGGAGCGCATGTCGAGGGTGGAACGGGCGACGGCTGCGCCGATGTCCAGGGCCCGGCCCGCGTCGGACAGGGCGTCCCGGACGAGACCGGGCACCTCGCGCACGTCCGGCAGGAGCCCGCGCGGGGGCGCGGCGGGACGGGGCCGGGGTGTGGGGAGGTCCATCGGGTCCATCAGCGCGGCGGCGAGGGTGAGGGCGCGCAGCCCGTCGGCGAGGGCGTGGTGGAACTTGAACAGGACGGCGAAGGAGGTGCCGTCCTCCCCCGGCAGCACATGGGCCTCCCAGGGCGGCCGGGTGCGTCGCAGCGGACGCCCCATGAGCCGCCCTGCGACGGTGTGGAAGTCGGCGGCCGGGGGGTGCAGCCGGACGTGGTCGAGGGGGTCGAAGCCGGGGTCGGGCTCGCGGGTGGCGCCGCCGAAGGCGAGGGACCGGCGCAGGGCGGAGGCGAGCGGCTGCCGCAGCGCGGCGGCCAGGGGCTCGCCGGGCGCCGGCCAGGCGCGGCGGAGCGCCGACAGCGGCTGCCGCAGGGCGAGCGGCTGCCAGGTGTCGCGGATGCGCATGCGCAGGCCCGGCACGGCGGCGGACCGGGACGCCAGCAGATCGACGGCGTGGGCCGCCGCGGAGGGCGAGCGGGCGGAGAAGACGCCGAGCGCCGCGAGGTGCATGGGGTGACCGGCGGACTCGATGTTCCAGAACGCCAGGTCGAGAGGGGCGAGCGGGTCTGCGGTCATGGGCGGGGCCTCGCGTCGACGACGGGAACGGATCAGCAGTCAATCGCTCCCGGCCGATTACGGTCAAGCACGATCTGGCTACACATAGTTAACATCATGTGTCGTCTTCACCCCTTCCGCCGGTGCGGCGGAAGGGGCGGGACCGCGGTGACGGACGGGGTTACCGGGGCACGATCACCGCCTGACGGAGTGACGAACGCCACCCGGACGGGCGCGGCCCGCCGGAGGAACGGTTCATCGCGCGGCGCCCTCCGTCGCCGGGCAGCCCGCGGGCTGTGCCCGTGAGGCGTCCCGGACGAGGGCCTCATGGGCTGCCTTCACCCGGGCCACGTCCGGCTTCATCACGCGCCGGTCGTAGGTGAGCAGACCGTTGAGCTCGCCCTCGACGTCCGTGATCTGGGTGTACACGGCTCCGTTGCCGCCCCGGCACACCAGCGCGCGCACCTCGTCCAGCTTGGTGAGGTAGTCGTCGGTGTAGGTCGCCGGGTCGACGTCGACGTACGACTGCTGCACGGACCAGGCGTGTCCGGGCACTGCCAGGCCGAGGCCGCCGTACTCGCCGCTGACCAGGGCACGCCTGCCGTCCGGGCGAGGCGGGAGGGCGGGGCTGGGGTAACCGTGCTCGTCCATGATGTCGCCGGCGTTCCCGTCGGCGCCGAGGTTGAGCCCGGACTGGTTGTTGACCAGCCGGCTGGGGTCCCAGGCCTTGGCCTGTTCGGCGATGCGGCCGATGTCGTACTGGCCCCAGCCCTCGTTGAAGGTCACCCACATGACGATCGACGGGCTGCTGATGTGCTCGTCGATCATCTGCTTCATCTCGCGCTCGTAGCGGGCGCGGGCCTCGGCGTCCGGGTTCTTCCCGGCCGTCATGGCGGGCATGTCCTGCCACACCAGCAGTCCGAGCCGGTCGGCCCAGTAGAACCAGCGGTCCGGTTCGACCTTGATGTGCTTGCGCACGGAGTTGAAGCCGAGCTCCTTGTGGGCCTTCAGGTCGTACGCGAGGGCCTCGTCGGTGGGCGCGGTGTGCAGGCCGTCGGGCCAGAACCCCTGGTCGAGGGTGGCCATCAGGAAGACGGGCTCACCGTTGAGGACCGTGCGGGGCACCCCGTCGATCCGCTCGACGGCGATGGAGCGCATCCCGAAGTAGCTGCCGACGCGGTCGGCGCCGACGGTCACCTGCAGCCGGTACAGGAACGGGTCGTCGGGCGACCACAGGCGCGGGTCGTGGATCCTCAGGGTGAGCGGTTCACCGGTGCGGCCGACGGCCGTGGCGACCTTGCGCCGTCCCTCGTACGCGGTCGCCCTGACCGGTACGCCGTCCCGGACGCCCTTCGCCTCCACGGTGAGCCGCTCGCCGGCCACGTCCGGGACCAGCTTGAGGGAGTCGACGTGGTCGCGGGCGACCGGCTCCATCCAGACGGTCTGCCAGATGCCCGAGCTGGGCGTGTACCAGATGCCGCCGGGGTCCAGGCGCTGCTTGCCGATCGGCGGGTTCTCGCCGTTTGCCGCGTCGGTCGGGTCGTACACGCCGACGACGATCTCCTGGGTGCGGCCGGGCTTCAGCGCGTCGGTGACGTCGGCGCTGAACTTGTCGTAACCGCCCTCGTGCTCGGCGACCTTGGTGCCGTTGACGTACACCTCGGAACGCCAGTCGACGGCGCCGAAGTTGAGCCGCAGCCGCTTGGCGGAGCCGATGTGCCAGTCGCGGGGCACGGTGAAGGTGCGGCGATACCACATGCGGTCCTCGTGCCGCTGGATGCCGGAGAGCCGGGACTCCACCGGGTAGGGGACGAGGATGCGCTCCTTCAGCGTCTTTCCGACGGGCGGCTGCTCGCCCTCCTCCGCGGCGGCGAACTGCCAGCGGCCGTTGAGGTTGCGCCATGCGTCGCGGGTGAGCTGCGGGCGCGGGTACTCGGGCAGGGCGTTGTCCGGGCCCACTTCGTCCGCCCACTTGGTGCTCAGTTCGTGGGTGGAATGGTTGGGGCCGCTGCTCAGGAACGCGCCCACGGGGTCGCCGTCGGCGGCGGTCAGGCCGCCCTGTCCGTCGTAGCGGATGTCGGCGCTGCCGCGGGCCGTGCCGGTCTTGTTGCCGACGACGGGCTCGGCGAGCGTGACGAGCAGCGCCTTCGGGTCGGCCGGGTCGGGCTGCGCCGACTCCAGGGGCCAGTCGGCGCCGCCGATCACCGCGTCGAAGTGGTCGGTGAAACCGGCCGGGGGCGCGGCGAGCGGCCGGGGGAAGTCCAGCTTCAGGGTGCGGCCGGAGGCGAGGACGGTGGCGGCGAGGGCACCGTCGTAGTCGAAGCCGTCCGGGAGGCGGAACGCCGACTGCGGTACGGGCTCCTTGCCGCCGCCGGGCTCGGTCCAGCGCAGGTGGAAGTTGGAGCCGCCGTAGTGCTCGAAGTACTCGACCTTGATGTCGTGGGCCCGGCCGGCGGTCAGCTCGACGGGCTCGGCGGTCTGTTCGCGGTCCCAGTCGTCGATCCAGTGGTCGATGGCGATCTCGCCGTCGATCCACAGGCGGAAGCCGTTGTCGGCGCTGACCGAGAAGGTGTGGGCGCCGGTCCGCTCCGGGACGATCTTCCCGGTCCAGCGGACGCTGACGTCGTCCGACCGGCCGGTGGTGAGGTTCAGGCGCGGCTCCAGGTTGTCGAAGTCGAGGTCGGCGTCGAAGGCGGTGGCCCGGAGCTCGTGGAAGTCGAAGGCGCCGGGGGCGGACTGGGTGTAGTACTCGCCCTTCAGGCCGTGGATCTCCACCGGATCGTCCTCCGCCGCGGTCGCGGCCGGGCCGGTCGCGGTGAGTCCGGTGACTCCCAGGGCGGCGGCCAGGAGAAGCGCGAATCGGTTTCTGAGTCGTCTGGTGCGCACGGATCCTCCGTCGGTGAGGAAGGTGACGGCTTGTCGCTCAGTAGGTGGATCTGGTGCTGTGCGTGTTCTGTTCTGTGCGCTGCACTCGCTCGTACAACGTTGTCAAAGAACACCACTCGGCATAACAGCACGGATTCCGTCATGCGTCCAGGGACATGACAAAGACCCCGGTGGCCACAGCCGACCGGGGCCCGCACACCGGTGTCTACGGCACCAGCTGTCCCTTGCCGAGCGCGATCACCCCGCCCTTGGACACCGTGTACAGCTCGGCGTCACGCTGGGGGTTGACGCCGACCGTCGCGCCCGGCGGCACCTCGACGTTCTTGTCGAGCACGGCGCCGCGCACCACCGCGCCCCGTCCGACGTGCACGTTGTCGTGCAGCACCGAGCCCTGCACCACGGCCCCCGGATCGACGACCACGCCCGGCGACAGCACGGACCGGGTGACCTGTCCCCGGATCAGACAGCCGGCGCTGATGATCGACTCGCTCGCCATGCCGCCCGCGTTGAACCGGGCCGGGGAGAGCTGGCCGGAGTGGGTGTAGATCGGCCACTGGCGGTTGTAGAGGTTGAACGCGGGGCGCTCGGCGATCAGGTCCATGTGCGCCTCGTAGTACGCGTCCAGCGTGCCGACGTCCCGCCAGTAGCCCTGGTCCCGGCTGGTCTCGCCGGGCACGTGGTTGGTGCTGAAGTCGTACAGCGCGGCCTCGCCCCGCTCGGTGAGCCGGGGCAGGATCGAACCGCCCATGTCGTGCACCGAGTCCTCGTCCCCGGCGTCCCGGTGCAGGGCCTCGATCAGCGCCTTGGTGGTGAAGATGTAGTTGCCCATCGACGCGAACACGCACTCGGGGTCGTCGGCGAGTCCGGGCGGGTCGGTCGGCTTCTCCAGGAAGCGGTCCACGGACCGTCCGTCCGATCCCGGCGTGATCACGCCGAAGGCGGAGGACTCCGAGCGCGGCACCCGTATCCCCGCCACCGTGACGCCGGCCCCGCTCTCGATGTGCTGGGCGAGCATCTGGCGCGGGTCCATGCGGTACACGTGGTCGGCGCCGAAGACCGCCACGTGCTCCGGCTGTTCGTCGTGGACCAGGTTCAGCGACTGCAGGATCGCGTCGGCGCTGCCCAGGTACCAGCGCGGGCCGAGGCGCTGCTGGGCGGGGACCGGGGTGACGTAGTTGCCGAGCAGGCTGGACATCCGCCACGTGGTGGTGATGTGCCGGTCCAGCGAGTGCGACTTGTACTGCGTGAGCACGCAGACGCGCAGGATGTCGCCGTTCACGAGGTTGGACAGCACGAAGTCGACCAGGCGGTACGTGCCGCCGAAGGTGACCGCCGGTTTGGCTCGGTCCGCGGTGAGGGGCATCAGGCGCTTGCCCTCGCCGCCCGCCAGCACGATTCCCAGGACCGAAGGACCACCACGACGCATGGCCGCTCCCCTCACGCCGAATTTCCCCAAGACTGCCCCGGACGGGCGGGACTAAGCCTGTTTGAGGATCTCCTCGTAGAGCCCGGCCGTACGGCGGGCCACCGCGTCCCAGCCGAACTCGGTGACGGCCCGCTCCCGCCCCGCCCCGCCCATCCGCCGTGCCGCCTCCGGGTCGCCGAGGACCGAGTCGAGCGCCCGCGTCAGGCCCGTCTCGAAGTCGTCGTCCACGTCCACCAGCACCCCCGTCGAGCCGTCCGCCACGACCTCGGGGATCCCCCCGACCCGGGAGGCGACCACCGCCGTGCCGCACGCCATGGCCTCCAGGTTGACGATGCCGAGCGGTTCGTACACCGAGGGGCAGACGAACACGGCGGCGTGCGTCAGCAGCTGGATCACCTCGGGCCGCGGCAGCATCCGCGGAATCCAGTGCACGCCCTCGCGGACCCGGCTCAGCTCCTCGTACAGCTCACGGAACTCGCGGTCGATCTCGGGCGTGTCCGGGGCGCCGGCGCACAGCACGACCTGCGCGGCCGGGTCGATGCCGCGCACCGCCCGCAGCAGCTGGGGCACGCCCTTCTGCCGCGTGATCCGGCCGACGAACAGCACGTACGGGCGGGAGTGGTCGAGGCCGATCCGGTCCAGGGCGTCGGTGCCGGGGTCGGGGCGGTACAGGCCGGTGTCGATGCCGTTGTGCACGACGTGCACCCTGGCGGGGTCCAGCGCCGGATAGGAGGCGAGGATGTCCTCGCGCATGGCGCCGGAGACGGCGATCACGCCGTCGGCCGCCTCGACGGCGGTGCGCTCGGCCCAGCTCGACAGGGCGTAACCGCCGCCGAGCTGCTCGGCCTTCCAGGGGCGCAGGGGCTCCAGGGAATGGGCGGTCATCACGTGCGGGATGCCGTACAGCAGCTTGGCGAGGTGGCCGCCGAGGTTGGCGTACCAGGTGTGGGAATGGACGAGTTCGCGGCCCTGGAGGGCGGCGGCCATGGCCAGGTCCACGGAGAAGGTGCGCAGCGCGTCGTTGGCGCCGTCGAGCGCGGTCCAGGGGCGGTGGCGCAGCACACCGTCCGCCCGGCCCTCGCCCCAGCAGTGCACCTCCAGGTCCACCAGGGGCCGCAGTTCCCTGGCGAGGAACTCCACATGGACACCCGCGCCGCCGTACACGTCCGGGGGGTACTCCCGTGTCAGCAGTCCCACTCGCACCCGTGAACCCCCTGTCTGAGCGGACGTTCCCTTCATGGTCACCCAGATGGGGCGCGCGGGGAAGAGCGGGGCGGCCGGGCGAAGCAGCAGTCGCCGCAGACGCCCCCGCCGGGCACCCGGTAGTACAGACAGCAGCTGCGGCGCCGGAAGGCGGTGCCCGTGAGGGTTCCGGTCCCGGTGAGCAGGGGGTGCGCGAGGAGTTCGGCCGTCAGGGAGGCGGCACGGGCGGCGGCGTCCGTACGGCCGTGGCGGCGCCCCCAGCGGTCCAGTTCCCGGGCGGCGCCCGCGAGCGCGGAGGCGGCGTTGCCGCGCAGCAGGCCCGGCGCGAGGCGGTGGCGGGAGCTCAGGGCCGCGGCGAGGGGTTCCAGGTGGCCGCGCAGCACCAGCTCCGCGATCGTCGCCGCGTCACCGGGCAGCGGCCGCACCTCGGTCAGCCACAGGTCGTCGGGGGCGCCGCCCTCCGGGTCCCAGCGCAGCAGCGGCGGGGCGAGGTCGGGGACCGCGCCGTACAGGGCGGCGGAACCGAGGGCCACGGACCACAGACGGGCGGCGAGCCCCTGCTGGGCCACCGACGCGGCGACCCGCGCCTCGGGGGTGCGCAGGGCACCGGCGACCCGGCGGACCCGCGAGGCCAGGAAGTCGCCCTGAACATCCGGGCCTCCGGGGCCGTATGCCTGGGCGAGCGTGGGCAGGGAACGGCCGGCCACTCCCGCCGTGCGCAGTACGAAGAAACCACCGAGGCGGTGAAGGGCGGTGAGAGACGGGTCGAGGTCCACGACGTGCAGTAGTACCAAGCCCCTTAGGGGTGACAACCAGGGGCCCCCCGCCCGCGGGTACCCACCCTGGGGATGAGGGAGGCGCCGTCGTACTCCATCGGCAGTAGGACTCATTGAGTGCTCAGGGACGACGACGGGAACACTCTGGCACGGCATCGTGTTGGTTATGAAAGCCGACCGTTCGCCGCGCCGGGTCCACCGCCCCGGCCTCACGCAGAGGAGCAGCCGATGAGCGCCCTCGCGTTGTCCGTGCTGCTGTCGTTCGTCTCTGCCGTGGCGTACGCCGGAGGGGCGATCGTGCAGGAGCAGGTCGCGGTGTCCTCACCCGGCGCGCAGCAGTACGCACCGCTGCGCCGGCCGGGCTGGTGGGCGGCGGTCGCGCTCAACGGCCTCGGCGGACTGCTCCACGTGGTGGCGCTCGCCTACGGCCCGCTGAGCCTCGTCCAGCCCCTGGGCGCGCTGACCATCGTCTTCGCCCTGCCCATGGCCGCGCTGTTCGTGGGCCGGAAGGCCGGGGCGACCGCGTGGCGCGGCGCCATCATGGCGACGGTGGGCCTCGCGGGACTGCTGTCCCTGGTCGGCGCGTCCGACGCGCAGTCGCTGGACACCGCGCAGCGGGTGGCGGCTGCGCTGGGCACGGCCGGGGCGGTCGTGGCGCTGATGATCGCGGCCCGCGCCGTGCACCGGCATCCCGCGGTGCGCAGCATCCTGCTGGCCACCGCGTCCGGTGTCGCGTTCGGCATGTCCTCCGTGTTCACGAAGACCGTCGCGGTCGACTGGACGGGCGGTGTCACGGCTGCGGACCTGCCGTCCCTGGCGGTGATCGGCGTCCTGGCCACGGCCGGCATGCTGCTCTCCCAGGCCTCCTACCGGGGCGCCGGCCTCGCGGCGCCGCTGGCCACGCTGACGGTGGTGAACCCGGTGGTGGCGGCCGCGGTCGGCATCACGATGTTCGGCGAGACCTTCCGCTACGGCACGACGGGCACGGCGCTCGCACTGAGCTGCGGCGTGGTGGCGGCCGGTGGTCTGATCCTGCTCACGACGGAGCGGCTGGCACGCGAGCACCAGGAGGCGCGGGTGGCGGAAGCCTCCGTACCGGAGCCCGCGTCCGAGGTGGTTCCCGCGGAGGCCGACGGACAGCCGGCCACCGATCCCGCCGAGCGGCTGCTGGCCGCACTCGAACTCTCCGAGGACGTACGGGTGCCGGCCCCCGTGCCGGCACCGGGCGGCGCGCCGGACGACGCGGATTCCGCCCCGGTGCCGCTGGTGTCGTACGCGCCCTTCTACGGCGGCCCGTACGTACCGGTGGCGGTGGTGGACCGGCACAGGGTGCGGATCAAATCCTGACGCCGCCCGCCCTCAGGTAGGCGACCGGGTCGACGTCCGATCCGAAGCCGGGCCCCGTCCGCACCTCGAAGTGCAGATGCGGGCCCGAGCTGTTTCCGGTCGAACCGGAACGGCCGATGCGCTGGCCCGCGCCGACGGACTGCCCGCTCTTCACCGAGATCGCCGACAGGTGTGCGTACTGGCTGTGGCGGCCGTCGGCGTGCCGGACCACCACCTGGTAGCCGAACGACCCCTCCCAGCCCGCGCTGACGACGGTGCCGGCCCCGACCGACTTCACGGACGTGCCGGTGGGGACGGGGAAGTCGACGCCCGTGTGGTAGCCCTTCGACCAGGCGGATCCGGCCTTGTGGTACGGCGTGCCGAGCGCGGCGCTGACCGGGGCGACCAGAGTTCCGGTGGTCTTGGTGGCGCGGTCCGCAGGGTCCTCGGTGCGCTGGGAGGAGGCCTTCTTCTCGGCCTTCTTCTCCGTCTTCTTCTCGTTCTTCTCGGCCTTTTCGGCTCTCCCGGCCTTCTTCTCGGCCGACTTGGCCGGTTTCTCGACCGCCTTCGTCGTCCCGTCGGGCAGGGAGAGCCGCTGGCCCGGCATGATCAGGTCGGGGTCACCGCCGATGGTGGAGCGGTTGGCGTCGTACAGCTTCCGCCAGCCGCCGCCGACCTGTTCGCCCGACGCGATGCCGGAGAGGGTGTCGCCGCGGACGACGGTGTACATCTCGGCGCGGCCCGCGCGGGACTGGGGCGTGGTCTGCGGTGTGACGTCCCCGGCGGAGGACCGGCCGGTCTTCCTGCCGTCGGCCTTCCCGTCGTTTCCGTCGGACTTGCCGGCGGCCGGCCGGATGTCGGGGGTGTCGCCGCCCCGGGTCAATCCGGCCCGCACCGAGCACACCGGCCAGGCGCCGGGCCCCTGTCCGTCGAGGACCTTCTCGGCGACGGCGATCTGCTGGTCCTTGGTGGCCAGATCCGCGCGCGGCGCGTACCGGGTACCGCCGTACGCCTCCCAGGTCGACTGGGTGAACTGGAGCCCGCCGTAGTACCCGTTGCCGGTGTTGATGTTCCAGTCGTCGGTGGACTCGCAGGCGGCGACCTTGTCCCAGGTCTCCACGTCGGCCGCCTGGGCGGCGCCGGCGCCCAGCAGCGGGAGCGCCATTCCGGCGCCGCCCGCGGTGACGGTGAGCGAGGCCCGGTTGATCCTGTTCGGCTGATACCGGCGGTGCCGGCCGCGCACGGCCATGGAAGTCCCCCTCGACAATGCGTCAGGAGGGGCAAAAGTAAGCGGTGCGAACCGGCCGTGACAAGACGGCTATCGGCCGCACGGATGCGCCAAGTGGCCGGGAGTTTTCGCCCGTTGCGCCCCCGTTGGCACTCCCTGGGGAGCGTGCGCGGGCGGGTGTGCCCGTCCGCGGGGGCACGCGGGCGCGTGCGCCCGCTGAGTGCACGGGGGGCATCCGCGCGTATGTGCCTGAGCGGTGTCGTACCGACCCGCGCGTGCGCACGCGAGTGCGGCACGTCAGGATGGTCGATGGCAGGACTGGCGGGCATCGGCCGGCAACACCGGGACCCGGCAGTACCGATACCAAGGTCACTAGGAGCCACCCCAATGAGCAGTTCAGCGCAGATCGGTGTCACGGGGCTCGCGGTCATGGGCCGCAACCTCGCGCGCAACTTCGCCCGCAACGGCTACACGGTCGCGGTGCACAACCGGACGGCGGCACGCACGCACGCGCTGGTGGAGGAGTTCGGGCACGAGGGCGGCTTCGTGGCGGCCGAGACGGCCAAGGAGTTCGTGGCGGCGCTGGAGCGACCGCGGCGGCTGGTCGTCATGGTGAAGGCGGGCGAGCCGACGGACGCGGTGATCGAGGAGTTCGCGCCGCTGCTGGAGCCCGGCGACATGATCATCGACGGTGGCAACGCGCACTTCGCGGACACCCGCCGCCGCGAGAAGGCGCTGCGGGAGCAGGGCATCCACTTCGTCGGCATGGGTGTCTCCGGCGGCGAGGAGGGCGCGCTGAACGGGCCGAGCATCATGCCGGGCGGCCCGAAGGAGTCGTACGACTCGCTGGGCCCGATGCTGGAGAAGATCTCCGCGAAGGCGAAGGACGGCTCCCCCTGCGTCACGCACGTCGGCCCGGACGGCGCCGGGCACTTCGTGAAGATGGTGCACAACGGCATCGAGTACGCCGACATGCAGCTGATCGGTGAGGCGTACCAGCTGCTGCGCGATGTCGCCGGCTACTCCCCCGCGCGGATCGCGGAGATCTTCCGCACCTGGAACACCGGCCGGCTGGACTCGTACCTGATCGAGATCACGGCCGAGGTGCTGTCGCACGTGGACGCGGCCACGGGCGAGCCGTTCGTGGACGTGGTGGTGGACCAGGCGGAGCAGAAGGGCACGGGCCGCTGGACCGTGCAGATCGCGCTCGACCTGGGCGTGCCGGTGTCCGGGATCGCCGAGGCCGTGTTCGCGCGCTCCCTGTCCGGTCACGCGGCGCTGCGCGAGGCCTCGCGCTCCCTGGCCGGCCCGAAGGCCGCGCCGCTGGGCGAGTCGGAGGCGGCGGCGTTCGCCGACCGGGTGGAACAGGCGCTGTACGCGTCGAAGATCGTGTCGTACACGCAGGGCTTCCACGAGGTGGCGGCCGGCAGCGAGGAGTACGGCTGGGACATCGACCTCGGCGCGGTCTCCGCGATCTGGCGCGGCGGCTGCATCATCCGCGCGGCCTTCCTGGACCGTATCCGCGCCGCCTACGACGCCCGCGCCGACCTGCCGAGCCTGCTGTCGGACGAGACGTTCGCGCGGGAGATCGCGGACGCCCAGGACGACTGGCGCGAGGTGCTGATCGCGGCGACCCGTCAGGGCGTGCCGACCCCCGGCTTCGCCGCGGCCCTCGCCTACTACGACGCCCTGCGCGCGGAGCGCCTGCCGGCCGCGCTCACCCAGGGCCAGCGGGACTACTTCGGCGCGCACACCTACCGGCGCACGGACCGCGACGGCTCGTTCCACACGCTGTGGGGCGGGGACCGCTCGGAGGTGTCGGCGTAGGACTCCTGTGACAGGGCGGTGGGCGGCCGGGCGGCCGGCCCCCCCCCCGGTTTGCCCGCCGGGGCAGCACAGCGGCGGGGCGGGGGCCGGGGTGGGCCCCCGCGCGGGGGCCGGCGGGGTCGGCGCCGGGGGCGGGGGGGGGGGGCCCGGGGGGGGGGGGGGGGCCCCCCCCCGGGGGCGGGGGGGGGGGCCGGCGGCCCCCCCCCCCACCGCCCTGTTTTCCCGTCCGGATCAGCTCAGCGGCGGGCCGGGCTCCGGGTTCGGCACCGGCTCGGGGCCCGGCGGGATCGGCGACGGGGACGGCTCGGGGGGACCCGGATGCGGCGGGGGCGGCTGCGGTCCCGGTCCCGGCGGCTGCGGGGTCGGCTCCGGACCGGGGCCCGGCGGCGGGGGCGAAGGGGCGGGGTCCGGGTAGGGCTCGGGGTGCGAGGGGTCCGGGCCCGGGGTGGGGCCCGGCGGGACGGGGTCCGGGTACGGGTTCGTCATGGCGCGTGTCCTCCGGCCTGTCGCTCGACGTCGGCTCTGGACTACTGCCCCGCCTACCCGACGGCCGCCTCTCCAGTCACCCGCCCGCGTGACGGCACGGGGCCGGTTGGCGTCACCTTCCCGGCCGGGCGCGGCACGCCTCCGCCGCCGGACGTTCGGAAGGGACCGGCCCGGCCGGAGGATCAGGGGCGCGGGGTGAGAGTGTCGGAGCGGCCGGCCTCGATGCGCGACCACTGGGGGATGGGGCGTCCGTCGCTCCGCAGCCGCACCTCATCGACGGGCGTGCCCTGTACGGTGGGCCAGTCGGGTGGCGAGTCCTCCCACAGCTCCTGGCGTCCGTACACGGTGAGGTCCATGAGCGCGTAGCTGTAGTCCATCGCCTCCACCCCGCGCAGGGTCGTCCAGTACGTCTCGAAGACGCGGTCGCCGTCCCGCAGGTAGCACACGATGTGCATCATGCCGACGTGGCGCCCGGTCAGCAGTTCGTCCTGCGACGGGAGAGCCGAGTACCACGGCACCTCCCAGCCCATGAAGTCGCGGTAGCGGCGGCTTTCGTCGTACGGACCCTGGCAGAGGACGGCGTAGGTGATGTCGCGCGAGTGCAGGTACGACAGCTCCTGGACCTGGGTGGTGACCCACGTGCAGCCCTCGCACTGCCCGGCCGCGTCGTGGCCGTGGTGCCACATGAAGTAGTAGGCGATGAGCTGTCGGCGCCCTTCGAAGGCTTCGAGCAGGGTGACCGGCCCGTCGGGCCCGGTCAGTTCGAGGTCGGCGGCCACCTCGACCATGGGCAGGCGCCGCCTGGCGGCGGCGATCGCGTCGCCTTCCCGGGTGTGCGCCTTCTCCCGGATCCGCAGGCGGTCCAGTTCGGCCCGGAAGGTGGCGCGGTCGGCCATCGGTGGCAGCGCCGGAGCACGGTCCGTGGGCCTGCTGTCGTGGTCGGTCATGGTCTTGCCCAATCGTCGTAAGTCGCTGTCCGTCAGGGGGCCGCGTCGGGTCCGGGGCGTTCCGCCAGTTCCTTGATGCGCAGCAGACGCGTCTCCCAGGAGCGGCCGATCCGGTCGAGTTCGCGGGCCAGCGCGCCGAGCCGGGCGCCGACGGCGAGGTGGACGACCTCTCGCCCGCGCTGCTCGGACTCGATCAGCCCGACCTCGCGCAGCACTTCCAGGTGCTTTCCGATCGCCTGCCGGCTCACCGGCAGGACCCTGGCCAGCGCGGACGCCGACATGGGGCCCTCACCGAGCCGGGTGAGTATCTCCCAGCGCGTCGCGTCGCCGAGCGCGGCACACACGACGGGAAGAGCGGAAGCGGTCACAGCCGCCTCGCCGGGACCGACGCGTTCTTCTCGACGAACGCCTTCGCGGCGGCCAGCTCCATGAGCCAGCCCTTGTCGTTTCCCTCGCGTTCCTTCAGCCATGCCGCCGGGTCGTCGGCGAGGCCGGAGAAGCCGCTCTCCACCACGCGCAGGGTCACCCCGCCGCCGTCCCGCTCGTCGATCCGGAACTCGACCAGGGTCGAGGGCGTCGAGTCGTCCCGGTGCGGGGTTCCGATCCACCGGAACGCCGCGTAGCGCGGCTTGTCCAGCTCCACCGTCCGGAACCGGAACTCACCCAGCGAGGGATGGCGCACCACGGTCACCTCGCCCTCGTGGCGCAGGTCCGGCTCGGCCTCGACCGCGCCGTCATTGATGTACCAGCCGGGGCGTACGACCAGCTCCCATACCCGCTCGGCGGGTGCGTCGATGTCGATCTGCCGGGCGATCCGGTCGAGCTCGGACAGCTCCGCGTCGGTGTGGGCGGCGTCATTCACGGGATACCTCCATTGCCGGTCCGTGTGCAACTCGACGATTGCACATCCCGACGGCATGCGCAACTGAAAGGTTGCACTCAATGGATCCATCCGCGGCTCACGCGTCCGTCCGCACGGCACGTTCCGAGGAAGTGTCACGTTCCCGGCCGGAGCGCCTCCCGGTCCGGCACGGCCCGGCCGGGGCCCCGGCGGCACAGTCGGGCTGCCGCCGCGAGTCCCGGACGGGGACTGGACAGCACGGGCACCGGCGTCGTGGCGAGTCGCCCGGCCGGGGCCATGGACGCCTGGGCGAGGACGATCACTTCGGCACCGGTGACCGCGTCCGCGGCCTCCGCGATCCGCCGGACGTAGCCGGCCGGGTCGCCCGCCTCGAAACACTGCCAGGCCCCTTGGACCAGCACGGTCGTCACCCCGACGGACCGTCCGCCGCGCCGGGCCTCCTCCTCGATCAACGCCACCGTCGGCCGAAGCGTGCTTTCCAGGGCGGCGAGGACGACGACCCGCGACCCGGCCGCCACCGCCGCGGCCGCCATCGGCCGGTCGACACGCAGTACCGGAACCCCGGCCTCGGCGGCAGCCGCCTCCGCGACCCCGCCGATGGTCGAGCAGGTGCACAGCACGGCCCGGGCACCGCCGTCGACGGCCTCACGCACTTTCGCCCGTACGTCGCAGGCCACCGCTGCGGGCCCGTCGACGCGGGCGCGCTCCAACAGGTCCTCGGCGACAAGGTGCCGCAGTTCCAGCCCGGGGTGGGCCTCGTCGCGCAACGCGTCGAAGACGGGCACGTGGACGGGCGAGGTGTGCAGCAGTGCGAGCACGTGGACCTCAGAACCGCTCGGGATGCGCCGCCAGCCACTCCTTCGCCGCCCGGGCCGGCTCCGGTCCGGCCGCCGGAGCCTGGTCGGGGTGGCGCTCGGCCCACTTGGCGACGTAGGGGCAGAGCGGGACGACGGCGCTGTCCTCTCGGGCGGCGGTACCGTACAGCTCGCGGGCGAGGGAGCCCGCGATGCCCCTGCCCTCGTGGGCGGGCTCGACGATGGTGTGCACGGGCACGAGCGCGCGCTCGGGCGCGTCGAGGACGAAGTACTCGATCCGCCCGACGACCTCACCGTCCGCCACCGCCTCGAGCCGGCCCGCCGCCCGGTCGTCACGGATCCCGATGTCACCCATGGCCACGTCACGCTCCTGCCTCGGTCTGCGCCGGTCAGGCCGTGGTGACGGCCCCCGGGCTGCGCTCCTGGTCCGACCCCGGCACCGGCTCGGACGGGTCGGCCCCCAGGAACACGATGCGGTTGTCACCGTCCACGTGCACCACCCGGGGTTCCAGCGCCCGCGCCTCGGCGTCGGTCACCTGAGCGTAACTGATGATGATCACCAGATCGCCGGGCCGGACGAGATGGGCGGCGGCCCCGTTGATCCCGATCACCCCGGACCCGCGCTCCCCCTCGATGACGTACGTCTCCAGCCGCGCCCCGTTGGTGACGTCGACGATGTGCACCAGTTCCCCGGGCAGCAGATCGGCGGCGTCGAGCAGCTCGGCGTCGATCGTGACGGATCCCACGTAGTGCAGGTCGGCCTGGGTGACGGTGGCTCGGTGGATCTTGGACTTGAACATGGTACGCAACACCGGGGCACTCCCACCAGTAGGCTCCCTGCCTGCGTTTTTGCAGGTCAAGGGCTGTTTCCATACCCTACAACGAGTCGCATGTCCGGGCAGCTGTCCCCAGGTTTTTCAGGACTCATGCTGACCACTTGCCGACTTTCATGACGCCCCGTCAGGTGACTGGAGGAGGGCTTCGCCCACTCTCGCGGACCCCACCGTGGCGACGACCCAAGCCTACGCAGCACCCCCCGAAGGACGTCCGTGATCACCGTCACGCGGACGGTCTGGACGGCAGTCAGGAGCGAGGGCGCTCGAACGGAAGTCGGACCACGCGCCGCCATGGGTCAGCCGGCCCAGGCCCCTCGTATCCCGTCTCAAAGGAGGAGGCGCCCACAGCTCCATGAATCTGAATGGCCGAAGCAGCGCGGCAACATAGCGGCGGATCGCCGGTTACTGAGGTTGAACTCGTGGAGTCGTAGGGGCTGACGGCTGGTCGCCCGTGCGGTATCACCGGGGCATGCGGTATCCACAAGGGGGCGGGTTGACCGCCGAACGGCAGCAGTTCCGCGAGGGGTTACGGCTCAAGGCGGCCGAGCGGTTCGCTCGGGGCGAGGCGAGTTCTGTGATCGCCAAGGACCTGCGTGTCAGCGTCCGGTCGGTGCAGCGGTGGCGGCAGGCGTGGGAGAAGGATGGGCCGCGTGCTCTGCGGTCGCAGGGGCCGGCGTCGTTGCCGAGACTGAGCGAGAAACAGTTCGCGCAACTGGAGGCGGAGCTGGCCAAGGGGCCGACCGCGCACGGCTGGCAGGACCAGCGCTGGACACTGAGCCGGATCAAGACCGTGATCGGCCGGCGCTTCCACCTGACCTACACCATCCAGGGCGTGCGCAAGCTGCTGGTCCGCAACGGCTGGTCCTGCCAGGTCCCCGCCCGCCGGGCCCTGGAACGCGACGACGAGGCCGTGGCCGGCTGGGTGAAGGAGACCTGGCCCTGCGCGGAAGACTCGCGGCGACCCGTGGAGCCTGGCTCGTCTTCGAGGACGAAGCCGGCTTCTCCATGACGCCGCCGCAGGCGAAGACCTGGTCCCAGCGTGGCCGCACCCCGGTGGTGCGGGTCCGCGGCCGCTCCCGCAGACGCATCTCCATCGCAGCCCTGGCCTGCTACAAACCCGGTCACCGCTCGAGGCTGATCTACCGGCCCCGCCGCGACGACGGCAACCGCGACGGACGCAAGAGCTTCAGTTGGCGCGACTACCGCGACCTGCTGATCGCCGCACACCGCCAGCTCGACGGCCCGATCGTCCTGATCTGGGACAATCTCAATGTCCACAAGGCCGCCGACCTGCGGCAATGGGCGGCAGCCCAGGACTGGCTGACCATCTACTACCTGCCGCCCTACGCACCCGACCTCAACCCCGTCGAAGGTATCTGGTCGCTGCTGCGGCGCGGCTGGCTCTCCAACGTCGCCTTCAGCACCCCCGAACACCTCGTCCAGACCATCCGACGCGGTCTCCGCCACATCCAGTACCGCAGCCACCTCATAGACGGCTGTCTCACCGAGACAGGACTGACCATCAGCCCCTGATCACCGAAGACGACATCACGAGTTCAACCTCAGTAAGTGTGCCTGGTGTGAGGCCCGGCCACAGCGATGCCTGGTGCGCTCCCGTTTGCCTTGAGACAACTTGCCCGCTTGCCGGCGGAGCGTCGTAACCTGCATGTGAGCGTAGGAGCTGCCGTTCGGCGGGTGGGACGGGCAGGTCTGAACCTGACCGGAAGCGACCGGTCTTCCACTCGGGATCTCCATGGAAACTCCGAGGTCGAAGGGTTTCGGTCAAGTCCGGCTCCGTATCCAGAGACAGCTTCATCATTTCCATCCACCCTTTTGGGGTACTTGATATCTCTGTGTCCTGCTTGGGCGGTTGAAGCGGTGGGGCTGATTCTGGCCCGCATGCAGTCGGAGTTCGGGGGGACGCCGCGCTGGTTTGTGTGCTTCTTGTGACAGCTTGTGTGTCACTGGTGACCGGTGGGGTTGCCGGATCTGACTTCCTGTGGGGGGAAGCTGATGCACTCGCGTGCCACGAGCGCGTCGTTTCGGCGTGCCCGGAGAACACACAGAACCGCTCTCGTCTCGGCGATCACCACGGCCGCTGTGATGATCGCTGCCGCACCCGGTCTGGCGGCAACACCCAAGCCGCAGCTGCCGGAGCCAGAGAGCCCTTGGACCAAGCCGACGAAGGTGGAGGCTCCCGCGACGCCGGCCGGGAAGACCAGGGCGCCGGCCTCGCAGGCGGAGGCGAAACCATCACCAGAGGTGGCAGCCTGGCGAGCGGCGCAGCAGGCCCGCGCCACCGACGGGCAGACCGCCAAGGCGTCCGGTGTCCGGTCGGCAGATGCTGTCGCCACTGACTACCTGCCCGAGGGGCAGGGCGAGGTGCCCTGGCACCAGATTGTCGACACCCGTCTGAACGACGCGCTGGTGGCGCGGGTGAACGTCTCCAACGGCAACCTGATGCTGGCGGCGACGGACTTCGACATCGCGGGCGTCGGCCAGAAGCTCCAGTTGACCCGCACCTACAACTCACTGGAGGCCCCGTGGGGCAAGGTGTCGCAGCGCTGGTGGCAGGCGTACGAGCGCTACCTCCAGGTGAACGACGGTGAGGTGGACGTTTTCGACGCCACCGGCAACCTGTTGCGCTTCACGGCCAACGCCGACGGCACGTACACGACGCCGGCCGGCTACTCGAAGGACCTGAGGAAGAACGCGGACGGCACCTACACTCTGACCGACCGCAAGTCCGGCACCAAGGACACCTACAACGAGCACGGCACCCTGCTGAAGGTGACGGACAGGAACGACGGCACGATCACCGTCGACCAGCACGACGAAGGCGCCGAGCACAAGGGCTTCAAGCTCACCGAAACCCGCTCCGGCCGCTGGATCGACCTGGTCAAGACCTACGGCAACCAGTGGCAGGCCAAGGACCACACCGGCCGCACCGCAGTCCTCAACCTCGACGGCTCCGGCAACCTGGCCAAGGTGACGGACACGGCCGGCAAGGCCACCACGTACGAGTACGACGGCTCGCACCGCGTGACGAAGGTGACCACTCCCGAAGGCACGGTCACCCTCTTCACCTACGACAGCCACAACCGCGTCACGTCCGTGCAGCGCGCCACCGAGTCGACGTCGAGCGGTCACACGGGCCCGACCTGGCGCTACGACTACACCGCCGCCACTCCCTCGGACGCCGGAACGACCACGCTCACGGACCCGGACGGCGACGCCACGAAGTACGTCCACAACGCCGACGGCGAGGTCACCAAGGTCACCGACCCACTCGGCCACGCCCGCCACGCCACGTACAAGAACCACCTCACCCAGACGGCGATCGACGCCATGGGCACCGGCGCGGACGGCACCGGCGGCAACACGACCACGTACGGATGGGACGGCCGCAACAACGCCCTTTCCCAGAAGCTGCCGCTGGGCGCGACGGCGTCCGTGTCGGCGTACCAGACGGTCGCGGGGACCGACCTGCCCAACGACTTCACGACTGCGGACGGCCGCAAGGACAGCTTCAAGTACGACGCCAACGGCAACACGATGTCGGTGACGACGTCCGGCACCGCGGGCGGCACCCGGGAGTACACGTACAACGACGCCACGCCGGACTGCGGCGGCTTCGAGGGTCAGCGCTGCACGGCGAAGGACGGCAACGGCAAGGTCACGTCGTTCGAGTATGACGCCAAGGGCAACCTGATCAAGGCCAAGCCGCCGGCGCCGCTGGGCGAGACGACGTACACGTACGACGCGCTGGGCCGGGTGGAGACGGTCAAGGACGGCCGGGGCATCACCACGGTCTACGTCTACGACAACCGTGACCGAGTCCGCGAGGTCTCCTCCACCAACTCCACTGTCAGCTACTCCTACGACGGTGACGGCAACGTGAAGACCCGCACCGACGCCTCGGGCACCACCACCTGGGAGTACGACAAGCTCAACCGGGAAAAGCGCCGCACCCTGCAGAACGGCGCCCAGACCGCCCTCGCCTACACTCCGGGCGGTGACGTCGACTACTACACCGACCCGACCGGGAAGACGGACTACACCTGGGACAAGGCCGGCCGCCTCGACTACCTGACGGCGCCGGACGGCCAGAAGACCGACTTCGACTACAACAACAACGGCAAGCGCACCAAGACCGTCTACCCCGGCGGCACCACCCAGTCGGTCACCATGGACGACAACGGCCGACCGGAGAAGATCCGGACCACGTCGGGCACGCAGACGTTCATCGACCTCGCCTACAGCTACAAGAACACCGCGGGCAAGGACACCACCAAGATCCGCACCCGCACCGACAACCTCACCAAGTACACGACCACCTACACCTACGACTCCCAGGACCGCCTCACCTACGCCCTGGAAGCCGACTCCGCCGGCACCCGCAAGGCATCGTGGCTGTACTGCTTCGACAAGGCCGGCAACCTCACCAGCCGCGACGGCAGCAAGACCACCTGCCCGGGCGGCACGACGTATACGTACAACGACGCGAGTGAACTGACCGCCAAGAACGGCACCACGGCCGGCTGGTCCTACGACAAACTCGGCAACGAAACGGCGGCGGCCGACAACACCCCCCGCACGGGCGAGACCTGGACCGACTACAGCCAGCTCTCCGGCATCACCACCGGCGGCAAGACCTACGACCTGGTCCACGCCGGCACGGACAACGCCGAGCGCACCAGGCTCGGCTCGACCTGGTTCCACCACACGGCGCTCGGACTGGCGTCCACGACCACGAACGGCATCGACACCGGATTTATCCGCGAACCGGCGGGCACGCTGAACTCCATGACGACTGGGGGGAAGTCCTACTACTACCTCACCGACGCCACCGGCAACGTCCTCGGCCTCGCCGACAGCACCGGCAAGCGCACCCACACCTACGCCTACGGCCCCACCGGTCTCCCGCGCACCACACCCACGGAGACCGTCCCCCAGCCCTACCGCTACGCCGGCGCCTACGCCGACCCGACCGGCCTGTACAAGATGGGCCACCGCTACTACGACCCCACCCTCGGCCGCTTCACTCAACCCGACCCCAGCGGCCAGGAAACCAACCCCTACCTCTATGCCGCCGGTGACCCCATCAACAACACCGACCCCACCGGCCTCTTTGGTTTGCCGGAGGTGGCAGGACTCGTTCTGGGGACAGCGATCGGCGCGGCAGTAACTGTCGTGACGGGCAGCCCGTTGGTCGGCGGCATAGTTGGCGGCTGTGCTGTCGGCGCGATCGCAGAGGGAGCCAACGGAAATGGTGCAGCAGATATGGGCATGGCGTGCGTCGGTGGCGGCATAGCAGGCGGCCTTCTCGGAAAATCGGCCAGCCTTATCCCAAAGTAAGGTCAGAGAGATGAACCCAGGACTTGTAGTCATCTGCGCCATCGCCATGGCGTTCGGCATACTATGCCTAGCGGCTCCTGGCCCCACGATCAAATGGGGGCGGCGTATGCCGATTCCGGGAAGAGTGCTATCAAGTCCTCCGACCAAGGCACAGATAGCGATTCTGAGGCTCTCCGGGGCTGTGATCGTAGTAGTTGCAGCAGGAATTGTCGCCCTCCTCTGACGGTGGAACAGAAGGGCATAAAGGCGAGGCCCAAGCCTCACGTGTAGGGCAGCAGTACTACTGCGGCCCCGCATGAACGCCCGTTAGATTCGACTTCCTGCTCAGCCTCTGAGGCGGGCATGCCCCGTCACGACAAAAGCAGGATTTCACTCACGTCATAGGGAACGTACAGGCCCTCGCGCTAAAAGCGCGAGGGCCTGTCGTCTGATGTCCGCCGTATTACTAGTTTTCGACATCTGGTCCACCCTCAGATACCGACGTAGGTACCTGCGGATTGCTCATTGCGCGTTTCGGCAAGAGAGGATGAGCTTCCTCACTGGACCCTGCTGACGAGGCAAACCCTTACAGCAGACGCGGACCGCGCCCAGTCCGCATGCTGCACCCTGAATCCCGCATCTGAATATTTCACCGAGTTCTCGCGCCCGGTGTGTCACGTGAGGTCTGGTGCACGAAAGGGTAGCGCTCTGCTTCAGAGGCCTGATAGCGGATAGTCCCGGGGCATCATGCGTAGCCTGCGTCACCTGCCCCCTGCCACCTGGCGTCGGGCGGCGAGATAGGCACTCCAGTCGGGTGCCGCGCGTCGGTGCCACTGTTCTGCTGTGATCACGTGCATGCCGGTGATCGAGGCCAGGACTGCAGGAGGCAGGTCGTGGGCGAGATTGAGGCAGGCAGTGACCCGGGACGGTTTGGCTCTGATGCCGTAGGTGTTGAGCCGTCGCTGGAGAGTAGCGACGGGCATGGGACGGGCCGGATAGCTTCCCTGGAAAAGCCAGTCAGGTGCCGGTGGTGCGGAGGTCTCATGCTCTGTGGCGAGTTGCTCGACCAGGGTGTCGAGCGGTGGGGGCAGAGGAAGTGTGAGGTTCCCCCTCTGAGCTGGACAGCCTGATACTGGGACGACAGGTCCCGGAGGAAGCAGTTCCAGGTAGTGAGCAATACGAGCAAGCGGTACACGGCCGAGTTCAAGCGGGACGCGGTCGCGCTGGTCTACTCGTCGGGGAAGACGGTGACCGAGGTCGCCCGGGAGATCGGTGTGAGTCCGGAGGGTCTGCGGAACTGGGTGAACCAGGACAAGGCCGACCGGGGGCAGGGGCCGGCTGGTGTGCTGACCAGCGACGAGAGGGAAGAGCTGCGTCGTCTGCGGCGGGAGAACCGGGAACAGCAGCAGACGATCGAGGTCCTGAAAAAGCCGCGGCCTTCTTCGCGAGGGAATCGACGAAGTAGCCGTGCGCTACGCGTTCATCGATGCGGAGAGGGCCACCGAGACGAACCCCGGTGGCCATGGTGTCTGAACCGTTCCGGGTTCGGTAGAGATCTCAGTTGTTGGGTGTGACCTGGGGTTTCGTGGTTGCGAGGTAGTGGGTGGTCTCGTATTCGACGGGCG
>NZ_JBIRTN010000031.1:0-56505 GCF_044334705.1 Streptomyces sp. NPDC020731
GCACGACGGCGCAGCTCAAGCGGGTACTGGGAAGGACGTGCCATGACTCGATCCTCTCAAATGATCGAGTCCCTACCGAACCCGGAACGGTTCACTCTTGGCGGGTACCTGGTCGGTCAGGCCACAGTTGTTGGTGCTGGCCGTGATCCGTCCGATCGAGCCTTCGAAGTACTCCAGCGCTTGAGAGCGTGTCATGCCTGCGGGATAGGCCCCGTCCCCCAGGTACCAGTTGTAGATGCCGTACTCTTTCCGATCCAGTGTCGAGTAGGCGCCGTCCTGGCACTCGCCGGGGGAGCTCGCGGCGTCCACCTCGGCCACTTCGAGGCCGTCGGGTGCGGGCGGCTCGGACACCGGCGAGTCCGATTCCTCTGTCAGATCACCCGCCGTCAGCCGCGGGCTCACGACATCGGCACGGTCCTCGCCTGCGGTGGGCGACTCCGTGTTGGCCTCGGACAGGTCATAGGAGACCTTGCCGTCCGAGGTGACGATCAGCGTGAATCCGTGCTCCGTACCGTCTTCGGCCAGCATG
Organism: Streptomyces sp. NPDC020731; assembly: GCF_044334705.1. Classification (NCBI taxonomy): domain Bacteria; kingdom Bacillati; phylum Actinomycetota; class Actinomycetes; order Kitasatosporales; family Streptomycetaceae; genus Streptomyces; species Streptomyces sp. NPDC020731. The sequence continues at coordinate 530 of NZ_JBIRTN010000031.1, forward strand.
TCGATACTTACCGCGGTGTCGGCCTCCGGCATCTCTATTCCGGTGCCGTCATAGGTGACGACGAGCCCCTCCACATCGCAGGTGTGCACGTTCAGACCAGTCGGCAATTCGTATACCGATAACTCGTCCGTGGTCGGACATATCGGTATTGCGCTTGCGCCGGCCTGTGCGTTACCCCCGGCGACAGCGAGCGATGCGGCCAACGCGAACGCCACGCTGGTTCTACCTACGAGTCCTGGACGGCATCCAGCCACTCTCCCACCCCCCGTGATTCGGCCCCATTGCACGGGACGGTAATCGAACAGACATTCTTACATCTGTGATCGGATCGTGAGAGGGTGATTTCTGGCCAGTAATCCGGATTCGCACAGGCATGCTTTCCCGCGTGACGAGCCGTCATTGCGCCTGCGTGGCACTCGGTTTCCTGCCCCAGGTGGCGCCTTCACCAGCAGTCCGCACAGCCGGTCCTGCCGTCGAAGCCCGGCAAGGCTGAAATAACTCGCCGGTACCACCCAGGGCCTCTCGCACGATCGAGATCCGTCCGGATTCATCCGGTGAGACCGAGGACGGTCAAGGGTTTTCGGCAGTCGCGGGCGGTGTGGCGTAGGGCGGCGGCAATGTTGGTGTGGCCGTCTTGGCGTTGCGGTCGCTGATCTGCCCGCCCTCGGTGCCGGCGAGCCAACTCGACCGCCTCAACGGCATGATCGGCATGGACACGGTCGAGCTGGGCGTTGTCCCCTTCACGGCGTCCGTCAAGATCGTGCCCGCCAACGGCTTCTGGGCCCTCGACGACCGACTGGTCGTCGCCGAGGACTGACACGCCGAGCTGTGGCTGGACGACGCCGACAACACCGCCTTGTACAAGAAGGTCTGGAAGTCCCTCAGCAAGTCGGCGGTGTACGGGGCCGACGCCCACAACGTCATCAACTCGGCCCGCCGGTCCCTGAACCCGCGGTGATGGCGTTGTGGGCGTGTGTCGGGACAGAACGCATTACGAGCAGGCGTGGCGCCGGCGGACCTGGGCCCGCACCTCGGTCGAAGACGGAAGGCTGCTGTCTTGGGCCACCAGGAGGGCCCTCGAAGCGTCAGGGCCTGGTTTCCTCCGGCTTGACGGCAGTGGTGATCGCGCCGTGCTGTTCAGCGTCTGCTGGGTCGAAAGACTCGTGCTCCTCCACTACTTCACCGTCCACGACGTCCCCCTCCGTCACTCGGTGCGACGGGTCCGCCAGTGGCAGGCCGGCGAGGTGCTTCTTGAGTCTCTTGGCCATCGGGAGGTAGGTCGCGAGAGTGAGCCCGCCGGACACGACGGCCCCGACGACGGGGATGGCTTTGGAGACGCCTTTCGCGAAGGACTGCTTGGTCATCTGAACGCCGAGGTAAGCCGCGGACTTTTTCACGAGCGGGTAGATGACACCCTTGGTGAGCGCCTTCTGCGGCAGCTTCTTCGCGACCTGCTTCGACATCATCCCGGCGACCTTCCCCACGGCAACGTTCGCCGACTGGGTGCCGAACATCACGCCGAAGAACAGCGTGAGCACCCCCATGGTCGCGTCATCGACGTCATCGCCCTCGTCGGAGAACAGGTCGGGCCAGCTGTAGAGATAGGCGAGCTTCTGCGCGATGCGGAGCATGTGGCCGACGTACTGGGCCACGTCGGCGGGCACCGTGGCGGGAAGGGCGAGGATGCCGGGTATCCCTGCGGCGGCCGAGAGGGCGCTGACTTTGGCGGTCTCGTAGCGGATGGAGTCTTTGGCGACCTTGTCGAGAAGCTCGACGGTGATGCCCGCCGCAGCGGGAGTCTCTTCTATCGCTCGCCGGATCTCGTCCTCGGAGCAGTGCCGAGCCAGCGCACTGCGGAGGTACGCCTCCCTGTGGATACGCACACCCGGCAGCTTCGCTGCTGCCAGCAGCACCGCGAAGAAACGCGACTCGGGGTTCTCGACCTCTTTACCCTGCTTCATGGCAGGAACTTACAGTACCTCCGAGCTGCGAGGACCGGCATGCATCAGCTCCGTTGAGACCTCGTTATGTGAGTGACGGTGGCGTGAGGGTCGGCTCGCTTCACGATGTCGATCGACGCCCGAGGAGGCGATCGCCGGCGCGGGCACCCGGCGAGCATGGCGCCGGGGCTGCTGAAGGTGCGCTCTATGGAGGTGGGGTGCGCAGGGCCCTCCGGCGAGCACACGCCCGCCGGAGGGCCCTGCGGTCGGTGCCACCTCTGTCAGCGTGCCGCGAACTCCACGAAGGCGGCCCACGCCGTGGGTTCTACGGCGAGTGCGGCGCGGGTGGTGTCCTTCGAGTCGCGGACGTGGACAGCGCCTATCCCAGCCGCGACCTCAATGCACTGGCCTCCGTCGCCAGCGCTGTAACTGCTCTTAAACCATGCCAGAGCCTCGGCGTCCAGCCCTGTAGTTTCCCCGCTCATCTCTCTCCCAGCAGTTTCTCGATCAACGCCAGCGAATCTGTCGGAGTTTGGGCCTGCGCGCGAAGAATCCCGTAGGCACGTTCAAGCCCACGCACCTTGGGACGTTCTGTGTGCACGCGACTGTCGCCCTGCACCTCCGTGTACGCGATCCTGCGCCCTTCCTTGGTCTCCATCAAGGTGAACGGTCCAGCGAGTCCCGCATGTTCCTGGCGGGACAACGGCATCACCTGGATCACCACGTTGCGCTTCTCCGCCATCAGCATGAGGTGCTCCAACTGGCCGCGCCAGATGACCTCTCCGCCAAGTGTCCGGAGCAGGGCAGCCTCTTCGATCACGAAGCTCAGGTGTGACGCCGGGCGCCGGGAGAAGATTTCCTGCCGCGCCAGCCGCGCTGCCACTCGCTGTTCGATCAGCGCCTCGTCCAGCGGCGGCTGCCACATGGCAAACACCGCCCGCGCGTACTCCTCAGTCTGCAACAGGCCGTTGACGAGCTGGGTGTCGTACACATGAAGCTCAACCGCTTCGGCCTCCAGCTTGGCCGCGCCCTGGAAGAACGCCGGATACTGGGCCCGAGCCACCGCGTCCTTGCTGGTGCTCAACACGCCACGTGCGTCCAGCGCTTCATCAACCTGGTCGATGAACTTCGCTGGCGGGATACGTCTCGCCTGCTCGAACGACGCGATTGTCGAGGCCGAGTACCCGGTCAGGGACCCGAGCCCCGCGCGGTCCAGGCCCGCCCGCTCCCGGAACAGCTTCAACTGCCGCCCGAACACGCACAGCATGCCCGTCCCAACCTCGTACTCCTCCGGCTGCTGAACCTCGTCGTCCACGCCGCAGCTCCTCTCGTACAACCGCCCAGTCAGCCAACTCGGGGCCCGGGAACCGGTCACGCCCAACACCAGGTACAAGCGCACCGACCGCGTGTACAGCCCGCACTCGTCAGCGCATCGCTCCTGGTCAACGCTACGCAGAGTCCGCGAATGTTGACCCTATGAAGTCGGAAACTCCCCCGAATGGGCATATGCCGCAGCATCCCGCACTCGAACGCGAGTTCATCATGCGCTTCACCTCAACCCCGCGCGGTGCCCGCCTCGCCCGCCGACTCGTCTCGCACCGCCTGGACGACTGGGGCCACCCCTACACGACCCCGGTCAACGAGACGCTCACCCTCATCACGGCGGAACTCACCGCCAACGCCGTACGTCACGGCCACGTCCCCGGCAGGGACTTCCACGTCCAACTCACCCTGGCCGAGAACACCTTCCGCATCGAGGTGACCGACACCCGCGCCGAGAAGCTGCCCCCGGCCAGTCCCCCGGAGACCGACTCGCTGTCCGAATCCGGCCGGGGCATGCTCCTGGTCGCCGCCCTGGCGGACGACTGGGGCGTCAGCCCTCGCCGGGCCGCCCCGGGCAAGACCGTGTGGGCGACGCTGCACGTACGGACAGAGGGCCACCCGCTCACGCACCGGGTGGCCCCTGAACCGACCGACGTCGATCTACTCCTGGCTACTTCTTCGCTGCTGCGCGACGACCTCGGGTCGCGGCCGGAGGACGCCAGCCGCGGAGGTCGTCGTCAGTGAGTCCGTGCTCGCCCTGCTTCTGCTGGCGGTAACCGGCGAAGAAGTCCGCCGGGGAGCCGCTGTAGAGCATGTCGAACTCGTTGTGCCACTGGGACAGCCAGGGCTGGAGTTCCAGCAGACCGGCGAGGAACGGAGTGATCTCCTCGGTGGACAGCGCGGTGTTGGTGAAGTACGTCGCCAACGCCTGCGCCTGCTCCTTGTGGTCCCAGCCGGCCCAGCCGTACAGCTCGGGGGTGGCGGCATTGGTCTGCCCGTAGGAGATGAACCGCTCCTTGGGCACGTCGAGCTTGCCTCGTGCCTTCCAATAGGACGGGCGGAGGAAGTCGACCGAGGTGTACTTCGGCGGCACGGGGATGGAGTCCCGGATCTTCCGCTTGGCCTGCTCGTCGGGCGCGGCGTCCTCCTTGCGCTGGAGGTCCCACACCTCCTCCCAGTCCGCACGCTTCTTCAGCCCGGAGGGCTTGTAGCGCAGGGCAGTCAGGAACGGCACGTGCTCGCCGCTGATCATCTCGGCGACGACCTGCGCAAGCTCCTTGCGGGGCGCATAGAGCTTGGCGATGGAGACGAAGTCCTCGTCACCCGAGAGCGCGTCAGTGAGGCGGGAGAGGGTGACGATGGCGGGCTGGCCGTTCTCATCGAACCACAGGTCGCGGTTCTCCATCCGGTCCAGCAGCCAGGAGCGCAGGGCTTTCTCCTGGAGCGATTCCCAACCCTCAGTGGTCCAGCGACGCTTGTACTCGGGGCGCTCGACCATACCAATAGCACGGTTCGACTCAATGGCTTCGATGCGCTTCTGGACGACCTCTCGGTAGGGCGCAGGCCAGCGGGCGGGGATCTCCGTAATGGGCGTGGAGCCGTGCCGCCTGAACCACTCGTCGCTGGCCTCGCCTGCGGCCACGCGGCGCGCGAGGACGATCTCGAAGGCCCGCTCGCCGAGGGCCAGTTCAGGGATGTCGGGATCGTTTGGGTTCTCGGATACGCAGAGATCTTCGGAATGAAGGTTGTAGAGGGAGTAAACCTGCCAGTCCAACTCTTCTTGAAGCGCGATCAGGCGGGCACGGGTGGACTCCCAGCGCGACTTACCCTCTCGGAGCGGGAGAGCGGTAGGGACCTCCTTTCTGGCAGCAACCGAGGGAGAGGTGGTAGAGAGCTGCTGGGCTAGGGTATCGAGGGCCGCGGCCAGCTTGGTGGGATAATTAGCTGGAAGAGGGAATTCTTCCAGCTTGGTGCCTGTGAACTCGTAGAAGTCCTCGAATGGAACAGTGGACTGCCGAGCACCTTTGGAGTCGACCGTGCTGCCCTTGTTGTGGCTCACCTGCTTGAGCCAGAACCCGGCCGTAGAACTGTTGAGCAGCCCGAGCAACCTCAGGTGCTCCTCCTCACTCGCCCCCTCCCGCAACTTGATCACCGGAGCGGAACGGTTGAACACCTTCCCATCCCGATCCAGCACGAAATGGTTGTGCGTAGCCACAAACGCGAAGGAAATGGCCCACGGATGCGCTCCCTGGTCCTTAGGAATCTGATGCCACTCCCACCAAGGCCGACCATCCTTGAAGTATGTTCCGCCCGAGAAAGTAGCACGTCCTCCCAGCTCGGTCCGGTAGGGCCACAGCCAACTGGCTAGACTGGGAAACAGTTCCGGGCGAGCCAGATTGCGTCGACTATCATAAGGATGAAAAGCCTCGTTCCCTTCTCCGAATTGGAAGTCGCGCACCTCGTCTCCCACGACAAGGCGTCGGACGTATTCCGGCTCAGCTTTGATTCTGGTGAATGCGCGCGGAACGACGCTCATGGCATCGTCCGATCCCATGACACCGTAGAACCCGATTCGATGCAGATTCTGCTTCAGGATCGCCTGCCGGACCGCGTTGATCTGCTCCAGCATCTCTTGGCCGCCATCGGCAAGAACCCACGGCTGCTTACTGAAGTACTTTTCGCGGTCCAAGTCATCAACCGACACCCACTGGCTCACCGAGCCAGGCTTGTCGATTTGCTCGACGATCGCCCTCCAGACCGAGCCCTCCTCGGCGCGCTCCGGAGCAGCAGGTTCACCTTGGACACTGCGGACGGTTCGAATGACTGGCGAGCGGCTGTCCCCACCCCTCCGCCTACCGATCAGAATGACTGTCGGCGTCCCATGCCCGGGGATATAGGCGCCCGAGGAGTCGATGACCTCAGTGAGCTCCACCGCGTGCCCGAAGTACCCCTCGATGAGTTTCGTCCCGAACTCCCGCTTCATGAAGGAGTTGGCGGTGATCTGCCCGACCATGCCGTAGCCCCGCCCCTCGGCGTCTCCGCGCTTGGCCAGTTCGAAGAACCGCTGAGCAAACGGAACCGAGAGCGCGTACTTGCGCGCGCAGGCCGAATATAGCTGTCGGTACAACTCGTTGAGTTTCTTGTCCTTTACCGTGATGTAGGGGGGGTTACCCACCACCACGTGGTACCGTCCTGGTCGCAAAATCTCCGGGTGTTCGTGCACGTCCTCTGTGGCGTATTTAAACTCGGCCAGCTCGTCTTCTGCGTCTTCGCCCTCAGTGTCGAACAGGTTTTCCTGCTGGGAGTGGCGGGCCTTGATCAGTGAGTCTCCGACCGCCAGATGAATCGGCCACTCATACTTCGATGCCTCATCCAGCTTCCGCACACCACTCGCTGCCATGGCCGCAACCAGCAGCCGGAACCGAGCGATGGCCACCGCGAACGGGTTGATGTCCACGCCATGCACCGAGTTCAGCGCTTCCCGCACCCGCTCGTGCACGTTCTTGCCCGGCTGGTCGTCGGCCCACAGCCGCACGAGCCGCCGGAACGCGCCCAGGACAAAGTGTCCCGATCCGCATGTGGGGTCGATCATCTTCAGGCCCCCGCAACCGAACTCCCGCATCGCCGGGTTCATCGTCCGGTCGAGGATGAACTCCTCCACGAACTCCGGCGTCTGGAGTAGCGCGTACGTCTTCCGGGCGGCCTCGCTCAGGTCCTGGTACAAGTCGCCCAGGAACCGCGTGTCCCAGCCCTCCGTGCCGTCCTCGTTCAGCGGGTCGGTGAAGTCATGGATGAGGACGCCCGCCTCGTCGCGCCCCCGCCAGAATTCGACCAACTCCCGCGCACCGTCGTGCGACAGCGGGACCTGGTACAGCGGGTTGTGCCGCTTGTCGAAGAGCAGCCGCCCCGCCTGGCCCTGGCCCAGCTCGTCGAACGCCTTCTCCAGCCAGCCTCGGTAGGTCGGGTTGTCGTCCGACTCCACGTACGCGTCGTACCGGGACTCCGCCAGCTCGCGCCGGTCACCGTCCGGCCCCGTCAGGTACGGCTCCGGGATCAACCGGTTGTCCTCGCAGAACCGCACGAACACAGTCCCCAGCACCCACGCCACCGCGACCTGCGTGACCCTCTCGTCCAGCCACGAGGTCCACGTCGCCGCCGTACGCCCGAGCTTGCGTGCCTGGTCGTACTCGGCCCGGAGCCGCGCGCCGACCTCACCGAGCGCCTTCACCTGCTTGCCGAGGTCGGCCTCGACCGCCTTGACCTGCTGCTTCAGGTCGTTCAACAGAGCCTTGCGGTCAATCACTTCGCGTCTCCCTCGACACCACTTGCCACAACCTCGCCGGACCCGCGGTGGGCGTTGCCCACCCACGTGTCCGGAAGCTGGATCCACTCCCCCAGGCCGGCCTGGTACGGCACGGCCACCTGCCCGAGTCTCGGCTCGCGCGAGGGGTCGTTCTGCGGGACCAGGAGCCACAGCCCCCGCCCACCCCGCCGGGCCGCCGACGCCAGCCGGTCCAGGACGCCCATCGCGTCGTACCGGGCGAACACCCCGGCCTCCGTCAGCAGGACCGGACCGGCACCGCCGCCACCGTTGCCCAGCAGCTCGGCGATCCGGGGCTCGACCGAGCCCCACGCCGTCCGCGCGTACTCCGCGAACCGCACCGCGCCCTTCGAGCCCGGCTCGGCGGCGTCCGCCTTGAGCAGGGTCTCCCAGGTCGGCTTGGTGCCCGGCGTGACCTGCGCGTGCAGGGCCTCCAGGAACAGCTCGGTCACCGACACCGCCTGCGCGTTCAACCGTTCGGCGCCCAGTTCCCGTACCGCGTCGCGCACGAGCTGCTGCCGTACGGTCAGCACCCGGTACCCGTCTCGGCGGGCCGAGGCGAGCAGCCGTTCCTCCGCGCGTACCGCGCCCGCGAGCTGCGGGTCGTCGGCGTACCGCGTCACCGTGCCCGTGCGCGTCGACTGCCGCCATGCGCCCGTCGTGAGGTAGCTGGAGGCGTCCTCCACCCGCGTCGGCAGGTAGCGCAGGGTGCCCGTGTCCTCGCGCATGCTCAGCGACAGCTCGAAGCCCGCGTCGCGCAGCGCCTTGGTGAGCGGGCCGCCGGTCGGCAGTTCGTGGGTCGTGCCGCCGCGCCCGTCCGGGACGACCAGCTCGGGGAAGCGGACCCGGACCCGCTCATGCACGTCCTCGCCGGTCAGGCCGGGCTGTCGCCCCTCCGGAACGCCCGGGATCCAGCGCACGAGTCCGGCCTGGGTGAGCCGCAGTGCCCGGACGAGGGACAGGTCGCGCGGGTAGATCTCCAGGCGCGGGGTGGCGGCGGCGTTCACGGACGCGGCGGCGGCCAGCTCGACCATGCGCCGCTCGTCCCAGTCGACGGCGCCGGGCGGGACCGTCAACGCGCCCAGTTCGGCCAGGACGGTCGCGGCCGTCGGCAGGGTGTCAAGGCGGGCGAGCCGGTCGGCGGTCTTGCCGAGGCGGGTCGCGTAGTCGAGCAGGCCGGGCGCGGTCGGGGTGTCCGGGGCGTCGTTCTCACGCACGTCGAGGGCGAGCAGGCCGGCGCCCAGGGACTCGTCGGTCGCCTTGCGGTTCGGCTGGTGCTGGAACTCGGCTTCCTGCGGCACCAGTTGCTCGACCTCGACGACGGCACGTACCGCCGCCAGGGCCATCGCGCGCCGCTGCTCGCGTCCGGCGAGGTGTGTGCCGCGCCGGACGGCGAGGGCGTCGGCGATCTCCACGGCGGAGGCGACGCGCCCCATGCTCGCCAGCAGGTCGATGATCTCGTCCCGCAGTGCCTGGACGGCGGGCTCGGCCTTCCAGCGCTTGCGCTCGTCCTTGAGCATCTGCGGGATGCGGCCGTGGCTGAGGCCGAGCGCGTCGGCGACGTCCTTCTGCTTCGGCCAGACGCCGATGCCGGGCAGCACGCCGTGCTCGTCGGGCAGGCGCAGCAGCAGCCGCACCATCTCCGCCTTGTTGCGGTTGGAGCCGTTGTTGTTGACGGCCGGGACGAAGACGGTGGCGAGGGTGTCGAGGCTGACCGAGCGCAGCGTGCGGGCGGACAGCGCGCCCGCCGACTCGCCCGTCGCGAGCTGCCCGACGAGGGCCGACTCGGCTGCGGTGAGCTGCTCCAGCTCCTCCTTCGCCTCCGCCCGGCCCTTCGGCGTGAGCGGCGACACGGGAATCTCGCGCAGCCGCTCACCCCACTCCCGCTGCCGCTGCTGGACCTCGTTGCGGGTCTTGGCGCCGAGGCCGGGGGCGTTGACGAGCTTACGGCGGCTGTAGTCGAGGAGTTCGCCGACCGTGGTGAGGCCCAGGCCGTAGAGGAAGGACTGGGCGGCGAGCGTGAGGCCGGAGACAGTCAGCGGGGTGTCGCGGGTGACCTCGGCGGCGAGGCGGTCGCGCTGCTGCTCGGCGGTCTCCGGCTCGGCGTCCGCGATCCCCGCGGCGGCGGCGCCCTCGGCGGGTGCGGTTCCGTCGGCGGGGGCTGCGGGGCGGGTGCGGTGGCTGGAGGGGACGGTCTGCGAGGCGTCGAGGAAGACCTTGCGCCAGGCGTCCCGCATCGGCTTCAGCTCGGGGAACCGCTTGCCCGCGTCGCGGTGCAGGGCCTTCTGGAAGAAAGCGACGAGTCCGTCCCGCACGGCCGGGTCGAAGGCCTCGGCCGCGATGGTCGGGTACGGCCACTCCTTCGGGTCGGTCATCCGGGGCAGGACGCTGCCGTCGCCCCACTTCGGCAGTTCACCGGAGGCCATCTGGTGCAGGGTGACGGCGACGGCGTACCGCTCGGCGTGGGAGTCGTAGGAGCCGCGTGTGATGACGTCGACGAAGGGGTCGAGGTAGCCGTCGGTGCCCGCGTCGGTGCTCTTGGCCGGGTAGCCGGCCAGCGAGAAGTCGATGAGGACCAGTTCGCGGGTGCGGTTGGGGCGGATGCGGACGGCGATGTTGTCGGGCTTGATGTCGCGGTGCCAGATGCCCTCGCCCTCCAGGAAGTCGACGGCGCCGAAGAGGTAGTCGCCGTACGCCTCCAACTGGTCGACCGGGAGGCGGCCGTGGTCGCGGAGCTGGCGGGCGACGGTCTCCTCGCGGCGGCGCGGGCGGGACGCGCCCTCGGTGCCCTGGCCGGTGTCGTCGCGCTCGTCGCCGACGTACTCCAGCGCCAGGACGGTGCGGCCGCCGATGTGCAGCGGCTCGGGCTCGACGAGGCGGATGATGCCGGAGTGAGGGCGCAGGCGGCGCATCGCCTCGGCCTCGCGGACGAGGATCTCGCCGCGGCTGTCGGAGAGGCCGACCTTCAGCACGGCCAGCGGGCGCGTCCTGCGGGCCTCCGCCTCCAGGTCGCGGACGAGGAAGGCGCGGCTGGTGGAGCCGGTGCCGAGGCGGCGGCGGACCTCCCACCGGCCGGCGAGCACGTCACCGGCGACGACCTCCAGCGGGTCCTTGTCGGCGCTCTCCCCGGTCTCCTCCTCGGCGTGTCCGTCGAGGGCCGCGGCGGGGGCGGTGAGGGAGTCCTCGACGACATCCAGCAGTTCCAGGAACTCGTCGACGCTGGAGAGGCGCTGTCCGGGGCGGTAGGCGGTGGCGGCCTGCACCAGCTCGTCCACGTCCTCGGACAGGCCGTCCACCAGGGAGCTGGGGCGCAGGCCCTCCCCCGCCTCCAGGCGGGCCAGCAGCTCGGCCTGGCTGGCGGCCGGGGCCTTGCCGGTGACCAGCAGGTAGGTGAGGACGCCGAGCCCGTACACGTCGAGGTAGACCGGGTCGGGGCTGAGGGCGGTGAGTTCCGGCGCGAGGTAGGCGTCGGCGTCGTCGCCCAGGTGCATGGCGGACAGAGCGGTCGGTGCGAACCGCGTCATGCCCTGGCCCTGGGAGGAGTCGCCGCTGCGCTGGGTGGCGATCTGCCAGTCGGAGATCTGGAGCTGCGGGGTGAGCCATGCGGCCTCCTCCCCGACGGCCTGCCCCTTCCGGCCGCGCGGCCGGGGGACGACGTGGACGGAGCGGGCGGCGAGCGCCCGGTGGTGGATGCGGCTGGCGTGCGCGGAGCGTATCGTCTCGGCGAGCTGGCGCACCAGTGCCATCCGGCCGAGGATGTCCAGCTTCTCGCCGTACCGGACCAGGTACTCGTCCAGCTTCAGGGTGTCCGGGTGGTAGTCGAAGATCAGCGCGGGGCCGGCGGCGTGACCGGAGGGGAAGTACTGCTTGAGCTGGACGACGCCCGGGTGCTTGAAGCGGCCCAGCACCGCGGCCTCGCGGCGGGCGGCGCTCTCGACGGACTGGCGCAGGGAGGCGTCGGAGCCGCGCTCGCTGAGGTAGATCCGCACGCGGGCGGCCTCAGGCAGGTCGCTGTGGCGGGCGAGGTGGTCCGCCCAGGTCTCCCCGGAGTCGAAGGACTTCCGCTCCAGCTCGTAGGGGCCGACCTTGTACTGGGCGTCGCTCTTGCGGATGCCGATGTTCTTCAGGGCCGCCTCGACCTCGCGCGAGCCGATCGCGGTGATGCGGCGGCGCTCGTCGGCCGGGGCCTGCTTGAGCATGTGGACCAGCTCGTCGACGGTGTACACGCCGTTCTGGTCGTGGGCGGGCAGCCGGACGCGCAGTCCGTCGTCGGTGAAGCAGACGGCCTCGGCGACCCAGACACGCTTGCCACCGGGCTGGGCGAGCAGGCCGGCCAGTTCCTTGGCCTTGCGGTTGACCAGGTGCAACGGATTGCCGTGGGTGCGGCGGTGGCCTCCGGGGGTGGTCTGGACCCAGGTGCCGTTCTCGGAGGTGACCGAGCCGTGCCAGTCCTTCAGCTCGATCATGCAGAGGCCGCCGGGGGCGACGACCAGCAGGTCGACCTCGCGGACGTGGCCGGTGTTCGCGGTGAAGGTGAAGTTCGACCAGGCCCGCCAGGGGTCGCCGTCCGGCAGCTTCCGGCGGATCGCCTCCAGGCCGCGGCGTTCGTGCTCGAACTCGGACTCGGTGACCGCGACCCACCGGCCTTCCCGCATGCCTGTCCCCACTCCTCGTGTCCCTCAAGGGCCGCCGTTACCCATGGTCAGACCCTCGCTGCGCATCCTAGTGGTTGCCTGTGGCATGAAAAGAGGCGGTGAAGGACGGGACTACAGGACATAGGGCCCGCATGATCACAATGGGATGCCGCGCTTCGGACAGACGTACGGTGACGACGAGAGTCCACCTCTCCGCATATGGGTCGAAACACCCCAGGCCGACCTGACCACGCGAGTCGAGGACCGCCCCGCCCTCCGCTTGTCGTGCACGCGTACGAATCGGAGGGCTTGCGTGACCTCCACGCAGTCGTCACTCCCGGGCTCCTGGCAGTCGACCTGCACCGCGGAAACTCGTTGACGTCCCGACGTATGCGAGTTCCGCGATCCGCCCTTCCCCTCCGTACCGGGCCGGACGGGGACGCCCACGGCTGGGACGGGAATCCGGCAGTGGCCGGCCGACGTGTCCGGCATCGTCTCCCGCCACACAGGTGGTCAATAACCGTTGGCCGGCCGGATGTTCCCGAGGAACACGATCCCGTCGGCCCTGCCGCAGGACCCCGACGCGTCCACCTGTCATGATCACTGGTATACGGAGCCCGACCGACCGGAAGGACACCATGCCCGCCTACGCCATAGCCCACCTGCAAGAGGCCGCTCCGCACCCGGAGATCGCCGAGTACGTCGAGCGCATCCCCGCCACCTTCGAGCCGTACGGCGGACGCTTCCTCGTGCACGCCACGCAGCACGAGGTGAAGGAGGGCGGCTGGCCCGGGCACGTCGTGGTGATCGGCTTCCCCGGGATCGCCGAGGCACGGGCCTGGTGGGACTCCCCCGCCTACCAGGAGATCGCGCCGCTGCGCTCGCGGCACATCGCGGGCGACATCATCCTGGTCGAAGGCGTCCCCGAGGGCTACGACCCGGCTGCCACCGCGAAGGCGATGCGGGAGGCCCTGCCCACCGAGTAGCCCTCCGGCCCCGGGGCGGACCGGGCGGCCGGCGCAGGTCACCGTCCACGCTGACGACGAGCACGGTGTCGACCGCCGTACTGGACGTCCGTTGCCCGTGGGGACGGTGCCTCGACGGCCGCCACGGCGTTCCGGCAGGACTCGGATCAGTCCGTTCCTCGCCGTTGACCGCGGCTTCGTGTGCGAGCAGCGTGTCGATGAAGAGCCGCCGCTCATCCCGGCGAGGACAGGCGAGGACATCCGTGAGCAGATCATCGTGACGATCGTCGGCGTTGCGGACGGTCGCACAGGAGTTGCCGGCACGGTGGCCTGAAGCTCGTGCGCGGGCCGGGACCGCTCGTCCCGGCCCGCGCAGGCAGGCTCATCACCTACGACGAGCCGTGTGTGCCCGCCTCTGTCGTCCTGGACGCCGACGAGTCCGTCGGCGTCCAGGACGGTTCGCTCGTGAAGGGCGTACGCATCCTCGGCACCGAGAAGTGTGACGTCTCCGTCGTCACCTGACGGAGGACACAGCAGCACCACGCCGTGGCCCCGAAGACCACGCTCGGGGTCCCGTCCGGCAGAACCCGAGGGGGCACCGGTGAAAGACTCCACGACCGGGCCGTCCGCTCGGTGGATGACGGTTCGGGGGAAGGGCCCGGCCGGCCGTGCGGGGCGTCGTTTCCACGGGAGCCCCGCGATCCGGCCGGGCACGTCACCCGTTCGCCGTCCCTCAGTGACGGGCGGGGGCCTGCGCGGTGCGCCGTACGCCGGCGGCGGCGAGTACGGCGCCCACCACGCACAGCACGCCGGTGACGAGCACGGCGCTGTGGACCCCGTTCATGAAGGCCTGGCCACTGCCCTCGACGACCGCGGCCCTCAGCCGGTCGGGCATGTCACCGGAGACCGGGGAGACGCCCATCGCCACGGCGTCCTTGGCCTCCGCCAGGCCCTGCGCCACGGGGGCGGGCACTCCACTGGAGGCCAGTTCCCCGTCGAGCGTCGAACCGACGCGGCTGCTGATCAGTGAGACGAGGACGGAGGTGCCGAGGGCGCCGCCGATCTGCAGCGCGGTGGCCTGCAGACCGCCGGCGACACCGGCGTCCTTGACGGGGGCGTTGCCGACGATGGCGTCGGAGGAGGCCGCCATCACCATGCCGACGCCCAGGCCGAGGGCGACGAACGGCGGCCACAGCGCGCCGTAGGAGGAGTGCGCGTCCCAGGTGAGCATCCAGAAGGACGCGGCGGCCTGGAGGGCCATGCCCAGCGGCATCGACAGCCGCGCGCCGAAGCGCTCGGTGAGGGCGGCGCCGACCGGCGAGGCGACGACGGAGGCGAGGCTGAGCGGCAGGGTGCGCACACCGGCCTCGACGGGGGTGAAGCCGCGGACGTTCTGCAGGTACAGCATCACGAAGAAGATCACGCCGAGCAGGACGAAGAAGTTGACGGCGGTGATGATCGTGCCGATCGTCAGCGCGGGGCTGCGGAACATGCGCATGGGGAGCAGCGGGTGCTCGACGCGCGTCTCGTACCGGCCGAAGGCCAGCAGGATCACGATGCCCGCGGCGATGGTGCCCAGGGTGCCGGCGGAGGTCCAGCCCCAGGTCTCGCCCTTGACCACACCGAAGACGACCGCGAGCAGTCCGAGCGCCAGCAGGACGACGCCGGGGATGTCGAAGCGGTGGTGACCGGTGGGGTTCTTGCTCTGCGGCAGGACGAGCGCGCTGAACACGAGCGCGATGACGCCGATGGGGGCGTTGATGTAGAAGACCGACTCCCAGTCGACGTGTTCGACGAGCAGGCCGCCGACGATGGGGCCGAGCGCGGTCGACACGGACGACACCATCGCCCAGATGCCCACGGCCATGCCGAACTTCTTCGGCGGGAAGACCGCCCGCAGCATTCCCAGGGTGTTGGGCATGAGCAGGGCTCCGAAGAAGCCCTGCAGGGCGCGGAAGGCGATGACGCCCTCGATCGAGCCGGCCAGGCCGATCGCCACGGAGGCCACCGTGAAGCCGGCGACACCGATCAGGTAGTACGTGCGCCGGCCGAAGCGGTCGCCCAGCTTGCCGCCGAGGATCAACGCGGCGGCCAGGGCGAGGAGATAGGAGTTGGTGACCCACTGCAGATCGGCGGTGGACGCGTCGAGGTCTCGTCCGATCTCGGGGTTGGCGATGGACACGACGCTGCCGTCGAGCCCGACCATGAACAGGCCGAAGGCGACAGCGATCAGGGTCAGCCACGGATTGCTCCGGCGGCCGCGCCGGACGCCCTCGGGGGCATCGGCGGACAGGGGTGAGTGATCCACGGCGGTGGAGGACATGAAGGTGATTCCCGGGTGTCAGGAGAACAGGTGACGGCGCCCGCCGGGCCGGATCGGCCGGGCGGGTTCCGCGGTGTTGCCGTCAGTGGGCGGGGCGGAGACGCTCTGCGAGGTTGCTCAGAGCGGTGAGAGCCGATCCGATGGCGTCGAGATCCCCGTCGGTGAGGGTGTGCAGCGCCTCGACGACGTAACCGTGCCTGAGGTCGTCCACCCGGGTCAGGTCCTGCCGTGCCCGCACTGTCAGATGCAGGTGCGCCACTCGCTTGTCGCGGGTGTCCTGCCGGCGTTCCAGCAGTCCCTGCCGGGTCATCTGTGAGACCAGGGCACTGACGTTGTTCGGCTTCATCAGCATCACGTCGGCGGCTTCGCGTACGGCGATGCCGTCCCGCTCCGCGACGAGCCGCAGCAGCGCCAGCTGCCCCTCG
This sequence comes from Streptomyces sp. NPDC020731, assembly GCF_044334705.1. Lineage (NCBI taxonomy): Bacteria > Bacillati > Actinomycetota > Actinomycetes > Kitasatosporales > Streptomycetaceae > Streptomyces > Streptomyces sp. NPDC020731. The sequence continues at coordinate 16,461 of NZ_JBIRTN010000031.1, forward strand.
GGGGGCTTGGGGATCGCGACGTCCTGGGCGAGGCGTCGGTCCACCGCCCGGTTCAGCGTCGGCAGGAGCGCCGTCAGCGCACGGGCTACGTGGCTGAGGTCCTGGTCGGACGCGTGGGAACCGGGCATCCTCCGATCTTAGTATGTCTTCATACCTATGACCAAATATCTTTCCGGTCCGCCGGAGCGGGACAGTGCCCCGACCTGGACCGGCCCACTCGACGAGCCCTCAGCCGTAACAGGCCGGCAAGGGCTCCAGCCCCTCCGGCACCCCGTACTTGATGACTGCCGTGTACGCCTCCGCGATGTCGCAGCCCTTGTCGAACCACGGGAAGGCGAACAGGCTCCAGACCAGAAGAACGACGACGAGCGTCGAGCGCGTTCCCTTTGACATGTCTGCGTTGTTCCGCCCCCTGCGGCGGAACATGCCCTACCGCCTCCGGTTCCGGGGGCGGGTGACGCGGGCCTCCGTGGCGACGGCTCCGGACGCACCACGCCACCGGCGCCCGCGTGCGCGGTCCGGCGCGGCGTCAACCGACCCGCTGCATCGCCTTCCGGTGCCGTTCCGCCATCGTGGCCCCGGACTCACGGCGGGCCATCCTGCGCAGGACGGACGGTGCGAGGAGCAGCCCGGCGACCGCCCAGGCACCCAGCACGCCCGCTGTCTCCAGGTACCGCCAGGATTCGCCGATCTCGGCGGCGACCGCCCCGGCCGGCAGCAGTGCGGCCCGCAGGCCGAGGCCGAGCCAGTACACGGGGAAGACCTGCCCCACGATCTGCAGCCACTCGGGCAGCTCCGTCAGCGGAAAGTAGATCCCGGAGATCACGATCAGCCCCATCACCGGAAGCATCAGCAGGCCGACGGTGCGCGGGCTGTCGACGAGCGAGCCGATGACGGCGCCCATGGGCAGGGTCGCCAGAAGGCCCAGCGGCACCACCCACACCAGCGTCAGCAGCGCTCCGCCGCCCTGCCGGGCGACCCCGTCGACCAGGAACACGCCGACGGCGAAGGGAAGCGCCATGGAGACGAGGGCCGTGCCCGACACCATGACGATCTTGCCGACCAGGTGGCCGACCATGCCGTGGGGCACGGCCTTGGCCCGCAGCAGCGTGCCGTCCTCGCGCTCGGTCGCGAGCAGCTGCGCCGTGGTCATCATCCCGGTGAACGCGAGCGTCATGCCCACCATGCTCGGCAGCATGAACGCGCCGGCCGAGATGCCCGCGCCCTTCAACTGCTCGTCCCTGGCCAGGAACAGCGGCACCATGAGCAGGACCGTCCAGAGCACGTACCCGAACACGTCCTGGCCCGAGGTGAAGGTCTGCCGGAGTTCCGTCCGGCCGCGCCGCACCCCCAGCCTCGCCGCGTGCCACACCGGACTCATCGCGGTCCCTCCTCGAAAGCGAATGCCGCCCGCTCGCCGGGGCCGCTTCCCGTCTCCAGCTCCCGCACCATCGTCAGGTAGGTGTCCTCCAGGCTCGCCCGGCGCACCTCGAGACCGCCGATCGCCTCACCGTGCTCCTCGAACAGCCTGCGGACGAACCGGGTGGGTTCGGTCGTCGCCTGCTCGAAGGGCCGCCCGTCCCGGGTCCAGCGCACGGTGGCCTCCACCGACGCCCGCCGGGACAGCTCCTCGGCCGAGCCGTCGGCCACGATCCGGCCACCGGCCAGGATGAGGATCCGGTCGGCGAGCTTCTCCGCCTCGGCGAGGTCGTGCGTGGTCAGCAGGACGGTGGTCCTCTCGTCCGCGAGCCCGCGCACCAGGCCGTGGAACTCGTTCCTGGCCTCCGGGTCCAGACCGGCGGTCGGCTCGTCCAGGAACAGCGTCTCGGGCTTGCCCACGATGCCGACGGCCACGTCGAGACGCCTGCGCTGGCCACCCGACAGGGCGGCGACCCGCTTGTCCGCCTGCACGGTCAGTCCCACCGCGGCGATGAGCTCGTCGGTGTCCCACGGCCGCCGGACGAGGGGGGTGGAGTACGGCGCGTAGTACGAGCCGAGGTGGGCCAGCAGTTCCCGCACCCGCCACTTGCCGTGGTCGCGCCAGGACTGCAGCACGATGCCCAGGCGCGCACGCCACCGCTCGTCCCCGCGAGCCGGATCGGCGCCGAGGACACTCACCTCACCGGCCGATCGCATCCGGAAGCCTTCCAGGACCTCGATCGTGGTCGTCTTGCCCGCGCCGTTCGGGCCGAGCAGCACGAGGACTTCGCCCCGCCGGGCCGTGAAGTCCACGCCCTTCAGCACCTCTTGGTCGCGGTAGCGCATCCGCAGGTCCCGTACGTCGATGACCGTGTCGCCCTCCGGCGGCGAACTGCTCCCCGCCCCGGACACGGCGTGAGCGGTCGTCATCCGTATTCCCCCGTCCGTCTCGTGAGTCGTCCCCGGGATCGGGGACCGAAGGCCCTGCCGGCGTCCCCGGTCATGGGACGTGTCCACGGCTGCGACCGGCCGTCACCGCCCGGCAACGGCCCTTCCGGCCTTCCCTTGACGAACACATTACCCAACGGTTCGAATGCCTCATGCTGCTCCACCGGCCCCGCGAACCCTCCTGGTCACAGCACTGGTTCGGGTTCCCGCCCCGGCGGACGGTCCACCGGTACCCCACGCGGCGGGAGAAGGACGGGGCCGGGGACCTCAGCGCTTCCGGTCCGCCAGGGCCGCGGCGACCGTCAGCACGGTGCCGGCGAGGAGCGGCAGCAGCATCGCGGCGAACAGCCGTCCGGGCACGTCCGGGTCGGGCGTGGAGCGCCACAGTATGCCGCAGCCCACGAGCAGGGAGACGCCGATACACGTGTTGAGCAGCAACAGGGCTCGAGCGATCCGGCGCGCCGATGCGCGGCTGCCGGGCCTGTTGAGCACGGACGCGGACAACCCGGCGGCGAGCGACGGCCTGTCCGCGTCCGGCAGTTCGTCGCGTGGCGTCATGCGCAGGGCCAGCTCGGCACTGCCGGTCATCAGCACCGTCATGCCCGCGTACACGAAGACCAGGACGAACGCGCTGCCGATCGACCGGTCCGTCCAGGCGTCCACTCCGCCGGCGCCGATGTGCTCCGGTATCCGCTCCGGCAGGCGGGGGTAGCGGACCGCGCCCCAGACGCCCATGGCGGCGAGGAGGAGGGCGTTGGGGAGCAGCCAGAGCCGGACAGCGGGGGAGAACACCATGACACCGATCACCCGGTGTGGCGCGGGAGCACCGGAACCGTTCGCACGCATCCACGTCGTGCGGGCCCGCCGCCCGCGAACGGCCCCGCGTCGCGCCCGGCCCGGCGGTGGCCCGACCTTTCATCGGCGTCCGTGGCGGCCCCCTCGGGCCCGGTGCCGTCACCCGGAGTCATCCGATCGGCAGGGGGCAGAAGTCATGCCGGGTCCGGAGACCCTCTCGCCGGACCGTGAGGGACACGGCGGGCCAAGCCGGAACCCCGCCCGGCAGATGGTCGGGGCCGCGGCGTTTGAAAGTGGGCCGACGGTAAAGACGGTGCACTAACAGAAACTTTATACGACGAGGTAGGAGACCTTTTCATGGGCATCATCGCTTGGATTCTGATCGGCCTGCTCGCGGGCTTCATCGCCAAGGCCCTGATGCCGGGCAAGGACCCCGGCGGCGTCATCATCACGATGCTCATCGGCATCGCGGGCGGTCTTCTCGGCGGCTGGCTCGGCAAGGTGATCTTCGGCGTCGACTCCATCGACGGCTTCTTCGAGCTGTCCACCTGGATCGCCGCCATCGTCGGCTCCGTCATCCTTCTCGTCCTCTACCGCCTGGTCACCGGCAACCGCCACTCCCACCGTCACGCCTGATCCGGCACTCGCACCGCACGGAACGGCCCCTCGTCCCACGCGACGAGGGGCCGTCCCCTTTTCTGCTCCGGGGTCCGGTCGGCCGGCGTCCGAGCGTGTGCGGCGGTCCCGCGCCCGGCAGCAGGGACGGGACCGCCCGGAACGGCATCCGCTTTCACCCCGGCGGGCCGGCCGGTACGGCATCCGCCCCCGCGGGTCAGGACCGACCACTGCTTCCCTCCTCCCCGGCCAACCCGGTCGCCCCGGTCGCCCCGTCCGTCCCGCACCCGCCCGGCGCCGCGTTCACGGCCGGTGCTTCGGCAGCCGCGCCGCCATCGGCAGCGCCAGTGCCATCAGGCCCGCCCCGCACAGCAGTGTCGTGCGGAACGCGTCCGTCGCCGTCAGCAGCGAAGCCACCAGCGCCGTGCCGGCGGAGGCCGCCATCTGGGAGACGATGTTCAGCGCCGTGCTGCCGGCGGCCACCTCGGCGCCCACGAGGCCGCGCGTGGCGGAGGCCATGACGGGCATGTTCGTCATGCCGACCCCCGTGCCCATGACGGCGAGGGAGGCGACCAGGCTCCAGTACGGAGCGTCGGAGCCGGCCTGGACGGCGAAGGCGAGGAAGCCCGCGACGGCGACCAGGACGCCGGGGACGACGATCGCGCGCGGCGCCACCCGGTCCGAGATCCGGCTGGATATCTGCATCACCGTGCCGCTGCACAGGAACTGAGGGACCATCAGCAGTCCGGTCTGGGTGGCGGACAGGCCGCGCTCCTGCTGCCAGTACAGCGGCACGAGGATCATCGAGCCGAAGTACGCGGCCGAGAACGGCACCATGGTCGCCACCGCACGGCCGACCGACGCCCTCCGCAGCAGTCGCAGGTCGAGCAGGGGGTGGTCCGTCCGCAGCGCCCGTACGGCGAAGACGGCCACCAGCGCCGCACCGACGACGACCGGGACGGCCGCCCCCGGAGTGCCGAAGCCGCCGCGTTCGCCGCCCAGTGTCAGCCCGTACAGCAGTGCGGCCAGGCCCGGGGAGAGGGTCAGCAGTCCGGCCAGGTCCAGCGGGCGGCCGGTCCGCTCGTCGTCGTCGCGCATGACCCGGGCGCCGAGCAGCAGGGCGAGGGCGCCGACCGGAACGTTGACGAAGAAGATCCAACGCCAGGACAGCGCGTCGGTGAGGACGCCGCCGAGGACCGGACCCGCCATCGGACCGACGAGGACCGGGATGCCGAGGACGCCCATCATCGTGCCCTTGCGTTCCGGTGGGGCGGCGCGCAGGACGACCGTCATCGCGACGGGCACGATCATGCCGCCGCCGAGCCCCTGCAGCACACGGAACGCGATCAGTGAACCCGCGTTCCAGGCCAGTCCGGTGAGCCCCGAGCCGAGCGTGAAGAGCGCGACGGCGGTGAGGAAGACCCGCTTGGCGCCGTACCGGCCCACCGCCCACGCGGTGACCGGGATGACGGTCGCCAGCGCCAGCGAGTAGCCGGTCACCGTCCACTGGACGACGGACAGGGGCGCGTCGAAGGCGTATGCCAGGTGGTCCAGGGCGACGTTGACGATGGTCATGTCGAGCACCGTCATGAACGAACCGAGCACCACGACGCCCGCGAGGGCCAGGACGTGCCGGGGGACGGCGGGCAGGGACGGTCCCCCGCTTCCGCCGCTTCCCCCGGTCCTCACCGGGAGGGCGGTGCTCATCGCTCCCCGTACGGGGCACGGTCGCGCCCGGCCCGCAGCGTCCGCCCCCACCAGTTCAGCTGGTCCAGCATCGCCTTGCCCGCCCCTTCGGGTATCCCGGGCCGCAGCAGTGAGCCGTCCTCGGCGAAGTTCTCCCACGCGTTGTGGAAGCTCACCGTGTCCCGCACCGTGACGGCGTGCAGTTCGGCGAAGACCAGCCGCAGGTGCTCGACCGCGCGCAGACCGCCGGCCAGGCCTCCGTAGGACACGAAGCCGACCGGCTTGGCCTGCCACTGGGTGTAGTGCAGGTCGATGGCGTTCTTCAGGGGCGCGGGGAAGCTGTGGTTGTACTCGGGGGTGATCACGACGAAGGCGTCGGCCGCCGCCAGGCGCTCCGTGACCTCGGCGGCCTCCGGGTGGGCCGCGGGGGAGACGACGTCGGGCAGGGGGTGCTCGGCCAGGTCGACGGGATCCAGTTCGAGGTCGTCGTACTGGGCGGCGAACCGCAGGAACCAGTCGGCGACGACGGGGGCGAAGCGGCCCTCGCGGGTCGAGCCGATCAGGACGGCGACGCGCAGGGGGTCGCCCGCCGGGAGACCGCTCGAGGGGACATCGGTCGTGCGGGAGGCGTGCGAACGCGAAGAGGAAGCTGATGAGTTGGTCATGCCGAGAAAGTACAACGCTCATGGCAATTAATGCAACGGGCGTTGTACTTTTCTTGGTCCGGATACCGTGACCGGTGACAGGAAGGGGCAGGACGCGTGAGACAAGGGCTGGCGGAGAAGCGGCAGGCGATCGTGCGGGGAGCGCGCCGCGCCTTCGGGCGCGACGGCTACACCCGTGCCGGCATGGACTCCATCGCCAAGGAGGCCGGGGTCTCCACCCGCACGATCTACAACCACTTCCCGGAGGGGAAGGCGCAGCTCTTCCGCGTCGTCGTGGTGGAGGGTTCGGAGGAGGTCGTACGGTCCCACCTCGACGCCGTCGACCGGCGGCTCCACAAGGTCACGGACCTGGAGGCCGACCTCGTCGGCTTCGCGCACGCCTGGATGGCGCCGATGCACCGGTACCACGACCACTTCGCCGTCGTGCGGCAGCTGCGGGCCGAGGTCGGCCACATCCCGCGGGAGTTCCTGGACGCCTGGCGCGCCGCCGGTCCCGACCGCGCCCTCAAGGGGGTGGCGGACCGCTTCCGCGAACTGGCCGAGGAAGGGCTGCTCGACGCCCCGGACCCGGAGCGCGCCGCGAGCCATTTCCTGCAGCTGACCGCCGGCGAGATCAGCGACCGCACCTACCAGGGGGGCCTGACCCTTCCGGACGAGGAGCGGGACGAGCTGATCGCGTCCGGGGTGCGCGCGTTCCTGCGGGGATACGAACGGCGCTGAGAGCGCGCTCGTACGGCGGCGCCGGGACCGCACCGGACCCGTGAGGGCCGGTGGGGCATGGCCGCTGTCGCGGCCGGCGGCGCGAGCGGCTTCCACCGGATCCGCACCGTCGGCCTCGGCGGGGACGGCCGGGACGAGATCGCCGACGCAACCACGTCGTGGACGACGACGGCCTCCGCTACGTGGCCGACGGCGCCGGGCACGAAGACCGCTCCGGCATCGCCGGCCTCGCCCCGTCCGGTCCGGCCTGGAGTGCCTCGCTCGGCCGCGTACGGGTGCCACTGGTCAGTACGGCCGCCCGTGGTGAGCGCGGACTGTCCGCCCGCGCTCACCGATGACGACGGGCCGCTTGCCGGGTGCGGTTCGCGTGGCCGCGGATGGTGTCCGCGTACCGGTGGCCGGAGCCCTTGACGGTGCGGACCTGGGCGGCGTGGTCGACGTGGACGAGGCCGAAGCGCTTGCCGTAGCCGTAGGCCCACTCGAACTTGTCGAGCTCGGGCTGGATGACCTTCTTGTCGACCTCGATGCTCGCGCCCTGGCCGAAGGCCCAGCAGGTGAGTTCCTCCGGCGAGTCGTCGGACCCGCCGCCCGTGCCCGATCCGCCTCCGCGGGCCGAGGCGGCGGGTGCGAGGGACAGGATGACGGCGCCGGTGGCCACGGCTCGGATACTGCGCATGGCTCCTGGTGTCCCTTTCCGGGGTGCAGGGGGCGATGCCCTTGCACGAAGGCGCCGCCTCCCTGCGAAGGAAGCGCCTCCCGGCTTAATTCAGCTCGTGAGTTAAGCCTTTCGGAGGGAGGGCGTCAAGGGTTTCGACGGACTCACCCGACTCTCGCCGCACCCCTTGACTCATCCGTTCCGGGGATGAACCATTCAGCGTCGAGAGAGCGCTCCCAGCACCCCACGCCGTTCACTTCCTGAACCAGGAGAGCCGTCCCATGACGTCCGACTCCCCGTCGTCCTCCCGGCCACCGGCCATCGGCCGCCGTACCGTGCTCGGCGCCGCAGCCGCCGCTCCGGTCCTGGCCGCACTGCCCTCGGCGGCCTCCGCCGCGCCCGCGGCGAAACGCCGGAAACCGCGCAGGCTGAAGGGCGGCGGCGATCTCGGCCCCAACGTGATCGTCTTCGACCCGTCCACGCCGGGCATCCAGGCCAGGCTCGACGAGGTGTTCGCCCGGCAGGAGTCTGCCCAGTTCGGCACCGGCCGTTACCAACTGCTGTTCAAGCCGGGCACGTACAACGGGCTCAACGCCCAGATCGGCTTCTACACCTCCATCTCCGGGCTCGGCCTCTCCCCCGACGACACCACCATCAACGGTGACGTGACGGTCGACGCCGGCTGGTTCGACGGCAACGCCACGCAGAACTTCTGGCGTTCGGCGGAGAACCTGGCGCTCGTCCCGGCCGACGGCACCAACCGGTGGGCGGTCGCGCAGGCCGCGCCGTTCCGCCGGATGCACGTACGCGGCGGGCTCAACCTCGCGCCGTCCGGCTACGGCTGGGCGAGCGGCGGCTACATCGCCGACAGCCGTGTCGACGGCACGGTCGGCCCGTACTCGCAGCAGCAGTGGTACACCCGGGACAGCTCGGTCGGCGGCTGGACCAACGCCGTGTGGAACATGGTGTTCTCGGGCGTCGAGGGCGCCCCGGCGCAGGGCTTCCCGGACCCGCCGTACACCACGCTCGACACGACGCCGCTCTCCCGCGAGAAGCCCTTCCTGTACCTCGACGGGGACCAGTACCGCGTCTTCCTGCCGGCGCTGCGGAAGAACGCGCGTGGTGTCACCTGGGGCAACGGCACCCCGCGCGGCACCTCGCTGCCGCTGAACCGTTTCTACGTCGCGAAGCCGGGCGACTCGGCGGCCATCCTCAACCAGGCGCTCGACCAGGGCCTCAACCTGCTGCTCACACCCGGCATTTACCACGTCGACCAGCCGGTGCGGGTGAACCGCGCCGGCACGGTCGTCCTGGGCCTCGGCTACGCCACCCTGATCCCCGACAACGGCGCCACCGCCCTGAAGGTCGCCGACGTCGACGGCGTACGCCTCGCGGGCTTCCTGATCGACGCCGGGCCGGTCAACTCGCGTGTCCTGCTGGAGGTCGGCCCGAACGGCGCGCGCCGGGACCACTCCGCGAACCCCATCACCGTCCAGGACGTCTTCATCCGGATCGGCGGTGCGGGGCCCGGCAGGGCGACCACCAGCATGGTGATCAACGCCCGGCACACCATCGTCGACCACACCTGGGTCTGGCGCGCCGACCACGGCGAGGGCGTCGGCTGGGAGACCAACCGCTGCGACTACGGCGTCGTCGTCAACGGCCACGACGTCCTCGCCACCGGCCTGTTCGTCGAGCACTTCAACAAGTACGACGTGCAGTGGAACGGCGAACGCGGTCGCACGATCTTCTTCCAGAACGAGAAGGCGTACGACGCCCCCGACCAGGCCGCGATCCGGAACGGCTCGCTCAAGGGCTACGCGGCCTACAAGGTCGGCGACCGGGTCACCACCCACGAGGGCTGGGGCATGGGCAGTTACTGCTACTACAACGTGAACCCGGGCATCGTCCAGCACCACGGCTTCGCCGCCCCGAACCGCCCGGGCGTGCGCTTCCACCACCTGCTGGTGGTCTCGCTGAGCGGCAACGGGCAGTACGAGTGCGTCATCAACGACACCGGCGCCCCGACATCGGGCACCACCACCGTGCCGTCCACGGTGGTGTCGTACCCCTGATCCCGGCGCCGGGGGCACGCCATGACCGAACGCCGACGGTCGGGTGCGCTCGTACGGCGGCGGTGGCGGCCCCTCCCTGCTCCAGTCGCGGGAGGGGCCGCCGTTCACGCGTTCACCGCGCGGGCGCGGGGGCCGGTGCGGGGGCGTGGCCGGTGGGCCGGGTGGTGAAGGTGCCGCGGCCCTGGGTGCGGCTGCGCAACCGGGTCGCGTAGCCGAACAGTTCGGCCAGCGGCACGGTGGCGGTGACGACCGTGGCGCCGGCCCGGGTGACCGAGCCGGTCACCCGGCCGCGCCGCGCGGCCAGATCGCCGAGCACGCCGCCCACCGCGTCCTCGGGCACGGTGACCGTGACCTCGACGACCGGCTCCAGCAGGACCATCGCGCAGGCCCGCAGGGCGTCCCGCAGTCCGAACCGGCCGGCGGTGCGGAACGCGGTGTCCGAGGAGTCCTTCACGTGGGTCGACCCGTCGGTGAGCGTGACACGGAGCCCGGTCACCGGGTGACCGCCCAGCGGCCCCTCGGCCAGGGCGTCCCGGCAGCCTGCCTCGACCGCACGGACGTACTCCTGCGGCACGCGCCCGCCGACGACCGTCGAGCGGAACTCGAAGCCGACGGCAGGGGTGTCCAGCGGCTCGACGTCCAGCACGACGTGGGCGAACTGGCCCGCCCCGCCGTCCTGTTTGACGTGCCGGAACACGAACCCGGACACTCCGCGGCCGACGGTCTCCCGGTAGCTCACCCGGGGACGGCCGACGTTGACGCCGAGCCCCTGCTCACGCCGGATCTTCTCCACCGCGACCTCCAGGTGCAGCTCGCCCATGCCGGAGAGCACCGTCTGACCGGTCTCCGGGTCGGTGCGCACGACCAGTGAGGGATCCTCCTCGGCGAGCCGCGCGAGCGCCGACGCCAGACGCCCGGTGTCCGTGCCCTTCAGTGCCTCGACCGCCACGGAGACGACCGGCTCGGCGACCCCTGGAGGCTCCAGGACCAGTGGGGTGTCCGGTGCGCACAGGGTGGAGCCGGCGCGGGCGGACTTCAGTCCGACCACGGCGACGATGTCCCCGGCCACCGCCCGGTCCAGCTGCGCGTGCCGGTCGGCCCGCACCCGCAGGATGCGTCCGACGCGTTCGGAGCGGCGCGCGGTGGCGTCCCACACCGTGTCTCCCTTCTCGATCGTTCCCGAGTACACCCGCAGGTAGGTCAGCCGCCCGGTGGCGGTCGCGTTCACCTTGAACGCGAGGGCGGCCAGCGGTGCCGCCGGGTCGGCGGCCCGCTCCTGCTCGGTGCCGTCGTCGTGCGTGCCGCGCACGGGCGGCACGTCGAGGGGCGACGGCAGGTAGGCGAGTACGGCGTCCAGCAGTGGTTCGACGCCGCGGTTGCGGTAGGCGGAGCCGCACAGGACGACGACGGCGTCACCGCTGCGGGTCAGGTCCCGCAGGGCTTCGGTGAGCGTGCCGGCACTGAGCGCGCCCGTGTCGCAGAACTCCTCCAGCGCGCCCGGATGCAGCTCGGCGACGGCCTCCTCCAGCAGCCGGCGCCGTCCGTACGCCTCTTCGCGCAGTTCGTCCGGCACGGGTGCCGCATCGCGGGCCTCGCCCTCGTCGGTCCAGGTCAGGGCCCGCATGCCGAGCAGGTCGACGACGCCGGTGAAGGCGTCCTCCGCACCGATCGGCAGTTGCACCGCCAGGGGGACGGGGTGCAGCCGCTCCCGGATGGAGGCGACGGCGGTGTCCAGCTCGGCGCCGGCCCGGTCCATCTTGTTGACGAACGCGATGCGCGGCACCCCGTGCCGGTCCGCCTGCCGCCACACCGACTCGCTCTGCGGTTCCACACCGGCGACCGCGTCGAACACGGCGACCGCGCCGTCGAGGACGCGCAGCGAGCGCTCCACCTCGTCGGCGAAGTCGACGTGGCCCGGGGTGTCGATGAGGTTGATCCGGTGACCGTCCCAGGCGCAGCTGACGGCGGCGGCGAAGATGGTGATGCCCCGGTCGCGTTCCTGCGGGTCGAAGTCGGTGACGGTGGTCCCGTCGTGCACCTCACCGCGCTTGTGCGTGGTGCCGGTGGCGAACAGGATCCGCTCGGTGACGGTGGTCTTGCCGGCGTCGACATGGGCGAGGATGCCCAGGTTGCGGACGGTGGCGAGGGGGTCGGTGCGCATGGCCCGTGGCCTTTCGGATGTTCCGGGAAAGGGCGGCGCGATCTCCCCGGCGCACGACGTCGGACGCCCCGATGCGTGGGGCGTCGACGATCAGATGTGCGTCACGGGCATCCGGTACCGGCCGCGCGGCGGGTACCGGACGGCGGGAGACACCAGGATCACCACGGACCGACGGGACCGGGAACGGGGAGCGGCAGCGGTGGCGTGGTCGCGCACGGCCGGTCTCCCCTCACTGGTCATGGATGCGCGGCCCGGCGGCGGGCGGCGTCTGTCCGGTGAGTGTAGGGAGGGAGGGGAGGGCCGGGCCACACAATATTCACGTCTCACATCTTGGTACGACGTTTCTGACCAGTGAGATGTCTGAGATCGTTGCATGGCCCACATTGTTTGCGCGGCCTCCCGTGAGGTGGACGCGTGGCGCCGTGTGGGCCGTCGGTGTACGCCGCCGGTGACCGTTCCTCCCCGGAAAGACCGTGAAATGCCCGCACCAACCACCAGCCCGGCCCCCGTCAACTCCCGGTCCCGGGTCCTCATCGCGAGCCTCATCGGCACGACGATCGAGTTCTACGACTTCTACATCTACGCGACCGCCGCCGTCCTGGTCTTCCCCAAGCTCTTCTTCCCGAGCAGCGACCCGACGACGGCGCTGCTGTCGTCCTTCGCGGTGTTCGGCGCCGCGATGGTCGCCCGCCCGATCGGCGCCGTGGTCTTCGGACACCTCGGCGACCGGCTCGGCCGCAAGGGCACGCTGGTGGCCTCGCTCCTCACCATGGGCATCGCCACCTTCCTCATCGGCGTACTGCCCACCTACGCGCAGGCCGGCTGGGTCGCCACCGCGCTGCTGGTGCTGATGCGGCTCGCGCAGGGCTTCGCGCTCGGCGGCGAGTGGAGCGGCGCGGCCCTGGTCGCCACCGAGAACGCCCCGAAGGGCAAGCGCGCCCTCTACGGCACGTTCCCGCAGCTGGGCGCCCCGCTCGGCTTCATCATCGGCAACGGGCTCTTCCTGATCATCGGCGCGCTGCTGCCGTCCACGGCGGGTGCCGACCCGTCCCAGCCCTCGGAGGCGTTCCTGAACTGGGGCTGGCGCATCCCGTTCCTGTTCTCCGCGGTGATGGTCGCGATCGGCCTGTGGGTGCGCATGCGCCTGGTGGAGGCGCCGGTCTTCTCCAGGACCCGTGAGGCCGGGCTGGTGCGGAAGCTGCCGCTGGCCACCGTTCTCCGCGGCCACTGGAAGCAGCTGGTCCTCGGCACCTTCTTCATGCTGGCGACGTACGTGCTCTTCTACCTGATGACCACGTTCTCGCTGAGCTACGGCCGTACGGCCGAGGACGCCGCCGTACCCGGCCTGGGATACAGCTACACCACCTTCGTCCTCATGATGATCTTCGGGGTGCTGTTCTTCGCCGTGTTCACCCTGGTCTCCGGCCCGCTCGCCGACAAGTACGGCCGGCGCTCCACGCTGATCGCGGTCACCGCCGGGATCCTGGTCTTCGGGCTGGTGTGGGTACCGCTGATCGGCCTGGGCACGCTGGGCGTGGTGCTGTGGCTGGTGCTCGGCTTCACGCTGATGGGCATGACGTTCGGCCCGATGGGAGCGCTGCTGCCGGAGCTCTTCCCGACGAGCGTGCGCTACACGGGCTCCGGGATCTCCTACAACGTCAGCTCGATCCTCGGCGCGGCCGTCGCCCCGTTCATAGCGGTCGCCCTGTGGGAGGCCGGCGACGGCTCCCCGTGGCTGGTCGGCGTCTACCTCTCCTCGATGGCGCTGCTGACCCTGGTCGCGCTGCTGCTCGGCAAGGAGACGAAGGACGTCGGGCTCGACGAGGGCGAGACCGGCGGCGTCTCCGGCCGGGACGAGGCCCCCGCCGCCGCCGCGGCCCCCTGAGCCGGCCGGGGCAGTCCCGCCGAGGCCCTCCGCGCCCGCTGCACGGGCACGGAGGGCCTCGGCGTGTCCGCCCCGGCCGGCAGGCCTTCCCCCGGACGGCACGGAAGCGGCTACGATCACCCGTCGACGAGCGACGGGGGGCCTGAGCCGTGCGTGAGGGACAGATAGGGCGACGTACCGGGGACGACGCCGCGCCGCGCCGCGTCGGGCCGTACGTTCTCGAACGGCCGCTCGGCGAAGGGGGGATGGGGGAGGTCCACCTCGCCCGGAGGGCCGACTCGGGCGGCGGCCCCCCGGTGGCGTTGAAGATCGTACGCGCCCGGCTCGCCCACGACCCCGACTTCCGGGCGCGGTTCCGGCGCGAGGTGGCGGCCGCGCGCAAGGTCGACAGTCCGTTCGTCGTGCCACTGGTCGACGCCGACGCCGAGGCCGCCCGCCCCTGGCTGGCGACCGTCTTCGTACCCGGTCCGGCACTCGCCGACGAGATCCGGTCCTCCGGTCCGCTGCCGGAGGACCGGCTGCGGGAGCTCGGCCGTGCGCTGGCCTGCGCGCTGACGGACATCCACGCCGCGGGCCTGGTGCACCGCGACCTGAAGCCGTCCAACGTGCTGCTGCATCCGGACCGGGGGGCCCAGGTGATCGACCTGGGCATCGCGCGTGCCGTGGACGGGACGCGGCTGACGGCGACCGGTCTCGTGGTCGGCTCGGCCGGCTTCATGGCGCCCGAACAGCTGACGGGTGACGGCGCGGGTCCGGCCGGCGACGTGTTCGCGCTGGGCGCGGTGCTCGCGTACGCGGCGACCGGCAGACCTCCGTTCGGCGACGGGCCCGCGCACCGGATCGGCCACCGGACGCTGACCGGGGAGGCGGACCTCGACGGGGTACCCGCCGCGCTGCTGCCGCTGCTGGTCTCCTGCCTCGCCAAGGATCCGGCGCGGCGCCCCGCTCCGCACCGGATCAGGGACGTGCTCACCGGCTCCGCCCCGTTACCGGAGCCCGGTCCGGCCCCGACGGTGCCGCTGGGCCCGGGACCGTCTTCGCGGGAGCCGGGCCCGAGCCTGCCGCCCCGCCCCTCCCCCGCTTCCGCGCCCGCGCCCCCTCGGGCCCGTCGGCCCGTCAGCGGCCGCCGGCTCCCGCTCGTCGCCGGCGCCCTGGCCGTCTTTCTCGCGGGCACCCTGGCCGCGGGCCTCCTGGCGCTGCGCGGCGAGGACAGCCCGTCCGACGGCGGCGGTGCCGAGGACCGGGCGTCGGCCCTGCCGTCGCCCTCGGTCCCGGCGCTCGCCGAACCGGTCAGCGCCCTCGGCCCGGCCGTTCCCCGGGGCGTCTGGTCACGGACCTGGCAGGACACCATCATCCGCTACGACACGAACAGGGCGGAGTACGAGAAGGCGACGGAGAAGGGCAACGACTACGCCGTCGAGGCGTGGCTCACCGACCGCGTGCTCGCCCGTGTCGGACACCGCTCCGTCCAGGGACTGTCCCCCGACACGGGCCGGGTCCTGTGGACGCTGAAGCCGCCGGATCCCGGAATGGTCCCCTGCGCCGCCTCCCGCACCGCACCGGGCGGCGTCGGCGCCGTGCTCTTCGGCGCGGCGGACGAGGACGGCGAGCGAAACGGGACCGTCGGCTGCGACCGCGTCGTCGCGGTGGACCTGGCCTCCGGCACCTCCCTGTGGGAGCACCGCCGGCCGGGCGACCCGTACGCGACCTCCGGCATCGACTCGGACGTCCTGGGCATCGGCGGAGACCGCGTGGTGGTCATGAGCGGCGGCCTGGTGACCGCGTGGCGCCTGCGCGACGGTGCCCCCGCCTGGTCGCACGAGGGCAGCCGCGACAGGTGCGCGATCAACGGACTGGCGGTCGGGCAGTCCAGTGTCGTCGAGGCGCTGACCTGTCCCGTGACGGAGGATTCCCGGCTCGACGTCCGTCCCACGACGGTGCGTTCGGTGAGCATCGCCGACGGCCGGGTCCGCTGGACCTCCACCGTCCCGGACGACGTCCCCGTGGCGCGCGTCGAGACGGCCGAACCCCCGGTCGTCAGCCTGCCGGGACCGATCGGCGACACCGAGGGCCCCATGATGGTCTTCAGCAACGAGGGGAAGCCGGGTCCGCGGCTCCGCGAGACCCAGCCCCAGGGCACCCTCGGCGCCTGGGCGCGCAACCGTTTCCAGCTCACCCCCGCCTTCTTCGGATGGCGCGACACCGCCGTCACCCTCACCCAGCACGACGGCCTCCGGCAGACCGGCACGGACGGGGTCGCTGCCCTCGACTCCCGCACCGGGAAGATCCGCTGGCACCGTCCGGCACCCGGCGGTTCCTCCCCGGTGATCGTGGGCGTCGACGACCGGGGAGTCCTGGTGGTCCACGTGACGGAGCCGGGGACCACCGCCCTGGTCCGGTACGCGCTGGACGACGGCACGCCGACGGCGGCCGGGGAACTCCCCCGGCTGCCGGACCGTGCCGAGTTCGACGGCGTCCGCCTGTACGGAGACCGGCTCGCGCTGATGACCGGTGAACACAACCTGCTGTCCAAGGGAATCATGATGTTCCGAGCCGCGGGGAGCCCGTCGTGAACGAGGGGACGGCCCCGCCGGCGCCGGAGGACCCGGAGCGGATAGGCGGTTACCGGATCCTCGGCCTGCTCGGACAGGGCGGCATGGGCCGGGTGTTCCTCGCCGAGGACGCCGAGGGCCACCGGGTCGCGCTCAAACTGGTCCACGAGGAGTTCACGGCCGACCCGGAGTTCCGCAGGCGCTTCAGCCGCGAGGTGGAGGCGGCGGGGAAGGTGCTGAGCTTCTTCACCGTGCCGCTGGTGGACTCCGGCGCCGACGCGGAGACGCCGTGGCTCGCCACGCAGTACGTCCCCGGCCCCTCGCTGAGCGCCGCCGTGCGCCGCGACGGACCGCTGCCCGTGGAGCGGCTGTGCTCGCTCGCCGCCGCACTCGGCGAGGCGCTCATCGTCATCCACGCGGCGGGCATCGTGCACCGCGACCTCAAACCGTCCAACGTGCTGCTGGCCGACGACGGTCCCCGGGTGATCGACTTCGGCATCGCCAGGGCGGTGGACTCGGAGGAGCTGACGGGCACGGGCCATGCGCTGGGCACCTTCGGCTACGCGCCGCCCGAGCAGGTCGTCGCGGAGGAGCCGGTCGGGCCGGCGGGTGACGTCTTCGCCCTCGGCGGCGTGCTGCTGTTCGCGGCGACCGGACGTGACCCCTTCGGCGAGGGCCCGCCGGCCGTGCTGGCGTACCGGACCGTGTACGAGGAACCGGAACTCGACGGCCTGCCCGAGGAACTGACCGCGCTCGTACGGCGCTGCCTGGCCAAGGACCCGGCGCTGAGGCCCGCTCCGCGCGAGGTGATCGCCGCCGCCCGTGCCGCGCAGTCGCGCCTACGCGTCGGCACCGGTCCGGCTCCCGCCCGCACGGCCGGGGAGCCCACGTCGTACCGCATCGCCCCGCCCGCGTCCCCGGCCGTGCCGGGTTCCCGCCCGGATCCGGGGACGACCGCCGGGCCGCGGGCGCGTCCGCGGCGCCGTCGCCGGGCGCTCACCACCGTGACGGCCGCGGCGGCCGTCGTCGCTCTGGCCGTCGCGGGCGTGATCTACCTGCCGGACCTGGCCGGGGAGAACCGGAGCGCGGGCGGGGCGACCACCAAGCGGCCCGGCATCGGTCCCGCCGCCGACGGTGCCGACCCCCTCCCGGACGTCACCGCGAAGGGCGACCGCCGGGTCGCGTGGACCGCGCAGCCGGGGGTGTCCGAAGTCGACTCGGAAGTCATGGGCGCCTGGCTGACCCCCACGGCGCTGGTACGCATCGACGCCTCCGGCATCCGGGGCTTCGCCCCACGCACCGGAACCTCCGAGTGGACCGTCCCACCGCCGGCCAAGGGCCTCGTTCCCTGCGGGGCCTCGGACGCCGGGACGGCGACCAGCGGCGGCGTGGGACTCGTCCGGTTCGGCAGGGCCTACACCTCGCCCGCCGCCTGTGACGTCGCCGCGGCCCTGGACTCCGGCACCGGCAGACTGCTGTGGCACCGGCGGGTCGGCGAGGCCCGGCTGCCCGTCGCCTCGGTCTCCGGCGACACGATGGTGGTGTCCGGCGAGAAGGGCCTCCTCGGGCTCGACCGGGCCACCGGCAGGACGGTCTGGACGTACCCCTGGACCCGGGGGAACTGCGAAGTGGACGACGTGGCCCCCGGCGTGCGCACGATCGCCGTGTCCGACACGTGCGACCAGGAGGAGCTCGACACCAGACGCGTCGTCGAACTCGACATCGTCACCGGCGAGGTCCGCGCCACCCACGAGGTCGGACGGAGCGGCGCCACACCCGTGGAGATCGTGGCGGCCGAACCCCTCGTGGCCCGCTACGCCGACCCGTCCGGCAACGTGTACCTGAGCATCCTCGGATCCGCCGGCGGGAAGCCGCTCGACCTGCCGGTCGAGCAGTCCTTCGGCACCCTGCGGCGCTCCGGGGCCCTCGTCGGGCGGAACGTGCTGGTGATGGAGGCGCAGTCGGGCCCGGGCGGTACCGCCCGGGGACTGGTGGCGATCGACCTCGGCACGGGAAAGGTCCGCTGGCGCACCGCCCTGCGGGAGGAGGTCCTCGAACTCGCCCCGCTGCGGATCCAGGGCGACTCGCTGTACGCCGTGGAGGGCGAGGACACGGAGGGCCTCGGCGACTGGTTGTTCACCGTACGGCGCCGCTCCCTGGCCGACGGCTCCGTGACCGGGACCAGCAGGCTTCCCGCCGCCTACCAGCGGAACCACCCCGACCGGCTGCTCGCCTCCGGTGGCCTCGTCGTCCAGGTCAACTCGTCCGACGACTACGGCCTCGCGGCCTTCGACACCGCGCCGGGCAGCGGTTCGTGAGCGGCGCGGCCCGCCGGCGGCGGAGCGGCGACGGTACGGGGAGGCGTTCCGGCACGTGCACGCGCTCCGGGCGGAGGCGCAGCGGGTGACACGGCGGGGCAGCGGAACGGGGCGGCGTCCTCCGGCGCTTCTCCCACCCCTCCCTGGCCCGCCCCGCATAGTCCTGTCGTCACGTAGTGAGAGGCCGCGCGGCCAAGGACGCGGTCATGGTCGGTGGTTCGGGCGTTCTCCCCGTCGGCGAGCTCGAAGAACGCCGGATTGACGGTGGTGCGTCACTCGTAGCGGCGGGTGAGGAGACTGCTTCGGCAGCCACTGCTTCCCGGCCGGCCGCCCGCCGTGTCCGTCCTCAGCCGGCCTCCCGCACTCTCGCAGCGGTCCGCTCGGCGAGCTCGCGGACGCCCTTGGCGGCGTTGTCCGAGAGTTCACCGAGTACGGCGTCGGCGGCGGTGAGGAGGACGCGGGCCTCCTCGGAGCGGCCCGCGCCGGCCAGGGCGAGGGTGAGCCGGTAGTGCTCCTCGGCGATGAAGCGGCCGAGGTTGACCTGCTGCCAGTGGCGCAGTGAGTCGTCGCCCGGGGTGGCCAGGGCGTCGCGTACGGCGGCCAGGCTGTCCACCGCCTGCGGCAGCCGGCCCGCCTCCCGCTCCAGGCGGGCGAGGGTGTGCCGGGCCGAGGCCCGGTCCCATGCGCTCTCCTGGAGGGCGGCGTACAGGCGCTGGGCGCGGAGCGCCTGGGGGAGGTCGCCGAGTTCCTCGAAGTCCTGGGCGAGCCCGCTCAGCAGAGCCGTGGCCAGGGTGTGGGGGGCCTCGGGGCGGCGGAGTCTGCTCTGGTCCATGACGATGCCGTCGAGTTCGCGGATCAGCGTCACCCGCGCGAGGTCCGTCATCCCCTGGTCCCGCGCCAGGTCGGTCCAGGTGGAGACCGGCTCGTCCGCCGGGTCGGTCCCGAACATCGACTCGTCGAGCTCCCGCGCCCACTGTCGCAACTCGTCAGCGCTCGCGCCCGGTTCCGGTATGCCGCCCAGGCCGCACGCCGTGTCGAAGTCCGTCTCCCGGACTTCGAGCAGCAGCGGCAGATCTCCGGTGTCTCCGTGGAGCCCGACCAGCACGGCCGCGAGCCGCAGTTCGTCCGTCATCGATGACCGTGTCTCGTGCCGCAGCAGATGCCGTAGCAGCTCCAGGTCGCCCTCGGCGCGGTCGAACTGCGCGGCCCGCAGGGTGATCCGGCGCCGGACCGGGTCCTCGGCGACTTCACGCCATGCCGTGCGGTCGCCCTCCCGCAGGCGGGCGAGATCGGCGCGGCCCGCCGCGAGCACGGGCTCCCACAGCGGTGGACCGGCCGGGCCCAACCGGTCGTACGCGCATCCCTCGTCCGCGTTGAGCAGGACGAAGTCCGGCTCGGTGCGCAGCAGCGCGGCACGCAGTCCGCCCACCAGCTCGACCGGGGAGCGTTCCGGGAAGCCCAGCGCCGCACGGAGCCCGGCCCGCTCCTCGTCGATTCCGCAGTACTCACGGATCTCGTCCTCGGTCTTCGCGACGCACGCCAGGATCTTCTCCTCGCCGTCGTCCGGCGACAGACGTGTGCAGCCGCGCCAGCCGGACAGGCCGATCACGAGCTCCAGGGCCTCGTCGACACTGGAGCCGATGATCCCCGCAGCGCCCTCCGAGTCGGCGTAGAGCACCGAGCCGTCCGCGCACACGAAGTACGTGCCGCCGGTATCGTCCCCGGCCACCGCCTCCAGCGGCCCGCCCGAGGCGAGGCGGACCTCCTCGACATGGCCGTGGGCGGCGCGGTCGAGGTCGAAGCCGAAGGGGAAGGCCGCCAGTTCGGCCAGGCGGCGGTCCTGCCGCAGCAGCCGTAGCACGTGATCGGTCATGTCACGGAAAGTAACACCGTCCACTGACCGTGGACTCGCGGCCTCTGCGGGAGGCCACGAAGTCACCGCCTTTCCCCCAGCGGTACCGGCTGTCCTTCACTGAACCGGCGCGTGGCGGGTGGTGCGGAAGTGCCGACCGCCGTCGCACAACGATGTCCGGTTGCCGCCAGCACCATCCTGTCGCGGTGCGCAGGCTGGTGCCATGACGATGCCATCCACCACAGAGTCAACGACGGTTCTCACCGGCATGTATGCGGCTGAGGCGGAGTACCTGGCGGCGGGAGGCCCCGGCGAGGCCTCGTTCGACCTGCTCGCCCCCTTCTTCGCGCCGGACATCGAACTGCATCAGGCGGACGCTCTGCCCTACGGAGGCACCTGGCGCGGGCACGACGGCATGGCGCGGTTCTTCCTCATGATGGGAGAGGTATGGGAGTCGTTCGACATGGTGGAGCAGGAGTTCCTCGCCACCGGTGAGACCGCGGTCGTGCTCACACAGGTCCGTGCCCGCGCCCGCGCGACGGGCCGTGAACTCGGCTTCCCCATCCTGCAGACGATCACGGTCAAGGACGGGCGGATCACCGAGGTCCGTCCGTTCTACTGGGACACACGGGCCATCGCCGACGCCTGCGCCGCGCCGACACCGACACCGACACCGACACCGACACCGACACCGACACCGACACCGACAGACTGAGGCCGGCACCGCGTTCACGGCCGGGGCGGCCGACGCGAGGCCTCATCGACGATGAACGCCTTCAACCGCGGAACCGGCGTCGCCGCGGACTCGGGGAACCACGCCGGCGGGTTCGCCGTCCCGGCCCGCAAGTTCGGGGCTGCCCCCGTACCGCGTACGGGCGTCCCGCCGCCCACGTACAGCCCCCGCCTGTACACGCGCCCGCGCCCCGGTGGCGTCCCGACACGGCCGCCAACCCGTGGAGCACCGGCGGCGCGGAACTCGAACTCAGCGTCTGGGAACACCTCATCGCCGCCGGGCCGGCACGGAAGGCGTGATGCCCCGGCAGGCGACGTCTGCCCGCGCCACACGCCCCGGTACCAAAACCCCGCCCGCCCTTTCACGGGACCGCAACACCCGTTCCCACCGTGCGGATCATCCGGAAGAGCTCACCGCACGCTGCTGCGGCCCACGTCCTGCAGGCGCTCGGTGTCCACGGGTTCCCGCGTGCCGTCGTGCGTCAGCAGGATGCCGTCGCCGGTGCTGTCCGCACGCCAGAGCTCGCCGTGCCGGTTCTCCCACTCGACGAAACTGCCGGAGGCGTCCTCGAGCAGCCCCAGTTCCCGTACGAGGGTGGCCAGGGGGGCGAAACCGCGGGTGTCGCCCTTGCTCCCGCTGCCGGTGCGGGTGTTGTCGTAGCGCATCTTGACGAACGGCACGGGGGCGCGGTCCAGCCTGTTCGGCTGGAGCATCTTGCGGAACCGCCCCCAGGCCTCCTCCTCGCTCTCCCGGCCGGAGATCTCACCGGCGTAGGCGGGGAAGACGGCGTAGGTGACAGCGGAGAGTCCGGGATTCTCCGTGGCGTGGTAGCCGTGCACCTCGGCCGTCGCCACGCCCACGGTGTCGAACGCGGACCCGGGGTGCTGGAAGCCTCCGATCCCCACCAGGGGCCGCCCCCGTCCGACGAACTCGCCGTCATGCGCCCTCGCGTGGGCGAGCAGCGCCGTGACGAGTCCCTCGTCGTAGGGGCCCCGCACGTTGACCTGCAGGTTGTGCTCTCCGTCGGTGGAGAGCGCGGCGGTGAAGGTGAACATCGGGTTCGGCGACCAGCGCCACGCCGATTCCAGGCCGGGGACGGGCGTCGCGCCGGGCATGGCGGGCAGGACGGATGCAGGGTTCATGGGGTGGCTCCTGTGCCGGGGTGGGGCCCTAACTGCATGAGTAGAGGGTGGGGTGGACATCCTGGCGGTAGGTGGCGTCCATGAGCGCGCCACCGCGTGAGTTCTCGCTTCGCGTCATGGGTTCCATGTTGTCCGGGTGGTTGTAGAAGTCGTTGCGCACGGCCCGGTCGGAACGGTAACCCGTCTCGTTCCAGTGATCGACCACCGGTGTCAGGTGCTCGTACGTCAGCTGGTCGAACGGAATGATCTCACCTGCGGAGCTGCGCCAGGTCAGATCGGATCTCGGGATGCGCTCCATGATCTGACGGCCCTGGGGGTCGAGTCGTCCGGTGGACCGCATCGGTGTACCGCCCTGCGCGATGCCTTCGTCGGTCCACGTCGCGGCCATGGCGTCATGGGTCGACTGGCGGTAGCTGCCGGGATACTCGGTGTCCCGGTTGTGGGTCTGCGCGGGCGTGGCCGGGTCCCTCTCCCACCGGCCGCGCTCGCCGCGGACCCGGGCGAGGCCCAGCGGGTCGAGCAGGAGGAGCGGATTGCCCACGTAGGCGTAGTCGTTCGGGTCGGGGCCCAGTCCCAGTGGGTCGGCGCTGGTGTAGCGCGCGGTCTCGGGGTCGTAGTAGCGGAAGTAGTTGTAGTGCCAGCCGGTTTCGGTGTCCGCGTACTGTCCGGGGAACCGCAGGGGGCAGTCGGCTTCCGACGTGGCGTGCGGCGCTTCCGTCGGCATGCCCCAGGCGGTGAATCTGCGGTACCAGACGATCCTGCCGTCCGCCGAGACGAGTTCCGTCGGTGCCCCGACGAGGTCGGTGACGATGGCGTAGAAGCGGGCGTCGACGTCCGCCCGCCCGTCGCCGGTCCCGGTACCGTCCGCCGCCTGCCGGGCCGGGCCGTCGGTCACCGTCTGGGCGAGGGGCCGGTACGAGCCGGGAGCGTAGTCCCACGTGGTGACCGTGCCGTCGGTTCCGACCTGCTCGGCCAGGCGTGTTCCGTCCCAGACGAACGTCGTCTCCTCCAGCACGTCGCCGCATGGTCCCAGACGACGTTTGCCGACGCGCCGGCCGTCCGGGTCGTAGGTGTAGTGCCACTCGGATCCGTCCGGGGTCACCGCTCTCACCAGGCGGTCCTCCGGGCTCCACCCGTAGTGGGAGGTGCGCCGTCCGCCGCTGAGGAGACGGACGGTCTTGCGGACCAGGCGTCCCTGGCCGTCGTAGGCGTAGGAGGTGCGTCCGGCCCGGTGCAGCCTGGTTCCGTCGAACTCCCGGGACCGCGGGTCCGGCGTGCCGGCGTGCGGGGAGGCGGTGACGAGGTTGCCCGCCCGGTCGTACCCCGTAGGTCTCCTCACGGTCGGCGGACCTGACCGCGGTCAGCCGGCCGACCGGATCCAGGTCGAACCGGCGGCTCTCGCCGAGGAGCTCGTCGATCTCCCGAAGCGCGCCGTCGACGTCGTACGCGTAGGTGCGGTGCTGCAGCAGGTCGCCGCTGTCGCCGCCCGGCCGGCTCAGCGACTGCTCGGCCAGCCTGCCCGCGCCGTCCCAGCTCTGGTGGAGCACCGCCGCCGTGCCCATGGTCCTGCGGATCTCCCGGTGGGCCTCGTCGTAGTCGAAGCGCAGCTCACCGCCGGAGCCGCTGAGGGTCCGCGGGCGGCCCGTCGCCTCGTACGTCCAGGTGGAGACGATGCCCGAGGGGGTGCGCCGGCTGACGCGTCGGCCGAGGGCGTCGTAGGCGTACGTGGTGGTCCGGCCGTTGACGGTCTCGGTCAGGGTGCGGCCGAGGGCGTCGTAGGTGCGTTCGACCGTCGTGTCGCGGTTGGCCGCGCGCAGCAGGGAGCCGGAGCTGTCGTACACATAGGTGGTGACGTCGTCGGCCGTCCGGTACCGCTGTGGCCGGCCCAGCAGGTCCACGGTGATCTCCGTGGTCTGTCCGGCGCCGTTCGTCCACGACACCCGCTGCCCGGCCGCGTCGTGGGCGTAGGTGAGGGTGCGGCCGTTGAAGTCCGTCTCCCGGATCAGCCGGTTGGCCTCGTCGTAGACGTAGTCCCAGGTACGGCCGTCCGCGCCGTGGACGCGGGTCAGGTTCAGTTCAGTGTCGTACGCGAACGTGTGGCGCCCGCCGTCCGGTGTCGTGCGGGAGACCGGCTGGTGGAAGTGCGTGAACTCGAAGTCGGTGACCGCGCCGTCCCCGTCACATCCGCCTCACCGGCAACCAAGCATGAGCGAAGGTACCGTGGCATGCGCATGAAAGAAAACGGACATCATCGGACAGGATCACAAGTCGACGATCATCCTTGAACGGCCCGTCCACCGTCACGGCTGTGCCGTGCACCGGAGCGGACCCCACGTACTCCCCCGGCTCCGGACCGCCCGGCGATGCTCCCGGTTCGACGCGTTCCCCGCCCTCCTCGCGTACAGCCCTGGACGTCGTACGCGGCCTCAAGGGCGGCGGCATGACCATGGTGCGGGCCCTGGCCGCCGAGGATGCCGGATCTGTGCGGGGACGGCCGACAGAGGCGGGATAAAGGGAGTTCGACTCTCAGCGGCGCCGAAAAAGTTAACATCGCCTGAGCCTCGGGGGGAGGGCATTGTGGCAGGCACACCCGATGATCATTCCGCTGCCAAGTGGTTGGCACTGATCGGCGGAATCGCGTCCGTGCTGTCGATCCTGGCCTGGCTGGGCGTGAGCAACGCAGCGGAACTGAAGGACCTGTTGGCCGACTCGCCCCCATCCGGTTCCAGCCCGGCCCCGTACACGTCTTCACCGGCCGCCCCCATCCCCGATGACTCCGACACCAGTGAGTGGAGCACCGACGAGTCCGACCCCGAGCCGTCGACACCCACTCCGGATGCCACCGAAGAAGCGTTCGCAGCCATCTCGGCCGGCGACTGCCTGGCGGTCCACGACACGGGCCGCGGGGGCACCACCAGCATCGACTGGAGCGTCGATGTTCCGCCGGACCCCGTGTCCTGCGCCGGCGAACAGACCCGGGTCCAGGTGACCGCCACCGACACGGGCTGCCCCACCGGCTATGGGAAGTCGTACTGGAGCTACCGGTCCGCCACCACCGGCAGCACCACGAAGCTCTGCCTCACCCGCATCTACCACGCCAACTACTGCGTGCTCGGCCAGCAGTCCGGCGACTCGATCTCCCTCGGCCTGATGACGGCCGTGGCCTGCCGACGCGAGCCGGTGCCCGCCCCGTACAACCAGATCATGCACATCACAGGCGTCTACCGCGCCCCGGCGGGCGCCGACGCGAACAGCTGCCGCCGGGTGGCAGGCGACCAGACCCGCTACTGGGCCGCCCTGGTGGACGACGGCGCCACGCTGCTGTGCACCACGATCTATCAGGGCGGCTGACCGACAACCCAGTTCCCCACAACCGCCCAGGTACGCTCGCGAGAAGGCCGATCCGGACCCGTCTCCGTCGTCGTGACGGCCGTCGAGCCCGGGTTCACCGAAACGGGCGGCGTTGTCACCCGAAAGCCCTCACCCCGTGCGATTTCATCCCCCTCCGCCCCTGTGCCGCATACCGTGGACTCGCCGCCCGAACACCCCCCGGAACAGCGGGAAGCGTCGGTGACATGCGGGACACGGGAGATGGAGGAAGAACGGGATGACACAGGCCACGGTGAGCGAGCTGGGCGAACGAGTGCCGGGGCGCCAGTGGACGGTGCGTCTGGACCCCGTCGGCCGAGGCAGCGCGGAGGTGCGCGTCTCGTGCAGCCGCCCCGCCTGTGCCGAGCAACGTCTGCCCTCCGCGGCGACAGGCCGTGCGGCCGCGGTCGCCCACCTCAAGGCCCACCTGCGCGCCGACCCCGCCCCCAGGGCCGGGACCTACTGCGCGTGCCGGGCCGACGGCTGCCGCACCCATCTGCCCGACACCGGCAGGCACGCGCGTACCGAACCCTGGCGGTGCGGCGGGCCGGTCGTCCTGGCCGTGGTCACCGACCGGGCAGGACGCTGGTGGCAGATCCTGGAGTGCTGTTCGAGGTGCGCCGCAGCCACCCCCGGAGCACAGACCGCGGCCACCTCCCGGCCGTCCCCGCCCGGGACCGCCGCCCGCCCGGCCCCCGCAGCGGCAGGCGCGGGCGCGGGCGCGCCGCGATTCTCCGACCAGCAGGTCGCCGCCCGGACGGGGGTTCCGGCGCCCCGCTCCCTACCCGCGCGGCACCGCCGCCCGCCGGAGGCGAGGATCGCCCAGCGTGTCATCCCGCGCGACCTGCGGCCCGTATCCCTGCGGGACGAACTCATCGAACTCGGTGACCTCTTCCGCGCCTACCAAAAGCGCGCCGAACCCGACCTGGCGCTGCTGGCCGACCTCCAGGAACGCAAGGCACGCGCCTTCCTCACCTGGTCCGACGTCAGCTGCGACGTCACCCTGCGGCTGGAAGCCCGGCGCGCCGAGCAGGCCGCCGCCGTCATCCGGCGCCAGCACCAACACCGCACCGGTGGCGTCACGGACGGCGACGAACCGGGCGTGGCGCGCCTGCTGACCGTACCGACGCAGTGGGAGTACGCGCGCTCCGTCCTCGCGCACGTGGCCGGCCACACGCCGCTGCCCGGCCCGGAAGCACGGCTGCTGGTGCTGATGCTGACCCTGCGCACCGCGCACACCGGCACCGGCAACCTCGTTGGCCAGGACCTCACCGGACTGGGCCTGACCGACCCGGAGGACCTGGTCGGGAAGCTCACCGGCTGCGGCTGGCTGGACCTCCCCGGCACGGTCGGCGACCTGCTCGCCTCCCGGCCGGAGAACCCCACTCCGATCACCGTGCCCTCCCTGACGCCCGGCGCGGCGGCTCCCCTCACCTTCGGCAGGAAGACGCGGCCCAAGCTCTCCGGCTGGGCCCAGAGGGTCGTCTCGGACAAGAAGCTCCGCAAGGCGAAGGCACCCGCCGGCACCCGGCTGCTCGCCCTGACGCTGGCCACCCGGACCGACACCTCGGGACACCTCGGCCCCGGCGGCGAGGGCATCGCCCTGAACGACCTCACCGACCAGGTCCCGGTGGACGCCGGCGGACTACTGCCCCTGATCAACCAGTTGACGGCACTCGACTGGCTCACCGACACCACCCCCACCGAAACCCACCTCACCGCCCGCCTCACCGAACGCGTCCTCCCGCTCACCTGTCCCCTCCTGGAGTGAGGTCCGGTCCCCACCGGGCGACCCCTGTCCACCTGAAACGAGATCATCCGACCCCACGTAACCCGGGTCGGCTCACATCCCGATGCACCGGCAGGCCGAGAGCGACCTCGAGGTCCTGTTCATCGACACGCTGCGGGAGCACGGCATCATGGCGCTGGAGATCGGTCCGGACGGGCCCCGCGGCGACAGCGGCGTCCACATCGGCACGATGTTCCGGTTCAAGGGACTGGAGTACCAGCGCATGATCATCGCCGGGGTGACCGACGGGCTCGTGCCGCGCGCGGACGTCCGGCGGCGGCGCGCCAAGGACCCGGCGCGCCACCGGACGGAGATGCAGCGCGCCCGGTCCCTGCTCTTCGTGGCGGCCACGCGTGCCCGGGCCAGCCTGGACGTCTTCTGGCACGGGGAGCCGAGCCCGTTCCTCAAGGAACTGACAGAGGTCCGGCCGCCGTCCGCGGCGTGACCCGTCCCGGGGACCGTGCCGCGGGTCCGCCTCGGTTAACGCGGCATGACCGGCGCCTGCGGCACGAGGAACGGCCGCCGGGGATCCTCCGGCGGCATCCTGCGGGTCGCGAACGCCGGATCCGGGGCCGGCAGGTACGGGGCGAGGGCCGCGTACACGTCCGCCGCACCGCCGGGACGGTCCTCGGGGCGCTTGGCGAGCAGTGCATGCACCAGGTCCTGGAGGGCGGCCGGGGCGTCGACACCGCCGTCGGCCAGGCGGGGCGGGGACGCGGTGAGGTGCTGAGTCGCCAGCTCGGCGGGGCCCCGGCCGCGGAAGGGAGGGTGGCCGATGAGCATGTGGTGCAGCAGGCACCCCACCGCGTACAGGTCGCTGCGGCCGTCCAACGGCCTCTCTCCGGCCAGGAGTTCGGGAGAGGCGTAGGCGACGTTGCCGAGCGTCTCACCGGTCGTGGTGAGCTGCGGGTCGGTGTCCGAGAGGACCTTCACCAGACCGAAGTCGAGGATCTTCACCAGACCGCTGGTGCGGACCATGACGTTCTGGGGCTTGAGGTCGCGGTGGACGAGGCCGGCGGCGTGCGCGGCGGAGAGGCCCGAGCACAGTTGCGCGGCCACGGAGACCGCGGCGGGCACCGGCAGGCGCCCGTCGTCGGCGCCGTCGACGACGTTGTCGAGGGTCGTCCCGTCGACGAGCTGCATCACCAGGCAGCAGACGTCCTCGGTCACGGCCGCGTCGTACACGGTGGTGAGGTTGGCGTGGTCCAGACGGGCGGCGGCCTTGGCCTCCCGCTCGAAGCGCGCCAGGGCGGTGCGGCGCCGCTCCGGCAGGGCGAGCAGATCCGCGGCGACGGTCTTGACCGCGACGGGACGCTCCAGATACACGTCCGTCCCCTGCCAGACGTGCCCCATCGCCCCTCTGCCCAGAATCCGGTCCAGCCGGTACCTGCCGCGCAGTACCTTGCCCGCAGCGAACTGCTCCACGTGCACTTCCCTCAGTGAGTCCCAGCGGTGTGTCGGCGCGCGGACCGCCCGGCCGGAGGCCCGGCGCCGACAGCCCGCGCGGAAGAAGTCAACCAGTCCCGTGCACGGACCGGAAAACCCCGGGGACCACGGGATCCCGCACGGAACCAAGCGCGCCGCGATCACGCTCGCCAGGGGGACCGGTCCCGGGAGGCGCTGTGGACACGGGGGCGGCCTCGGTCGTCGGACGGGCCACGGACAAGGCCTCGCGCCATGGCACCCTGCGGGCCGAGGAACCGAAGCAGGGACACACCCCTCGGTGACGCGAAAACAATCGATGGCCCCGACCGTTCCGGTCGGGGCCATCGATTGAGCGATGTGTCCGAGGGGGGACTTGAACCCCCACGCCCGATAAAGGGCACTAGCACCTCAAGCTAGCGCGTCTGCCATTCCGCCACCCGGACAAGGTGTCCGCCGCCTCGGCGGGGTGCTCCCCCCGCGGCGACATGGACAACCATACCAAGGTTTCGCAGTGCCTTTCACCTGCGTTTTCCGTCCCTCCGGGCGGTGGCGGGCGGGGTGCACGGTGTGTGTCCGGGCGGTCACCTGCGTCAGGGCATGAGCTGGTACTCCGGGAAGTTGCCGGGCAGCCGCTCCCCCGTCGGGCCCCGGGTCACCGCGCGGACCAGGAGGTCGCCGCCGACGAACGCGCCGCGCCAGGACGCGCCGAAGCCGCCGAAGAGCTCGTCGCGGTCGCCGCGGGAGCGCGGAACGCCGTGGCCGACCTTGAAGGCGCGGATGTGCGGGGCCAGCCGGTCGTAGGTGGACCTCTCGTCCGTGGACAGCGTGGCCACCAGCGCGCCGTTGGACGCGTTCATGGCGGCCAGCAGTTCCGCCTCCGTGTCGACCAGGACGATGGTGTCGACCGGGCCGAACGGCTCCGCGTGGTGCAGCGGGGAGGACCGGGGCGGGTTCAGCAGCGTGACCGGCTGGACGTACGCCGAGGTGTCCTGGCCGGGCAGGAAGCGGGCCTCGGACTGCGTGCCCCGGTGCAGCGGGACGGCGCCGCGGTCGATGGCCTCGGCGACCTGGTCGTGGAGCTCCTTCGCCTTGGCCGCGTTGATCACCGGTCCGAAGTCCAGCCGCGGGTGGGGGCCGGTGGGGTGTTCGACGGCGAGCGGGTGGCCGACCCTGAGCGTGCGGACCGCGGGGAGGTAGGCGGCCAGGAAGTCGTCGAACAGCCGCCGCTGGACGACGAAGCGCGGGTAGGCCGTGCAGCGCTGCTTGCCGTAGTCGAAGAGTTTGGGGATCACCGCGCCGAGGGTGTCCCAGTCCGAGTGGTTCCAGATGCCCCAGGTGTTGAGTCCTTCCTGTTCGAGGATGTGCCGCTTGCCGAGGTCGGCGACGGCCGTGGCGACGGCGGCGCCGGTGTCGCGGCCGCCGACGAAGGAGACGCAGCCGATCTCGGGCGCCCGCACCAGCGCCTCGGACAGCTCGCCCCCGCTGCCGCTGACGAGGGTGACGGGTATCCCCTCGCGGGCGGCGAGCGCCGAGGCCAGGGTGAGGCAGGCGACACCGCCGTCGGTCGGGGTCTTGGCGATGACCGCGTTGCCTGCCAGTGCCTGTACCAGCAATGCGTGAACGAGCACGCTCATCGGGTAGTTCCAGCTGGCGATGTTGGAGACGGGTCCGTCGAGCGGGGCCCGGCCGGCGAGCATGTCGTCGATGCCGTCGACGTACCAGCGCACGCCGTCGACGGCGCGGTCGACGTCCGCCTGGGCGAGCCGCCAGGGCTTGCCGATCTCCCAGACGAGCAGCAGCGCGAGGAGTTCGCGGTGCCGGGTGAGGGCGTCGAGGGTGGCGGCGACGCGGGCCCGGCGTTCCGGCAGCGGGACGTGCCGCCAGGCGCGGTGCTGGTCGAGCGCGGCGCGCACGGCCTGCCGGGCGGTGACCCGGTCCAGGCGCGGCGGGCCCGCGACGGGAGTGCCGTCGACGGGGCTGACGGCGGGCAGCGCCCGGCCGTCAGCCTGCCAGGCGGCGTTCCAGAGGTTGAGGACGCGGTCGTCCCGGAAGGCCTCGGGGGCGATGGTCAGGCAGCGCTGCCAGGCGTCGGCCCAGGAGGTGCCGGATTTGAGGGTGAGGGTGGGTGGCATGCGGTTCGCTCCGCTCCCGGTGCACGGTCGAGAGAAAGATGGGGGACGTCGAGGGGCCTCAGCCGTCGGCGTTCAGGACGGCGAGCACCTGCCGGGCCGTCTCCGTGGGCGTGGCGCCCACCCTGACTCCGGCCGCCTCCAGCGCCTCCTGCTTCGCCCGCGCCGTACCGGACGATCCGGAGACGATGGCGCCGGCGTGGCCCATGGTGCGGCCCTCGGGTGCGGTGAAGCCGGCGATGTAACCGACGACGGGCTTGGTGACGTGGTCGCGGATGTACGCCGCCGCGCGTTCCTCCGCGTCGCCGCCGATCTCGCCGATGAGGACGATCAGGTCGGTGTCGGGGTCGTCCTGGAAGGCGGCGAGGCAGTCGATGTGGGTGGTGCCGACGACGGGGTCGCCGCCGATGCCGACGCAGGTGGAGAAGCCGGTGTCCCGCAGCTCGTACATGAGCTGGTAGGTGAGCGTGCCGGACTTGGAGACCAGTCCGATGCGGCCCGGCTTGGTGATGTCGGCCGGGATGATGCCGGCGTTGGACTGGCCGGGGGTGATCAGGCCGGGGCAGTTGGGGCCGATGACGCGGGTGCCCTTGCGCCGGGCGTGGGCGAGGAAGGCGACGGAGTCGTGGACGGGGATGCCCTCGGTGACGACGACCGCGAGGCCGATGCCGGCGTCGGCCG
Organism: Streptomyces sp. NPDC020731; assembly: GCF_044334705.1. Taxonomy (NCBI): domain Bacteria; kingdom Bacillati; phylum Actinomycetota; class Actinomycetes; order Kitasatosporales; family Streptomycetaceae; genus Streptomyces; species Streptomyces sp. NPDC020731. The sequence continues at coordinate 48,075 of NZ_JBIRTN010000031.1, forward strand.
CTTCGGTGACGGCGGCCTTGGCGAAGGCGGGCGGTACGAAGACGACGGTGACGTCGGCTCCCGTCGCGTCCATGCCCTCGGCGACCGAGCCGAAGACGGGGACCGCACTGGGGGTACCTCCCAGGCCGTTCAGGCTCTGGGGGACGTCGAAGTCGACGCTGCGGCCCGCCTTGCGGGGGTTGACGCCGCCGACGACGTTCGTGCCGGCGGCGAGCATCCGCCGGGTGTGCTTCATGCCCTCGCCGCCGGTCATGCCCTGGACGAGGACCTTGCTCTCCTTGGTGAGGTGGATCGCCATGTCGTCGGGTCTCCTCAGGGTGTGGTGGCGAGGTGGGCGGCCCGGCTCGCGGCGCCGTCCATGGTGGTGACCTGTTCGACGAGCGGGTGCGCGTGCTCGTCGAGGACGGCCCGTCCCCGGGCCGCGTTGTTGCCGTCGAGGCGTACGACGAGCGGCTTGGTCAGCCGTACGGTGTCCAGGGCGCGGACGATGCCGGCGGCGACCGCGTCGCAGGCGGTGATCCCGCCGAAGACGTTGACGAGGACGGATTTCACGGACGGGTCGGAGAGGACGGCCGACAGGCCGTCCGCCATGATCTGCGCCGAGGCCCCACCGCCGATGTCGAGGAAGTTGGCGGGGCGGGCTCCGCAGCCGGCCACCACGTCGAGGGTGGACATGACGAGTCCGGCGCCGTTGCCGATGATGCCGACCTCGCCGTCGAGCTTGACGTAGTGGAGGCCCTTCGCCGCCGCCGCGGCCTCCAGCGGGTCGTGGTGGCTGTCGTCCTCGTCACCCCAGCGTGCCTGGCGGAAGCGGGCGTTGTCGTCGAGGGTGACCTTGCCGTCGAGCGCCATGATGCGGCCGTCCCGGGTGCGGACGAGCGGGTTGACCTCGACGAGCAGGGCGTCCTCGCGGACGAGGACCTCCCACAGCCGGACGAGGACGTCGACCGTCTGCGGCGGCAGTCCGGCCGCCTCGGCGATGCGGGACGCCGTCGCCGGGGTGACTCCCCCTGCCGGGTCGACGGGGACGCGTGCCACGGCCTCGGGGCGGGTCGCGGCGACCTCCTCGATGTCCATGCCGCCCTCGGCGGAGGCGATGGCGAGGAAGCGGCCGGCGGCGCGGTCGAGGACGTAGGAGACGTAGAACTCCTCGGCGATGTCGACGGGCCGGGCCAGCATCACCGTGCCGACCGTGTGGCCCTTGATGTCCATGCCGAGGATCTGACGTGCCGTGAGTTCGGCGGCGGCCGGGTCGGCGGCGAGCTTGACGCCGCCCGCCTTGCCCCGTCCACCGGTCTTGACCTGCGCCTTGACGACCACTCGGCCGCCGAGTCGGCGCGCGATCTCGCGGGCCCGTTCGGGCGAGTCGGTGACCTCGGCCGGCGGCACCACGATGCCGTGTCCTGCGAAGAGTTCCCTTGCCTGGTGTTCGTACAGGTCCATCTCGGCTCCTGTCTGCGAAGTCGCCGGAGGGTCCGGAGAGGGGCCGGAGACCGGCGACCGAAAAGTGCCGCACACCCCCTGGACACCACCCATCGGATGCGGGATAACAAGCTTCATACAGTATTCGTCGACTGTATGCAATGTACCGCGAGAGCGTTCCCCGCCCCCTAGGAAGGGACAAGGACTTCGCCATGCCCGACGACACCCAGGACGTCATCTCCGGCGGTCATCTCGTCGCCAAGGCTCTCAAGGCCGAGGGCGTCGACCGCATCTACACGCTGTGCGGCGGCCACATCATCGACATCTACGACGGCTGCGTCGACGAGGGCATCGAGGTCGTCGACGTACGGCACGAGCAGGTGGCCGCCCATGCCGCCGACGGCTACGCGCGCATCACCGGCAAGCCCGGCTGCGCGGTCGTCACCGCCGGCCCGGGGACGACCGACGCCGTCACCGGAGTCGCCAACGCCTTCCGCGCGGAGTCCCCGATGCTGCTGATCGGTGGTCAGGGGGCGCACACCCAGCACAAGATGGGGTCGCTGCAGGACCTGCCGCACGTCGACATGATGAACCCCATCACCAAGTTCGCGGCGACCGTGCCGGACACGGCGCGTGCGGCGGACATGGTGTCGATGGCCTTCCGCGAGTGCTACCACGGCGCCCCCGGCCCCTCCTTCCTGGAGATCCCGCGCGATGTGCTGGACGCCAAGGTGCCGGTGTCCAAGGCGCGCGTGCCGCGGCAGGGCGCGTACCGGGCCTCGACCCGCTCGCCCGGCGATCCCGGGGCGATCGAGAAGCTGGCCGATCTGCTGGTGCACGCCGAGAAGCCGGCGATCCTGCTCGGCAGCCAGGTGTGGACGACCCGGGGCACCGAGGCCGCCATCGAGCTGGTGCGCACCCTCAACATCCCCGCGTACATGAACGGCGCGGGGCGCGGCACGCTCCCGCCCGGCGACCCGCACCACTTCCAGCTGTCCCGGCGGTACGCCTTCTCGGGCGCCGACGTCATCGTGATCGTCGGTACGCCCTTCGACTTCCGCATGGGCTACGGCAAGCGGCTCTCCCCCGACGCGACGGTCGTGCAGATCGACCTCGACTACCGCACGGTCGGCAAGAACCGCGACATCGACCTCGGCATCGTCGGTGACGCGGGGCTGGTGCTGAAGTCGGTGACCGAGGCGGCCTCCGGGCGGGTGAACGGGGGTGCGTCCAGGCGCAAGGAGTGGCTGGACGAGCTGCGGGCGGCCGAGCAGACCGCCCTGGAGAAGCGGCTGCCGCAGCTCCGCTCGGACGCCTCGCCCATCCATCCGTACCGGCTGGTCAGCGAGATCAACGACTTCCTCACCGAGGACTCGATCTACATCGGCGACGGCGGCGACATCGTCACCTTCTCCGGACAGGTCGTGCAGCCCAAGTCACCCGGGCACTGGATGGACCCGGGACCGCTGGGCACCCTCGGCGTCGGTGTCCCCTTCGTCCTCGCCGCCAAGCAGGCGCGGCCCGACAAGGAGGTCGTGGCCCTCTTCGGCGACGGCGCCTTCTCGCTCACCGGCTGGGACTTCGAGACCCTGGTCCGCTACGACCTCCCCTTCGTCGGTGTCGTCGGCAACAACTCCTCGATGAACCAGATCCGTTACGGCCAGGCCGCCAAGTACGGCAAGGAACGCGAGCGGGTCGGCAACACCCTCGGCGACGTCCGGTACGACGAGTTCGCACGGATGCTGGGAGGTCACGGCGAGGAGGTCCGTGACCCCGCCGACATCGGCCCCGCGCTGCGCCGGGCCCGTGAGTCCGGCAAGCCGTCGCTGATCAACGTCTGGGTGGACCCCGACGCGTACGCCCCCGGAACCATGAACCAGACCATGTACAAGTGAGGTGCACGCCCATGACCCCCAAGGCACTTGAGGGCATCCGCGTCCTGGACATGACGCATGTCCAGTCCGGGCCCTCCGCGACCCAGCTGCTGGCCTGGCTCGGCGCGGACGTCGTCAAGCTGGAGGCGCCGACCGGCGACATCACGCGCAAGCAGTTGCGCGATCTGCCGAACGTCGACTCCCTCTACTTCACGATGCTCAACTGCAACAAGCGGAGCATCACGCTCAACACCAAGACCGAGCGCGGCAAGGAGATCCTCACCGAGCTGATCCGGCGCTCGGACGTCATGGTCGAGAACTTCGGGCCGGGCGCCATCGACCGGATGGGGTTCACCTGGGACCGCATCAGGGAGATCAATCCACGGATCGTCTATGCCTCCATCAAGGGGTTCGGGGAAGGCCCGTACACCAACTTCAAGGCGTACGAGGTCGTCGCTCAGGCCATGGGCGGGTCGATGTCGACCACCGGCTTCGAGGACGGGCCGCCGCTGGCGACGGGGGCCCAGATCGGGGACTCGGGCACGGGCATCCACGTCGTGGCGGCCATCCTCGCCGCGCTGTTCCAGCGGGAGCACACCGGGCGCGGGCAGCGGGTGAACGTGGCCATGCAGCACGCGGTGCTCAACCTCTGCCGGGTGAAGCTGCGCGACCAGCAGCGCCTGACCCATGGTCCACTCGCCGAATATCCCAACGAGGACTTCGGCGACGAGGTTCCCCGGTCCGGGAACGCGTCCGGCGGCGGTCAGCCCGGCTGGGCGGTCAAGTGCGCGCCGGGCGGCCCGAACGACTACGTGTACGTCATCGTGCAACCCGTCGGCTGGAAGCCGCTGAGCGAGCTCATCGGCCGGCCGGAGCTGGCCGAGGACCCCGAGTGGGCGACGCCTCAGGCCCGGCTGCCGAAGCTGAACAAGATGTTCCAGCTGATCGAGGAGTGGTCCTCGGCCCTGCCCAAGTGGGAGGTGCTGGAGCGGCTGAACGCGCACAACATCCCGTGCGGGCCGATCCTGTCCACCAGGGAGATCATCGAGGACCGCTCGCTGGTCGCCAACGAGATGGTCGTCACCGTCCCGCACCCCGAGCGCGGCGAGTTCGTCACCGTCGGCAGCCCGCTGAAGCTCTCCGACTCCCCCGTGGACGTGAGCAGCTCCCCGCTGCTCGGCGAGCACAACGAAGAGGTCTACGTCGGCGAACTCGGCCTCGGGGACGAGGAACTGCGCCTGCTCAAGTCGAACGGAGTGATCTGACGTGATGGCCGAGGACCGGACGCTCCGGGTGCGCGCGCTGCTGGACTCGGTGCGCGCCGAGGGCCGCACCGCGCTCACCGCGCCCGAGGGCAAGGTGATCGCCGACGCGTACGGGATCGCCGTACCCGGCGAGGAACTGGCGGCCGACGTCGACGAGGCCGTGGCGTGCGCGGCGCGGTTCGGCGGGCCGGTGGTGATGAAGATCGTGTCGCCGGACATCCTGCACAAGACCGACGCCGGCGGTGTGATCGTCGGTGTGGAGGGGGCGGCGGACGTACGGGCGGCGTTCTGCAGGATCGTCGAGAACGCGCGGGCGTACGACCCTCAGGCGCGGATCGCGGGCGTGCAGGTGCAGGAACTGCTGCCGAAGGGGCAGGAGGTCATCGTCGGCGCGGTCACCGATCCGACGTTCGGGAAGGTCGTGGCCTTCGGGCTCGGCGGGGTGCTCGTCGAGGTGCTGAAGGACGTCACGTTCCGGCTGGCGCCCGTGGACTCCGACGAAGCGCTGTCGATGCTGGACTCCATCCGCTCCGCGGAGATCCTGCGCGGTGTGCGGGGCCAGGAGGGCGTGGACCGGTGGGCGGTCGCCGAGCAGATCCGCCGGGTCTCCGAACTCGTCACCGACTTCCCGGAGATCGCCGAGGTGGACCTCAACCCGGTGATCGCCACGGCGGGCGGAGCGGTCGCGGCCGACATCCGTGTGATCCTCTCCACCGGGGCACCGAAGGAGCGGCGCCGCTACTCGCGCGAGGAGATCCTCGCCTCCATGCGGCGGCTGATGCAGCCGCGTTCGGTGGCGGTGATCGGTGCCTCCAACGAGCCGGGCAAGATCGGCAACTCGGTGATGCGCAACCTCGTCGACGGCGGTTTCGCCGGGGAGATCCATCCGGTGAACCCCAGGGCCGATGACATTCTGGGCCGCAAGGCGTACAAGAGCGTCACCGACGTTCCCGGTGAGGTGGACGTGGCGGTCTTCGCGATCCCCGCCAAGTTCGTGGCCTCGGCGCTGGAGGAGGTGGGGCGCAAGCGGATCCCGAACGCCGTGCTGATCCCCTCCGGGTTCGCGGAGACCGGTGAGCACGAACTCCAGGAGGAGATCGTGGCGATCGCCGAGCGGCACGGCGTCCGGCTTCTCGGGCCCAACATCTACGGCTACTACTCGACCTGGCAGGACCTGTGCGCCACGTTCTGCACGCCGTACGACGTCAAGGGCGGGGTCGCGCTGACCAGCCAGTCGGGCGGCATCGGGATGGCCATCCTGGGCTTCGCGCGGACCACGAGGACGGGCGTGTCGGCGATCGTCGGGCTGGGCAACAAGTCGGACCTGGACGAGGACGACCTGCTGACCTGGTTCGGCGAGGACCCGCACACCGAGTGCATCGCGATGCACCTGGAGGACCTCAAGGACGGGCGCGCGTTCGTCGAGGCCGCGCGGCGGACGGTGCCGAAGAAGCCGGTCGTGGTGCTGAAGGCGGGGCGTACGGCGGCGGGCGCGAGGGCCGCGGGCTCGCACACCGGTGCCCTGGCGGGCGACGACGCGGTGTACGACGACATCCTGCGGCAGGCGGGCGTCATCCGGGCGCCGGGTCTGAACGACATGCTGGAGTACGCGCGCGCGTTGCCTGTGCTGCCCACTCCGCAGGGCGACAACGTGGTGATCATCACCGGGGCCGGCGGCAGCGGGGTGCTGCTGTCGGACGCGGTGACGGACAACGGGCTGTCGCTGATGGAGATCCCGGCCGATCTGGACGCGGCGTTCCGGGAGTTCATCCCGCCGTTCGGGGCCGCGGGCAACCCCGTGGACATCACCGGCGGGGAACCGCCGTCGACGTACGAGGCGACGATCCGGCTGGGTCTTCAGGACCCGCGCATCCACGCGCTGGTGCTCGGTTACTGGCACACGATCGTCACCCCTCCCATGGTGTTCGCCGAACTCACCGCGCGGGTGGTGGCCGAGTTCCGGGAGCGCGGGATCGAGAAGCCGGTGGTGGCGTCCCTCGCGGGCGACGTGGAGGTGGAGGAGGCCTGCCAGTACCTCTTCGAACGCGGGGTCGTGGCGTACCCGTACACCACCGAGAAGCCGGTGGCCGTGCTGGGCGCCAAGTACCGGTGGGCGCGGGCCGCAGCAGAACTGGGGCCGAAGGCCCCTCCGTCAGGGCGGTGGCGGGAGACGGGCGGGATGTCGGGGGGCGGCTCATGAGGTGAGCGGCGAGGGGCCGGCCGGCGGGTGCGCGTCGGCCGGCCCCGGGACCCGCGCGCGCACGAAAGGCATTGGACAGGGGGCGCTGGCCAGAACTTTCGACGCAAGGGGTGCACACAACATGACAACCACCGATGTCACACGGGTCGCCGTCCACCGGGAGGTGACCGACAGGAACGGACGCGTCTACCGCGTGGGCGAGTCCGACATCGACATCATGGGGCGCAAGCGCAAGTGGATGGTGATCCTGCCCTGGATCGGCATGATGGGCATCTCCTCCGCCGAGTACGCGTTCGCGTCCGCCGAGGACACGCTTCACGAGGCCCACCACTGGTCCAGCGGCAACATCTACTGGATGATGACCGCCTGGATATTCTGTCAGGCCGCGGTCGCCTTTCCGGCGGGGCGGTTGCGTGAGAACGGCAGACTGCCGGCGCGCTGGGCGATGATGCTGGGCTCGGCCGGCACGCTGCTCGGCTATCTGTCCCTGGCGTACGCGCCACACGTCTCGCTGGCCTTCATCGGGTTCGGCGTGTTCAGCGGCATGGGTGCGGGCATGGTGTACGCCACCTGCGTCAACATGGTCGGCAAGTGGTACCCGGAGCGCAGGGGCGGGAAGACCGGCTTCGTCAACGGCGGTTTCGCCTACGGCTCGGTGCCGTTCGTCTTCATCTTCCACGGCTTCATGGACAGCTCCAACTTCCGCTGGGTACTGGTCTCGGCGGGGATCTTCCTCGCCGCGACGGTGGCTCTCGCCGGCTTCTACTTCCAGGACCCGCCGAAGAACTGGTGGCCGGCCGCCGTCGACCCGCTGAACCCGCCGGAGGACCCGCGGGCCCGGCGTTCGCTGGAGAGGAACCCCCCGGCCGACAAGCAGTACTCCCCCATGGAGGCCTGGAGGACCGGCCGGGTGGCGCTGATGTGGTTCTGTCTCGCCTGCACCTCCGGTGTGAACATCTTCGGCATCGCCTTCCAGGTCGACATCGGTGAGGAGGCGGGCTTCGCGGCCGGAATCGTGGCCACCGCGATGTCGCTGAAGGCGATCGTCAACGGCACCGGGCGAGGCGTCATCGGCTGGCTCTCCGACCTCTACGGCCGCAAGCAGTGCCTGCTCTACGTGTGTGCCATCCTGGGCCTCGCCCAGTTCGGCATCATCTGGTCGGCCGAGATCAAGAACCTGCCGCTGTTCCTGGTCTTCTCCGCCGTCTCCGGTTTCGGCGGCGGGGCCATCTTCCCGATGTTCGCGGCGCTGACGGCGGACTACTTCGGCGAGAACAACAACGCCACCAACTACGGGATGGTCTACAGCTCCAAGCTCGTCTCCGGTCTGGGCGCGGGCATGGGTTCCGTGGTCGTCGGCGCCTGGGGCCACGTCGGCGCCTTCACCCTGGCGGGCTGCATCTCGATCTTCGCCGGATTCGTGGCGCTGTTCCTGCAACCACCGGGACGCTCGAAGGACAAGCGCATCACGCCCAACCCCCGGCCGCTCGGGGAGGGATGACCTGACGACGCTCCCCACGCACGGACCGGGCGGGCCCCCCCCCCCCCCCCCGGGGGGGGCCCCCCCGGCCGGGGGGGGGGGGGCCCCCCCCCCCCCGGCCGGCCCGCCAGTGTTTGGGGCGGGTAGTTGCCACACCCCCCCCCAGCCCGCGGGGGGGGGGGCGCCGGGG
>NZ_JBIRTN010000032.1:0-47206 GCF_044334705.1 Streptomyces sp. NPDC020731
CGGGACGGCGGCGAGGACCTCGCCGCCGTCCCGCCCGCCTACACCGACGCCTACACCGACGCCTACACCGACGCCTACACCGACGCCTACACCGACGCCTACACCGACGCCTACGGCCGTCCGCTGTTCCCGCCGGCTCCCGGCGAAACCGGACGAAGCGTCACCCCGGTGGGCGACACGGAGGACGAGGGTTCCCACTGCGCGGTCCTCGTGCACGATTCCGCCCTCGACGACGAACCCGAACTGCTGGCCGCCGCCGGCGCCGCCGTACGCCTGTCTCTGCGCGCCATGCGGCTGCACGCGGAGATCCGGGCCCGGGAGGAGAGGACCGCCGAGGTCCGCTCCCGGCTGCTGCGGGCCGCCGACGACCAACAACGGGAACTGGAACGGAACCTGCACGATGGGGCACAGACCCGTCTCGTCCTGGCCCTGATGACTCTGCGCCGGGCGGGTTCCCTCCTCGTGCGGGGGGACGGGGGAAACAGGGGGGACGGCAGGGCCGGGGAGGAGGACGCGGCGCTGCGCCGGGCGGTCGCCGAGGCCGAAGAGACCCTGCGCCAGGCCCTGGAGGACCTCCGGGAACTCGCCCAGGGCATCCACCCGGCCCTGCTGACCCGTGAGGGCATCGGCCCCGCCGTCACCGCGGTCGCGGAACGGTCCCCGCTGCCTGCCGAGGTGACCGCCGAGCCCGGCCGGTACCCGCCGTTCATCGAGTCCGCCGCCTACTTCACCGCCTGCGAGGCACTGTCGAACACCGTCAAGCACGCCCATGCCGAACGGGTGCGGATCTCCGTACGGAGGGAGGGAGCACTGCTGGTCGTCGAGGTCACCGACGACGGCACCGGCGGCGCGGACCCCGCTGGAGGCACCGGACTGAGCCTGCTCGCCGACCGGCTGGCCGCGGCGGGAGGGGTGCTACGGGTCTCCGACGGCCCGGACGGCGGCACCCGGGTCCGGGCGGAGCTGCCGTGCGCGTGATCGTGGCAGAGGACTCCGTCCTCCTCAGAGAAGGGCTGGTGAGGCTGCTCACCGAGGCCGGCATCGAGGTCGTCGGTGAGACCGGCGACTGCGCGGGCCTGCTGCAGATGGTCGCAGACCGTGTCCCCGAGGTAGTCCTGCTGGACGTCCGCATGCCCCCGACCCACACCGACGAGGGCATCAGGGCGGCGGCCGGCCTCCGGGAGCGCTTCCCCGCCGTCGGGGCGCTCCTGCTCTCGCAGTACGTGGAGACCGGTGGCCCGCTGCGCACACTCGCTGCCTCCCCTCGCGGATTCGGTTACCTGTTGAAGGAACGCGTCGCCGATTTCGGTGAACTGCACGACGCCCTGGTGCGGGTGGCGGCGGGAGAGTCCGTCATCGACCCCCAGGTGGTCGCCCGGCTGCTCGGCCGCAAACGGTCCGGCAGCGCCGTCGACGAGCTCACCGACCGCGAGCGGGAGGTGCTCGCCGCCATGGCCGAGGGCCGCTCCAACGAGGCCATCACCCGGCGCCTGGCCATCAGTGGCAAAACGCTGGAGACCCACATCCGCAGCATCTTCACCAAACTCGGGCTGGAACTCGACATCCGGTACCACCGGCGGGTCCAGGCCGTGATCACCTACCTCCGGGCCTGACCACCCACCGGCGCCCTGGGACAGCGGTGCCGGAAGCCCCCGCTTCCTCGGTCACTGACCGGTCGCCGAGGCTGGTCTGCCGGACGAACGGTGCAACCAGGGTGGTGGGGTTACTGACGGGCGGCTGGGAGCCGGCTGTCGAAGGTGATGTCGAAGGCGTTCAGCGCGGTCTTCCAGTGCTCGGCCCCCTCGCCGCCGTCCCCGGCCCGCAGCCCGAGGATCTCCCGTCGACCCTCGGTGGCGACGGCCAGGGCCACGTGGATCGGCCGGTTGGCGACCGCTTCGGATCGGGGCGTCGTCCTGCCGGCGAGACCGTTTCGGCAATGCCCGAGCAGGGGTCCCTGCCGGATGCGGAGTACGAGGTGTGCGGCCGGCGTGCGGGTGTTCAGCCGTACACCACCGACCACGGACGCGGGGCGTCGTCGGGCGGGTGGGCAGTGCCCTCGCGTCGTGGGGTGGCGGTGTGGTGGCGGGCCAGGACTTCGGCGGCGAGTTCGGCGAAGCGGCGGGCGGCCGGGTGGGCTCCGCGGCCGGTGGGCCAGGCGCCGCTGATGCGCAGGGTGAGCGGGCGGCCCGCCAGGGGTGACCAGGCGACGCGGGGTTCTTTGCGGGCCGCCGGTCCCTGGCCGAAGGCGACACCGTGTCCTGCCGTCACGAGGGCGAGCAGGAACTCGGGGTTGGAGGCATGGCGGAGGCGGCCGGGGACGAAGCCTTCGGCGCGGCACACGTCGAGGATGCGGTCGTGCCAGCCGGGTGCGTGCGCGCGGGGGAAGAGCACCAGGTCGTGGCCGGAGAGGTCGCTGAGCGTCACTTCCGGCAATCGGGCCAGTGGTGAGGTGCGGGGAAGGACGACACCCAGGTCCAGTGAGACGTCGGGGCCGAGCCGTAGTTCGGTGGCGTCGACGGGGTGGTGCACGAGTCCGACGTCCAGGCCACCGGAGGCCAGCAGCCGCAGTTGCTCCACGGTGGTGACCTCTTGCAGGTCGACGGAGAGCTCCGGAGCGTGTTCCGCGCAGGCGGAGAGCAGCGCGGACAGTACGGCGGCCGTGGTGTCGGGCGGCACGCCCGCGCGCAGGGTGCCGAGGCCGCCGTCCGCGGCGCGACGGGCCAGGGTGCGCAACTTCTTCTCCCGGGCCAGGAGTTCGTGGGTCTCTTCCAGCAGCGCCGCTCCGGCGGCACTGAGCCGGACGCCGCGCTGCGAGCGGTCGAACAGTTCGGCTCCGAGTTCCTTCTCCAACCGGCGGATTGCCTGGCTGAGCGGCGGCTGGGCCATGCCCAGCCGCTCGGCAGCGCGGCTGAAGTGCAGCTCGTCGGCTACGGTGACGAAAAGACGCAGGTGGCGCAAGAGATCCACGATCAAGGATCATATGCGGAAGCCGCCGTGCGGGGGACGGCCCGGTCGATCGGCGGCCGGCCGGCCGGTGACGGGGAACGTCGATGTCCGAGGACGAGCAGTGATGAGCACGCGAACAGCGGCCGAAGACCGGATCCGGCAGATCTTCGCCGAGGCGGGCGCGAGGGGGCGGCTACACGCTGTTCCCGTCCGTGCGGGTACGCCGACCGCCGGGGAGACCGACGGCGAGCGGGGCGCCCGTGAAGTCGCCGTGGGCGCCGACGACGCCGTCGTCATCGCTTCGGTCTTCAAGATACTGCTGGTGCTGGAGTTCGCCCGGCAGGTCGTGGCCGGCCAGCTCGATCCGAGGGAGCGGGTGCGGGTGATCTCGGCCGACCGGCTCGGCGGCTGGGGCACCGCCGGCTGCCTGGACGATGTCGAGCTGTCGTTGCGCGATCTGGCCTACTTCGCGATGTCGGTCAGTGACAACTCGGCTGCCGATCTGCTGCTGGACCGTGTCGGCCTGGACACCGTGAGACTGCTCGCGAAGGAACTCGGCCTGGACCGGACGCGCATCGTGGGTGGTCCGCGGGACCTGCTGGAGTCGATGCTCGCGGAGGTCGGGGCACGGGACGAGAGGGAGTTCGCCGTGCGCTACCCGGCCCTGTCGGACGAGAGGAAGAGACGGCTGGCGGTGCTGGATCCCCGCCACACCACGGCCAGCACGCCCCAAGAGATCACACGGTTGCTCCGACTCGTCTGGACCGATGCCGCCGGGCCGCCGGAAGCCTGTGCGCTCGTGCGCGATCTGATGAGCAAGCAGGTCTTCCGTCACCGGCTGGTGTCGGGTTTCCCGGACGACGTCGCGGTCGCGGCCAAGACCGGCACGCTGCCCGGGCTGCACATGGAGGCGGGTGTCGTCCGTTACCCGGACGGCGAGTGCTACGCGATCGCCGTGTTCGCGCGTACGCACGATCTGACCGCCTCCCGTGCCACGGTGGACGCGGCGATCGGCCGGGCCGCCGGAATCGCGGCAGCTTTCCTCCGCGGCGACTGCCGCTGACCGGGGCACATATGCGTTCGCGTATCGGAAGTGCCGGACTCCGGTCTTGGACAGGGAACTTCGTCCCTTGATCTGCTGACGCCATGACCCAGGACGTACATGCCTCGAACAGACGAGACGTTTCCTCCGGCCGCGGATTCGACCGCCGTACGGTGCTGCGGGGCGCCGCACTCGGCGCGGCGTCCCCGCTGATCCCGGCCACGGCAGCCACGGCAGCCACGGCGTCCGCGACCACCGTCCGCGACCGTGGCGGTGACCGGGCCGCCCGTTCCGTGTCGTTCCGCTGGCTCGGCACCGCGGGTTGGCGCATCGACGTGGGCGGCCGCACCGTGCTCTTCGACCCCTACCTCACCCGTTTCCGCACCGGTCTGTTCGACGGCGGCCTCGACTCGCAGACCGAGCTGGAAACGGATCCCACCATCGTGGACGCGCACATCGGCCGTCCCGAACTGATACTGGTGAGTCACTCCCACTGGGACCACCTCGGTGACGTGCCGTACATCGCCAAAACCACCGGCGCCCGCGTCATCGGCACCGAGACCACGTACCACCTGCTCACCGCCCTCGGAGTCGACTCGAAAAAGATCTCCGTGGTGAAGGGCGGCGAAGTACTGGACCTCGGCACGATCACCGTCGAGGTCGTACCCAGCCTGCACAGCCGTAACAAGAACTGCTCGTACTTCGCCCCGGGCACGCTGAACGCCCCGCCCGCGACGGTCCCCAGCACCATCGCGGACCTGCCCGAGGGTGACACCCTGGCCTTCCAGATCACGGCCGGAGAGCGCGGCCCGTCGGCATTCCTCATGGGAGCCAGCGACTTCACCGAGCGGGCGGTGCGGGGCCTGCGCCCCGACCTCGCGATGGTCGCCGTGCCCACCGCCACTACCACCACCCATCACTACGTGTCCCGGTTGCTGAGCGCCCTGGACACCCCCGGTGTCGTCGTCCCCGTCCACTGGGACAACTTCGAGCTGCCGCTGAGCGGTTCCCCGGTCCGCGACCCGGCGATGGACCTCGACGCCTTCCTCGCCCAGGTCGCGAAGGCGTCTCCGGCCACCCGGATCGTCGTCCCGGACTACCGCACCGTGTACGACGGCGACATGCGGCCCGCAGGCCAGTAGGCGAGGCCCGCCGGGCCGGTTCGGAGCCGTCGGCCCGGCAGGGGCCGTTCTCGTACGAGCCGAGGCTGGTGGACCGGGTGGTGCGCTGGAGTTCGCCGACATGGCCGGACCGGCCGCGAACTCGTCGGGGACCACCGAGTACACCGGCACCGGGATGCCGCCCGCGCGGCTGTGCCGCGCCGGGATCACCAGATCCGACGGTTTCGCGGGCAGTATGCTCCTGGAGCAGGTCCACGGGCCGCGCGGGCCGACCGCATCCTTCCGCACCATCGGTGACCGGACGAGCCGTCTGGACCGGCCGGAACCTTGGCTGACCGGGTGAGGACCCGGCGAAGTGCGGGACACCACCCCCGCGGCGGCGCGGACTTTGAAACCGGCACTGGCGGCGCGAGCGGCAACGGCACCGCCAACGACCCGGTGATTGTCCGGTCACCCGGATCGGACGCGCCGCTCACCCTGTCGGTGTTCACCAACCGCAGCCACGACAACGCCACATACGACGACAAGGTGATCGCATCCACCGCCCCCGCGCCGGCCACGGCCCTCGGCAGACCCTGACCGGCCGTTGGTCCAGCACATGGTCGGTGCGACAGGGATGCACGCGAAAGTCGACCACGGGACAACGCCTGATGCGGTCGGTCAGGCCGTGAGAGCGGTGGGCGGTGCGGGCCGGTCGCATCGTGGCCCCGTCTGCGTACCGCCGGTGGCCCCCGACCCGCCCGTGTCGGGGGCCACCGGTCTGTTACAAGCAAGGAGGACCGCCATGCAGTACGTACGACACGCCAAAGGCGCTCTCACCGTCGCCGCCGCCACTGCGGCTTGCCACGCCCTCATGTCCGCCGGCTACGCGTGGGCCCGCGGCAGCGCAGCCGCGAGCGGGGACACGATGTTCTCCGGCGCTTTCGAGTTCCTCCTCACCACGGCCGCTTCCTGGGCTCTCATGCCCCTCCTGCTGTGGGCCGGCATGCGGGTGACGGGGGAGACCGGCAACGCCGTTCTCGTGCTCGTCGGTGGGCTGGTCTGGGCGGGGGTCTCCGGGTACTTCATCGACGACATCGACCGCGCGGGCGGGCACATGCCGATCCCCGTACTGGCCGCATACGTTCTTCTCGGCGCGGGGCTGGCCGAACTTGGCGGACCAGCGGCGGACGGTCCCACAGGAGACGATGACGCCGCGCTCAAGAAATAGTTCCTCGACCTTGCAAGAGGACAGCGGGAAGCGGAAGTACAGCCATACCGCGTACACGATCACCTCCACCGGGTACCGGTGGCCCTTGTACGACGGCGACGCGGACGACACGAACGAACCCATCCCCGGCACGATCAACTCCGAGATCATCCCAGGCCGGTCAGCGAACGCGTCAACGCCCTGCATCTGCTCTCCGAGGCCGAGCACCGGAGCGAGGAGGTGGGGAGTTCGACTCATGGAAAGCTCTTCCCCGTCCGGTGATCCGCTGGTCCCCGCGGTTGCACTGGCTTGATCGCATCGCTCGCCCGCTGTCGGCTTCTCCTCGACGGACAACCCACAGACACCCCTCCCGGTCCTAAGTGACGCGAGAGGCGCCCTGGACCGACGGGACGTCTGCGCACGGGGTTTTGAGGAGAGGACCATTGATTCGTGCCCGGCGAATATGTGTGACCGCCGTGGCGGTGCTGGCGGCCCTGGCGGGCTCGCCCGGACCGGCACAGGCTGAACAGCCCGACGGCTCGGAGCTGTTGAGGGCGACGGACGACAACCCACTTCCGCCGGGGTGGCGGATCGACGGAGAGCGCGGGGCGCGTGAGCTGGTCTGGCGCGCGTCGAGGGCCGTGCCCATGGGGGACGCACGCGTCGAGTTTCGCACCGGGGACCGGCTGCTCGGAGTACCGAAGCCGGCGAAGGACGGCCGGACCTTCCGGCTCGCCCTCGACAGAGCCGAATCCACCGGACTGACGAATTTGCGAGTCACCGCCGCAGGGCGCCGGTTGGACGCGGAGGCCGATGAGCCGCGCAAGTCCGGCACACAAGGGGTGCGGCTCCCCGCGCAGGCACCGGCGAACGGTGTCGATCCCGGGAAGCCCGGCTCGTACCGCACGGTCACCGGCGAGTACGACCTCGAGCCGGTGCACCTGCCCGGGTTCGACACCCCGGTCGAAATGCGCGCCCAGGTGGTGACACCGAAGGGCGCCACCGGCAGCCGGCCCCTCGTGCTGTTCCTGCACGGCCGCCACGAGACCTGCTACAAGCCGGGCAGCGAGGACGACGTGACCGGCGAGTGGCCCTGCGTGGACGGCTACAAGCCGATCCCCAGCGACAAGGGATATCTGCGCGATCAGCAACTCCTGGCCTCTCAGGGCCATGTGACGGTTTCGATTTCGGCGAACGGCATCAACGCCCAGGACTGGCAGGCCGAGGACGCCGGCGCGCAGGCGCGTTCCTCGCTGGTACGGCAGCACCTCGCCCGCTGGGCCGACTGGACCGCCCATCGCTCCTCCGCCCCGGCCGTCGTACGCGAGGCGGTGAAGGCCGACCTCTCCCATGTCCTGCTCGTCGGCCACTCGCGCGGTGGCGAGGGTGTCAACCGGGCCGCCATGGACAGCCTCTACCCGCCGCCGGCCGCCGAGGACGGTTACCGGGGCCCGGTGCGCTGGAAGGTGCGCTGGAAGGTGCGCGGGACTGTGCTCGTCGGACCGACGATCTTCGGCCGGAATCCGGTCACCGAGGTGCCGTCCGTGACGCTGTTGCCGGGCTGCGACGGAGACGTGTCGGATCTGCAGGGCGAGGACTTCGTCGACGGGACGCGCGGGATCGGCCGGGGCACGGCACTGCACAGCGCGGTCTACATGGTCGGCGCCAACCACAACTACTTCAACAGCGAGTGGACCCCGGGCGAGGCCGTCGCACCGGCCAGGGACGACTTCGGGACCGACCCGGAGCAGCCGGACCCGGTGTGCACGCCGGGTGCCGCGACCCGGCTGACCGCCGCCCAGCAGCACAAGGCGGGCGCTACGTACATCGCCGCCGCGGCCCGGCTCTTCCTCGCCGGGGACGACCGGGTGCGTCCGCTGCTCGACGGTTCCGGCAAGCGGGCCCCGTCCGCGGACCCGGCCCGGGTGCTGACCCACGCGGTCGGCGGCCGCCGCAGCGGTGGTTTCCTGCCGGACGGCGGGGCGAAGGTGACCGGCGCCCGGCTGTGTTCGGCGGTCGACCCGGACCCGGCCGTGGCCTGTCTGGACCCGGAAACCCTCGGATCGTCACCGCACTTCGCATCGTGGGAGACGGAACAGGAGACCGGCCGCAGCGCGGTGGACCTGAAGTGGTCCACGCCGGGCCCGGCCGCGCGTATCGCTCCGGCCAAGCCGCTCTCCCTGAAGGGTTCCCAGAAGCTCGCGCTCCGGGTCTTCGTACCGCCGAACACGACCGGCACGAAGTTCGACGTGTCCGTCACCGACTCCTCGAACCGCCGGGTGACGCTGGGCCGGGCGGAGGTGGCGGGGCTGCCCGGATCCGAGAACACCGCGTCCTACTGGGCTCAGGAACTGCGCGTCCCGCTGACGGCGGCGACCCGGTCCGGCCTCGATCTGCGGCACGTCAAGTCCCTTGAGCTGACGCCCCGTTCGCAGTCCGGGCGGGCCTGGCTGATGGACGCCTGGGGCTGGGCGCCCGGCACTCCCGCGGTCAAGGCGGCCGTGCTGCCCCGCGTCGACGTGGGCCGCACGATCGTCAAGGAAGGTGACTCGGGCACCCGCACCTACCGCGTCCCGGTCGAGATCTCCGGGCACGGCAGCGGACAGGTCCGTGTGTACGTTCTCGCCCCGGACAGCGGCCGGGCCGAGAACAGGCTGGTGACGGTGCGGCCCGGCAGCCACGCGATCGACGTGCCGGTCGAGGTGAAGGGCGACACGGTCTACGGCGACGACGTGGAGCACGACATCGCCGTCAAGGCCGTCCACAACGCCGTCGTCGGCAAGCACCGGGGCGGGGTGACCGTCGAGAACGACGATCCCGAGCCGGTGATCATCCTGTCGCCGGTCGCGGACCGGGTGGCCGAGGGAGAGACGCTGACCTGGCGGCTGTCCGTGGACGCGCCCACGGCGGTGGACATCTGGCAGCCGGTGCGGGTGCTTCCGGTCACCGAGGGCGCCGAGCTGTCCACCAAGGACGTGGACCCGCAATGGCTCGAGGACTGGTCCGGTGACGTGCCCGGCCCCGAGCGGCCGCTGTCCGACGCGAACCTGTGGGTGTGGCTGAACATCCCGCCCGGGAGCACCGGCGTGGACTTCGTCGTGCCGACCGTGCGGGACCAGGTGGCCGAGCCGACCGAGTCGATGCGCCTCGCACTGACCGACCGCAACGCCGAGCCGCTGCCCGGCAGGCCGGTGCTGAGGGGAACGGTGCTCGACAAGCCGTAAGCACGATGTACGAGGGATCATGAGCCCCCTCTTGTGCGGGGCCCGGTCTGTCCGGACCCCGCACTTCACAAGGTCACGCGGATCCCGGCCGTCCCGTCCAGCCCCCGGCGCAGCCTGCTGCCGAAGAGCGTGAGCCGCTGTGGGTCTGCGGCGCGCCGGTCGCTGACGCACCCAGCCGGCCGAGACCGGACGCCGGCGCGGGGGCGCCGTCCAGCGGGGGACGCCGGCGGGCGAAAGGGGACACGCGGGCCCCGCTGTGCGACGATGGGCGGACACGAGACCGACCGGCACCGCGCGTGCCGGTCCTTGGGTTCTGGCCTTGCCCCCTTCCAGGGCATCCAGCTCCTACCATCGTCGGCACGCCCCTCTCGGGAGCACTTCGCCTTTGGGCTCCTCACCCCCTAGGAGGGGGACCGCCCACCATGCACTTCACCATGCGGATCGACGGCACTGCCGCCCACATCACCGTGCACGGAGAGATCGACTACAACACCCTGCCCACGCTCCGTGCCGCCGCTGCCGGGCTGCCGCCGAAGGTGACCGAGCTGGTCTGGGATCTGCACGATGCCCGCTTCATGGACATCGCCGGCCTCCACCTGCTCTTCGAGCAGCCGTCACAGGAGGGCCCGACCCGCAAGACGACGGTGACCAACCTCGCGCCCCAGCCGCTGCGGCTGCTGGTCCTCGCCGCCGAAGTGATCCCCGCCCTCGAACTCGCCCACCTGCTCCCCGACACACCCCCGGCCACCCTGCTCGACGACTGAGAGGGGCACAGCGGGGCCCCGGTGCGTCCTATGCGAAGTGCTGGCGGGGCGGGCGCGGGAGTAATTCCGGGATTACGCTCACGCGGGCAGCGGACCCGGATCGGGTCAGGGCATCGCGACGTGGGCTCCTCCAGGAGCGCGGAGCGGGCCGGGCACGTGGGGCGGTACGGGGCGCGGTGAGGGCCGCGACGCCGATGCCCCGCCCGCGCGGCCTGCCGGCGGGGGAATTGCCGGGGAAGCATGGAAAAGTGGGGGACGGCACGCTGCGGTTGCTCGCCTTCATGGGAGCGGCCACCTGCGCCGCACTCACTTCCGGCGGTGGCGCCTGGCTCGCGGGTCCGCTGTAGCGGTGCTGAGGCGCGATCCGGATTTTTCGGAGTCCGGCAGTCCGAGGATGCCGAGAACGTGCCACCGGCTCCGTCCCAGGGACATCAGCGGCCACCACCGGCCGCGCGAGGAAGAAGGAGGAACCGGCATGGCGATCCAGCGGATGGACAACGTCGGCATCGTCGTCGAGGACATGGATGCCGCCATCGCGTTCTTCGTGGAACTCGGTATGGAGCTGGAGGGCAGGGCGGAGGTCGAGGGCCTCGTCGCCGACCAGTGCACCGGACTCGACGGCGTCCGCTGTGACATCGCGATGGTCCGGACCCCGGACGGTCACAGCCGGCTCGAGCTGGCGAAGTACCACAGCCCCGCGGCGATCGGCACCGGGCCGCGCAACCGGCCGCACAACATTCTGGGCACGCACCGTGTCATGTTCGCCGTCGACGACATCGAGGACACCGTCGCCCGCCTGCGCCCCCATGGCGCCGAACTCGTCGGCGAGATCGCCCGGTTCGAGGACAACCATCTGCTCTGCTACATCCGCGGCCCGGAGGGCATCATCGTCGGACTGGCCGAGCAACTGCACTGAGAAGGAGAAACCGGGCCATGCAGTCGAAATAGCGCCGTATCAGGCAGTGTTCGCCCTGTTCACGACCGCGCGGAGACGTTCGTCGGCGGCGTGCCTGTTCCGCCGGACGATGTAGCGGCGGATCATGCTTCCCTGTAGTGGACCGCATCGCACGGCGGCAATGGCTCTCCGGTCTGCCGCCTCGTCCCTCGAGCCACGCGGGCACCGGCAGCACCGCCGCCTCCTCCTCCTCTTCGTCGGCTTGGTGGCGAGCGCCATGCTCGGCTGGTCCCGGGCCGACCCGATTGTCACCCTCGTCATCGGCGCCCTCGCCGTCAAGGAGGCCGCGACGCCTGGCAGGGCAAGGGCTGTCGCGTGGTCCCCACCGTGGTGGTGCCGTCCACCGCTGCCGAAGTGAACACGTGCGGCTGCCGTACCCGATCCCACTGCTGCGTCTGAGCCCGGACAGCGACGGAGACACAAGGGCTGACCGCGGGGCGGGACACTGCGGCCGGCCTGTCGGCCTCACTCGCGCCCTGGTTCTCGAATTCAGGCAACCGGGCGTCAGCAAAGCCCTCGGCAGGTCCGCATGTTCGCCGTCGACGAGGAGAGCATCCTTCTCGGCACGCTCTCGAAGGACCGGTGGGTCCGAGGTGCGCCCGAACTCGCGCCGACGACACGTGAGGGTTCGCCAAGCCGGTGTCGGAAGTGCGCGATTACCACGGCATCACGGAGAGGACGCCCATGCGCTCTGTCGGCGCCGCCCGCACAAGCGAACCGTGAAGCCGCCCGGGTGAGGACTCGGGGGTCGGCCCGTTCGGAGGCCGGCCCACGTGGGAGGTGTGGGTTCAGGAATGTGCGGCAGGGGTGTTCTGCTCCAGGCGGGCGCCCAGGGTGGCCGCGAAGTCCTCTGCGCGGGCGAGCTGGACGCGCAGTTTCGCCACCTGCTCGGTGGCGGCCTGCTCGTAGACGCGGACGCGGCCCAGCAGGGTCTCGTGCTCGCCGCTGTCGACGGCCTCGCCGCTGTCGAGGCGGTCGGTGGCGTCGAGGAGGTCGCGCATCTGGTCGAGTGTGAAGCCGAGCGGTTTCATTCGGCGGATGACCATGAGCCGCTGCACGTCGGTCTCGGTGTAGAGGCGGAAGCCGCCCCGGGAGCGGGCGGATGGGGTGACCAGGCCGGTTTCCTCGTAGTGCCGGATGGTGCGCAGCGACAGCTCCGTCCGTGCGGCGACTTCGCCGATCTGCATGTGCTTGTCGTCCACGTCCGTCTCCTGGCCTTTCCCGTCGTGGCGGTCCGCGTCCGTGAGACCCCGCCAACCTCTACTCTAACGTTAGGGTAGAGTAGAGGGCGGCCCGGCTGCCCCCGCTGCTGCCGTTCCGGGGCCGATGGCGCCCCCGGCGAAGACCCCGATTTTTTGCAGGAGAGAGCGTGCGCGAGCCCATGACGCCGATCGCCGCCGCCTGCCCGCCGTGACTCTTCGCCCCCGGACGTGAGCCGGCCGCGCACTGGGCCCCGGCTTGCGTCCTCCTTTCGACCTCCGGCCCGGTACGGGCCGTCCGCGGGGTGCCGGCCCGGCCCCTGCGAGCCCTTCCGCACGCCCCCGCCTTGCCGGTGGGGTGTGCCTGAGTACGACAGGTACGCATCTCCTTGTCATCTTCCGCAGTGACTCCCGCCGCGCGCCTGCGCGGCCTGCGCCCCGACTGGCTGGACGACCCGAAGGTCTGGCGCACCGAGGTCCTGGCCGGCCTGGTCGTCGCCCTCGCCCTGATCCCCGAGGCGATCTCGTTCTCGATCATCGCCGGTGTCGACCCCGCGGTCGGCCTGTTCGCCTCCTTCACCATGGCCGTGACCGTCTCGATCGTCGGCGGCCGCCGGGCGATGATCTCCGCGGCCACCGGCGCCGTCGCCCTGGTGATCGCACCGCTCAACCGTGAGTACGGTTTCGGTTACCTGGTCGCCGCGGTCATCCTCGCCGGTGTCATCCAGGTCGCGCTCGGTGCGCTCGGGGTGGCGAGGCTGATGCGGTTCGTGCCGCGTTCGGTGATGGTCGGTTTCGTCAATGCCCTGGCCGTCCTGATCTTCATGGCTCAGGTGCCGGAGATGCACGACGTCCCCTGGGCCGTGTACCCGTTGATCATCGGCGGGCTGGCGCTCATGGTGTTCTTTCCGAAGATCACCAAGGTGATTCCGGCGCCGCTGGTCTCGATCGTCGTCCTCACCGTCATCACGGTCGCGGCCGGGATCGCCGTGCCGACCGTCGGCGACAAGGGAGAACTCCCCTCGTCGCTTCCCGTGCCGGGCCTGCCCGACGTGCCGTTCACGATGGACACGCTGACCACCGTCGCCCCGTACGCCCTCGCGATGGCGCTGGTCGGACTCATGGAATCGCTGATGACCGCGAAACTGGTCGACGACATCACCGACACCCACTCCAACAAGACCCGTGAGTCGATCGGGCAGGGCGTCGCGAACGTCGTCACCGGCTTCTTCGGCGGCATGGGCGGCTGCGCGATGATCGGCCAGACCATGATCAACGTGAAGGTGTCCGGGGCCCGCACCCGCCTGTCCACCTTCCTCGCCGGCTCGTTCCTGATGGTGCTGTGCATCGTCTTCGGCCCGGTCGTCTCCGACATCCCCATGGCCGCCCTGGTCGCCGTCATGGTCATGGTGTCCTTCGCCACGTTCGACTGGCACTCCATCGCACCCAAGACCCTCAAGCGGATGCCCACGGGAGAGATCGCCGTCATGGTGATCACCGTGATCTGCGTGGTTGCCACCGACAACCTCGCCATCGGCGTCGTCGTCGGCTCCGTCACCGCGATGGTCATCTTCGCCAAGCGCGTCGCCCACCTCGCCCATGTCACCGCCGTCACCGACCCCGACGGCACCACCGTGGTCTACTCCGTGACCGGCGAGCTGTTCTTCGCCTCCTCCAACGACCTCGTCGGCCGGTTCGACTACGCCGGCGACCCCGACAAGGTCATCATCGACCTCTCCGCCGCCCACATCTGGGACGCCTCTTCCGTCGCGGCCCTCGACGCCATCGAGACAAAGTACAAGCAGCGAGGCAAGACCATCGAGATCATCGGCCTGAACGACCCCAGCGCCGACCTCCACTCCAAGCTCACCGGCGAACTCACCAGCCACTGACCCCAAGCCCCACCGCACACCGAGGACCCCGGCCGGCAGGCGGGGTCCTCCGCCGTTCCACGAGCCGCTGGTGTGTGCGCTGACCGGAGCTCGGACAGCTTCTCCACCTCGGTGGTGGTCGTGAGAGAGCCGCCGACGAAGACGGAGCTGCCGAACAGCGGGGGCCCAGCCGGGCGCGGGCGGTGTGGAGGGTGGCGGCGTATCCGGCGGGGCCGGAGCCGATGATGACGACCTTGCGTATCTCGCTCACTCCGTCGCCTCGGGCTTCGTGGGGGCGATCTCGGTGATCAGGCCCTCGACGAGGGCCCTGATCTCGTCGCGGATCGGGCGTACGGCCTCGACGCCCCGGCCGGCCGGGTCCTCGAGCTTCCAGTCCAGGTAGCGCTTGCCGGGGAAGACGGGGCAGGTGTCGCCGCAGCCCATGGTGATGCAGACGTCCGACTCGCGGACCGCGTCGATGGTCAGGATCTTCGGCGTCTCCTGGGAGATGTCGATGCCGACCTCGGCCATGGCTTCGACGGCGGCCGGGTTGACCTGATCACCGGGGTCGGATCCGGCGGAGCGGACCTCGACGCGGTCTTCGGCCAGGTGGGTCAGCCAGGCGGCGGCCATCTGGGAGCGGCCGGCGTTGTGGACGCAGACGAACAGGACGGACGGCTTGTCGGCCATGATGATCGTTCTCTCTCGTCGCATGGCGGAACCCGGCCGCCAATGACTTCAGCCCCCGCTGATATCAGCGAGCGGTGATGTGACAGTATCAGTGCATGCTGACTTCAGTCGATCCTGATGTGATCCGGGTGCTGGGCGATCCGCTCCGCCTTCGGATCGTGACCCTGCTGGCGCGCGAGACGCTGTGCACGACGCACCTGGCCGAGGAGACCGGAGCCAAGCAGACCAACCTGTCCAACCACATGAAGGTGCTGCGTGCGGCCGGGATCGTGGAGACCGAGCCGTGCGGCCGGTTCACCTACTACAAGCTCAAGCCCGAGGTCCTGGCCGGGCTGTCCGAGGGGTTCGCCGAGCTGGCCGCTTCCGCCCGCACCGCCGCTGAGAACAAGAGGGCCTGCCCGTGACCTCCACCGAGCCCACCACCGCCCCCGCGCAAGGAGTCGGCCCGGCCGGTGACGACTCGATCGTCAACAAGCTCTCCACCCTCGACCGCTACCTGGCGGTGTGGATCCTGCTGGCCATGGCCGTCGGGCTGGGCCTGGGCCGCCTCATCCCCGGGATGAACGACGCACTCGCCAGGATCGAGGTCGGCGGGATCTCCCTGCCGATCGCGCTCGGCCTGCTGGTCATGATGTATCCGGTGCTGGCCAAGGTCCGCTACGACAAGCTCGACCGCGTGACCGGCGACAAGAAGCTGCTGGTCTCCTCGCTGGTCATCAACTGGATCGTCGGGCCGGCGGTGATGTTCGCCCTGGCCTGGGTCTTCCTGCCGGAGCTGCCCGACTACCGCACCGGTCTGATCATCGTCGGGCTGGCCCGGTGCATCGCCATGGTCATCATCTGGAACGACCTCGCCTGCGGCGACCGCGAGGCCGCCGCCGTACTCGTCGCGCTGAACTCGGTGTTCCAGGTTCTCGCGTTCGGCCTGCTCGGGTGGTTCTACCTCGACCTGCTGCCGCGCTGGATGCACCTCGGCGACGGCCAGGGCCTGGACGTGTCCGTGTGGCACATCGCCCTGAACGTCATCGTCTTCCTCGGCATCCCGCTGCTGGCCGGGTTCCTGACCCGCCGCATCGGCGAACAGAAGCTGGGCCGCGCCGACTACGAGCAGAAGTTCCTGCCGAAGATCGGCCCGTGGGCGCTGTACGGGCTGCTGTTCACGATCGTCGTCCTCTTCGCCCTCCAGGGAAGGACGATCACCTCGCAGCCGCTGGACGTCGTGCGGATCGCGCTGCCGCTGCTGGTCTACTTCACCGTGATGTTCTTCGGCACCTTCCTGCTCGGCAAGGGCCTCGGCCTGGCCTACGACCGCACCGCGACCCTCGCCTTCACCGCGGCGGGCAACAACTTCGAGCTGGCCATCGCGGTCGCCATTGCCACCTTCGGTGTCACCTCCGGCCAGGCGCTGTCCGGCGTCGTCGGACCGCTCATCGAAGTGCCGGTGCTGATCGGCCTGGTCCACGTCGCGCTCGCCTGGCGAAGGAAGTTCGCCGCCGACGCGGTGACGACGGCCCCGTGACGCGGCGCGTGGACGTGGTGGTGGTCGGCGGCGGGCAAGCTGGGCTCGCCGCCGGCTACCACCTGCGCCGCCGGTACCTGGACTTCGTGATCCTGGACGCCGATGCGGCGCCGGGCGGGTCCTGGCAGCACATGTGGGACTCGCTGCACCTGTTCTCCCCGGCCGAGCACTCCTCCCTGCCCGGACGGCTCATGCCCGTCCAGGCGGGCGAGAGCTACCCGGACGCCGGGCACGTGGTGGACTACCTCACCGACTACGAGAAGCGCTACGACCTGCCCGTCCAGCACGGCACCCGCGTGGACGCCGTACGCCGGGACGGCGACCGGCTCCTGGTCGAAGCGGACTCCGGCACCTGGCGGGCCCGCGCGGTCATCAGCGCCACCGGCAGTTGGTCGCGGCCCTTCCTCCCGGCCGCCGCCGGTCGCGGCGTCTTCGCCGGTCGACAGCTCCACACCGTGGGCTACCGCCGCTCGGCCGACTTCGCCCGGCAGCGCGTCATCGTGGTCGGCGGCGGGAACTCCGGCGCCCAGATCGCTGCCGACCTCGCCCTGTACGACCACGTGGAGGTGACCTGGGTGACCCGGCGCCCACCCCGTTTCCTCCCGGACGACATCGACGGCCGCGCCCTGTTCGACGTCGCCACCGCCCGCCGCCGCGCCCTCGAAGAAGGCCGCCCCGACACCGGCGGGGTGGCCTCGCTCGGCGACATCGTCGCCGTACCGCCTGTCCGCGCCGCCCGCGACGCCGGCCTCCTGAACGCGAAGCCGATGTTCTCCCGGCTCACCGCCGACGGCGTCCAGTGGGCCGACGGCAGCCGCAGCGGCGCGGACGCGATCGTCTGGTGCACCGGCTTCCGCCCGGCTCTGGCTCACCTCGCCCCGCTGAACCTGCGCGGCCCGCGTGGACATGTTCCCACCGACGGCACGCGCGCCCTCGACGAGCCGCGGCTGCGCCTGCTCGGCTACGGCGACTGGACCGGCCCCGCCTCGGCCACCCTCATCGGCGTCGGCCGCCCGGCCCGTGAGGCCGTCGGTCAGATCCACGCCCTGCCGGCCTGAGGCCCACGGGCCGCGCCTGAGCGGGCCCGCGCCCGTCGAGACTTGCATCCGGTACCCACGTACAGGTTTACCGTCGGAGACGTCCCCGGAGTACCGGGGTGCGACGACGGGAGCGAGAGCCATGGCCGGACCGGAGTGGGTGCCGCAGTCGTGCACGCTGCCCACCGCGGAGCGCCCGCTGCGGGTCGCGGAGTGGGACACGCTGTTCGCCGAGCGGTTGCGGCGGGTCACGCGGACCAGTCCGCAGCTCGTGCGGCTGGAGCTGGCTGATGGTCCCGAAGTGGAAGACCGGGTGCAGGACCTCGCCGAGCGGGAGAGCGGCTGTTGCTCGTTCTTCGCTTTCACGGTCACTGCGCACAGCGGCACCGTGACGCTGGACGCGGCGGTGGGCCCGGCGCACGAGCAGGTTCTCGAAGCTCTGGCGGCGCGGGCCGAAGCGACACGCGGGGACGTGTCGTGAGCGTGGGACTGCGCAGCGGGCAGGTGGCCGAGGCCGCCGGGGTGAACATTCAGACCCTGCGCTACTACGAGCGGCGTGGCCTCCTGGCGGAGCCCGGCCGGAGCACGGGCGGCCACCGGCTGTACGACGAGGATGCCGTGACGGCGCTGAGGGTGATCAAGGCCGCTCAGCGGCTGGGGTTCACGCTGGACGAGGTCGCCGAGCTGTTGGAGACCGGCCGGCACCGTCACGGCCGCCCAGTGCCGGGGCTACAGGAACGCGCGGCCGCCAAGCTCGCCGAGGTCGACGCGAAGATCGCCGACCTCACCACTGTCCGGGGCGCACTGGTCGCTGCAGTGGAGGCCGGCTGCGACGACCTGACCGTCTGCGCCGCAAGCGCCTGCTGTCCCATCCCCTTCACCGACCTCGCCGAGGAGAACCGTCATGCCGGTCCCTGCTGCTGACCCCCGCCCCCGCCGGGTTTCGAAGGCCCTCGCGTCCCTGGCGGGGCTGGCATGCGTCGCCTGCTGCGCGCTGCCCGCGCTGATTGCCGCGGGAGTCGTCGGCGCGGGAGCCGCCAACGCCGTGGACCGGCTTCCCGCCCTGGCCACCCTCGCGGCGGGCACCTGGTGGATCAGCCGGCGCCGCCGCTCCTGCTCCTGCACCACGGGCGCCAGCAGCCAGGGATGCGGCTGCGTCAAGGCGTCCGGTCCCGCCGCGGCCAGGTCGGGGTCGGGCACATAAGGCCGATGCGCTCGAGCCGGCCGGACCGGACGGGAGTGAAGCGTGAGGAAGGCGGCAGTGACCCAGCAGCGTGACCAGGGGCTGGTGGCGGCGATGGAGCGGCACCGGGGCGCCGTCCACCTGGGGGCGATGGCCGTCGTCGTGGTGACCCAGACCCTGGTCGAAGTCGTCGGGATGGTCATCCACGTCCGCGCCGTCCCCCGCCTCGTACCGGCCACCCGCTGACCGGTTCAGCCCACCGCCGGGCTGCGGCGCTCCAGCAGCACGACGTCACGCCGGCGGCCGTGGTGGCGACCGACGCGTTCACGGGCGCCGATGACGCGGAACCCGGCCTGCTCGTGCGGGGCCGGGCCGGCGGTGTTCTCCGGGAAGATCCCGGACCGAACGGTCCAGATCCCAGCCGCCTCGGCCGACTCGATGAGCGCCTTCAGCAGTGCGTCGGCGACGCCGCGGCCCGGGCACCGGGGTGGACGTGGACGGAGTGCTCGACCACACCCGCGTACGCGCACCGGCCGGCGACGGCGCTCGTCGCAACCCAGCCCAGCACCGCCCCGCTCCCGTCGAGCGCGACGAAGCGGTGGCCGGGCAGCTTCGCGGCATCGCACGCCTCCCAGGCCGGTGCGTCTGTCTCGAAGGGGGCGTTCCCCTCGTCGATCCCCACCTGATAGATCGCCAGGACCCGCTCCGCGTGCTCCGCGGTCAACGAGGTCACCACGGCGCTGCTGCTCGCCGTCTTCCCTCCTGTGCCCTTCGTCAGGCCGCGGCCGGCAGGGTCAGCAGCTTGCCCATCGCCGCCAGAACGGACGGCTCGACGCGGTAGTACACCCAGGTGCCGCGCCGCTCGGAGCTGAGCAGCCCGGCCTCTTTGAGCTTCTTCAGGTGGTGGGACACCGTGGGCTGGGAGACCCCGACGTCGGAGATGTCGCACACGCACGCCTCCCCGCCCTCGTGCGAGGCGACGGCAGAGAACAGCCGCAGACGGACCGGGTCGCCCAGCGCCTTGAACATCCGCGCAGCCGTTTCGGCCTCCTGAGCGGTCATCGGGCGCTCGGTCAGCGGCGGGCAGCACGGCGCCGCACCCTGACCGTCGGCTTCGAGGAGCGGCAGCACCTTCACATTCGACATGCGTCTATGTTGACACACGTCGAACCAATGCGGCGAGGGCCGTCACCGGCGTGCGAGACGGGCGGCCAAGCGGCGGGCGACACGATCCGCGTCCCGGCCTGCGCCGCGCAGCGAGTTCGCCGACAGGCTGCGCTGCCACTCCAGCCCGACGAACGCCGGCCCCGGCACCTCGGTGGCGACACCTTCCCGGCGCCGGGGGTTTCCGGCGGGGTCCGAGGATCCGTTGAGAGGGGCGAGGCAGGGCAGGTCGGGGCGGTGGCCGGCGCGATCGCGTCGACCCCCTCGCGCCCCCCGTCGACCCAGGTCGCCTTCGCCTCCTCGACTCCGGTGAACACCGGCCGCCGGTGGGGCGCACCGTGGTCGAGCTTGGCGCGGTGGCGGCCGTCGTCGATGACGAACCGGGTCGGAGGCTTGCGCAGCGGCCCGCCGAGCGGGGCGATGTCCAGACCGGTCCGCTGCAGCCGGAAGCGCAGGTCCCGCCCGGCGATCTTCTGCCGGGCGGACTTCACCGGCGCGCGGCCGGCCAGTGTGACCCAGGCGGTCTTCGCGAGTTCGGCGGCAATCCGCACCGCGGAGTTCCCCGCGCCCACCACCACGACCCGCTGCCCGGTGAACAGCTGCGGATCGCGGTAGCCGGCAGCGTGCAGCAGTGTGCCGGTGAACGTCTCCAGGCCCGGAAGGAGGGGCGGTGGGGCCGCCCGAAGGTGTCGGACGCCGCGATCACGGCCTGCGCCGCGAGCCGGGCACCGTCCGCCGGCTCCACCGCGCCGGACGGTGGCCACCCGGGAGCCGGCGCGGATCTCGGCGTCCAGG
Source organism: Streptomyces sp. NPDC020731 (assembly GCF_044334705.1). NCBI lineage: Bacteria > Bacillati > Actinomycetota > Actinomycetes > Kitasatosporales > Streptomycetaceae > Streptomyces > Streptomyces sp. NPDC020731. The sequence continues at coordinate 20,700 of NZ_JBIRTN010000032.1, forward strand.
TGCGCGGCGCTGGCGGTCAGACAGGCGACGGCCTCGTCCCGGTGCGGATGGCGGTCCCGGTCGGCGCCGGGGAACGCCACACCGGGCAGTGAGCTGCAGCGGGCTGGAGAGAGGAGCGTGAGGCTGTCGTAGTGGCGCGGCCACGACCCGGACGTCCGGCAGGAGGCCTCCAGAACCACCGGCCGCAGCCCGCGACGCAGCAGGGCGTGGGCGGTGGTGAGTCCGGACCGGCCGCCGCCGATCACGGCGACGTCGACGTGCTCCATCAGCAGACCCCCTGGTTTCGATGAATGTCTATGTTGACGCTCATCGATACAGGTGTCATGCTGGGTCGCGCAAGCCATCGACAGATGTCGAAACACGTAAGGAGTCGCCGTGAACGCGCCCGCCACCACCGAGCTGCCCGTCGTCGTGATCGGGGCCGGCCCCGCCGGCCTGGCCGCCGCCGTCCACCTGCTCGACCGGGGCGTCGAACCCCTGGTCCTGGAAGCCGGCCGGAGGGCCGGCGCCGCGGTGCGCGAGTGGTCGCACGTGCGCCTGTTCTCCACCTGGGGCGAGGTCGTCGACCCGGCCGCCGAGAAGCTCCTCGCCCCCACCGGTTGGACACGGCCCGATCCGGCCGCCTACCCCTCCGGTGGCGACTGGGCCGAGCAGTACCTTCAACCGCTGGCCGACGTCCTCGGCGAGCGCGTCCACTACGGCGCGTGCGTCACTGGTGTCTCCCGGGCCGGCCGGGACCGGATCGTGGACGCCGACCGCGAGCAGCAGCCGTTCGTCGTGCACATCGCCCACGCCGACGGCCGCGAGGAGCGTGCCTTCGCCCGCGCGGTCATCGACGCCTCCGGTACCTGGACCACGCCCGGCCCGGCCGGCGGTAGCGGACTGTCCGCCCTCGGCGAGAAGGCCGCGGCCGACCGGATCACCTACCGCGTCCCGGACCTGAAGGACCTGGGCGTGCGCGCCCGGTACACCGGCAAGCGCACCGCCGTGATCGGCTCCGGCGCCTCCGCCTTCACCGCGCTCGCCCATCTCGCCGACCTCGCCAAGTCCGCCGACGGCGCGGAGACGAAGGGCGTGTGGATCCTGCGCCGGGGCATCTCGGGCTCGACCTTCGGCGGCGGCGAAGCCGACCAGCTCCCGGCGCGCGGCGCCCTGGGTCTGGCGGCGAAGGCCGCCGTCGACGCCGGTCACGCGGACGCGGTCACCGGCTTCCGTACCGAGGCGATCGAGCGCGACGGCGACGGCCGCCTGATCCTGGTCGGCGAGGACGGGCGCCGCCTACAGGCGGTCGACGAGGTGATCGTGCTGACCGGCTTCCGCCCGGACCTGTCCTTCCTGGGCGAGCTGCGCCTGGGCCTTGACGAGCGTCTCCAGGCTCCGGTCGCCCTTGCGCCGCTGATCGACCCCAACCAGCACTCGTGCGGCACCGTCTACCCGCACGGCCACCGCGAGCTCTCCCACCCGGAGCAGGGCGTGTATCTGGTCGGGATGAAGTCCTACGGCCGCGCCCCGACCTTCCTCGCGATGACTGGCTACGAGCAGGTCCGCTCCGTCGCCGCCGCCATCGCCGGCGACCTCGACTCCGCCGACCGCGTCGAACTCACCCTGCCCGAGACCGGAGTCTGTGGCGGCGCCGGCCTGTTCGACGCCCCCGACACCCAGGCGGCCGACGGCGGCGGCTGCTGCGCACCCGCGCCGCAGCTCGTCCGGCTCGGTGCCCCCGCCACGGTCGGCGCCGCTGACGAAGAGGCCCCGGCGGGCGGCTGCTGCGGCTCGTGACCAACCTGGGCACCCCCACGCGCGGGGGCCCGCCCCGCACCGGGGGCCCGGGGCCGGCCCCCCCCCCCCCGCCCCCCCCCGCGGGGGGGGGCGCCGGGGGGGGGGGGGGGGCCGCCCCCCCCCCCCCCGCCGCCCTGCCCGCCCTGTGTGCCACGCAGATCGTGAGCTGGGGCATCGTCTACTACGCCTTTCCCGTGCTCAACCCGCAGATCACCGCCGCGACCGGCTGGTCGGCCGGAGCGACCACCGCGGCGTTCTCACTCGGCCTCGTCGTCTCCGCCCTCGCCGGGATCCGCGTCGGGCGCATCCTCGACCGTCGCGGCCCACGCGCTGTGATGACCGTCGGCTCCGTGCTCGGCGTGGTCAGCATGCTGATCGTGGCCCGCGCCCCGAACGTCCCCTTCTTCATCGCAGGTTGGATGCTGGCCGGGCTCGCGATGGCGGCCACCTTCTACCAGCCCGCATTCGCCGCGCTCACCCGCTGGTGGGCCCCCGACCACGTGCGGGCCCTGACGGTCGTCACCCTCGCCGGCGGGCTCGCCTCCACCGTCTTCGCACCCCTGACCGCGGCCCTCGCCGCCCATCTGTCCTGGCGCCACACCTACCTTGTGCTCGCCGGCGTCCTCGCCGTCGTCACCGTCCCCGCTCACGCCCTGGCACTGCGCGCTCCCTGGCCCGACGCCCCAACGAGCGCTGAGCACGCGGCCGCAGACGCTGCCGGAATCGGGCGCAGCCGACCGTTCCTCCTGCTCGCCGCAGCCTTCACCCTGTCGGGCTTCGCGATGTACGCCGTCGTCGTCGCCCTCGTCCCGCTCCTCCTGGAACGCGGGTACACCACCAGCCAGGCCGCCTGGGCCCTCGGCATCGGCGGCGCCGGGCAGACCCTCGGCCGCGCCCTGTACGCCACCCTCGCCCACCGCACCACCGCCACGGCCCGCACAACGATCCTGATCGCGCTCGGCGGACTGACCACCACCGCCTTCGCCGCCGCCCCCGGCCCCTACGGCCTGCTCATCTCCGTGTCGGTCATGGCCGGCATGGTCCGCGGCAACCTCACCCTGCTGCAGGCCACCGCCGTCACCGACCGCTGGGGCACCACCCACTACGGCCGCCTCTCCGGACTCCTCGCGGCGCCGGCAACCATGGCGGCAGCCCTCGCGCCGTTCGCCGGCGCCGCCCTGGCCGTGCCCCTCGGAGGCTACGGACCGCTCTTCTTCCTCCTGGCCGCCGTCTCTGTGACCGCCGCGTTCACTGCCTCGTGGTCAGCTACCGGCGCCGTACGCTGCTGATCCCCACGGCTCTGACAGCAGCCGCATTCTCAACAGGCCCAAACGAAGCCATTGGGGTGTGACCGAGCGCAGTGCCTGGCCGGCCCGGCGTCCGACCCCGTGGCAAGGGCAGATCCCTGGAACGGACTCGGCCGGTCACCCCGGATTCACCGGACCAGGGCACCATCTCGAGCGGCGCCGGCGGGGCGGCTGCGGCATGCCCCGTACCGCCCGGAGGAGGGTTGCTGCCACAGACGTAATACCAGCACCTCGCGCACGCTCCAGGAGACGGGCCGGCCCCCTGGCTCCGCGGTTCCTGCACTCTCTCTGACCGCGCACCGGCTGCGCAGCCAGGTTGTGCGAGTGCGCAGCCGGTATGCGATCGGGCTGGGGGTGACTACGTGTTTGTGCATTCGGTCGTGGGCGGCTGTGTATCGCTGCTGGGGCCGGTGCTCAGGGCGCGGCGTGCTGCCGGTTGTGTGGGCCTGGAGTCGACCGGGGCGGTGGTGGGGGTGGGTGGGATGCGTTCGGCGGCGAGGAGTGCGCGGGGTGCGGGCGGCAGCTGGGGCGGGAGGTCTGTACGGCTGGGGCCGGTACCCAGCAAGCGGCGATGAGTCATCGGGTGATTGTCTCCCCTCACGCCGTACCGGGCGTGAGGGGTTCCGGTTTGCGAGACCCGGCTGCGGCAATGTGCAGCTGCGCAATGGTCCGCGCGCCGCTGCCGGCCAGGGCGAGCGCGGTGCCGGCGAACGGCAGGAGGCGTGGTGGCCGGGAAGGGCGCCCTGTCGTCACACCGGACCGCTGCCGGCGTGACGCAGGCCGGACCGGGCGAGGCCGGCGGGGCCACGAGGACGGTGGGCAGCCGCGGGTGGACGCGGTCGGTGGACAGATCGATGAGTGCTGTCACCTGGTGTCAGATCGGATCGCGCTCTTCTGTCTCAAAGCGAAACTTCACGTGCGGTACCAGGAAAGCGAAAGGTTCGGCATCGCCGACAAGGGCACTGGCCGCGATGGAGACAACTGGCCCGGTGAGCGCCCTACAGGCTTCGAGAGGGATGCCCAGGGAAATCTCCTGCCGGGTCACCCGCCCGTGCCACGGCTGTACCGACAGCGCACGGTCCTGAGGGACGCAGTAGGCCAGCATCTGCTCGTAGTCGGAAAATGCGCGGCGCCACGGTCCGTCCGCCGGCCACTCAGGCAGCGGGTGGAGATGGGCCTCAGCGTCCGGTGCGGTGCCGCGCCCCGGATCCAGAAGCAGGTCGATCCGGCTGCCCTCCGGAGCAACCAGGGATGCCCGTTCGAGAACGTGCATGGGCAGCGCCTCGGCAGTCATACGGGCGCCAAGGGCGTGGAACGTGTGGTCGATAGCGGTGCTCAGGAAGTAGACACCCCTGGCACCTGTGCGCCGGTGGTGTACGTACACACGCCAGTTGCTCTGCAGCGGCGAGGGCAGCAGTCGCCGCCACCGGCCGAGCAGCGTCGGCCCCAGGTGCCCGTGGCGGTAGGTCAGGAAAGTCAACATCGCCTGGTCACCGGCCTCGCCCATGCGCTGCAGCTCCAGGCCCGGAGGAATCAGTGGCGCGATGCGGTGAGCCCCCACCACGTAGTTGACATAGACGACGTCGGTGATGTCGCTGACGAAACCCACCGGTGGAATGCGCTCGCCCAGAGCCCGCAGCAGCCTGCTGTTGGCCACCCAGTTCAGCGGCGCAGCGAGCCGGCCTCGTGGGTGGATCCATGGCGCGTACCGTCCATACCTGGTCTGCTGACGAGTACGACGCAGCACGCGCTCGACGGCCCAAGTCGCTGAGCCGGCCGACAGGACCAGACCGAGTACGGCGAGGAATGCGAGCATGAAGAAAGTATGACCATCGCAGTGAGCCCGTTCACTGGTACCCCGACAGCGCACCCTGCACGAAGACGGTCCGCGTAAGATCATCGCCCGAGGGGTGGTGGCATGATCATGAGGAACTACCGGTGGTGCGTGGCGACCGCGGCGGCACTGCTACTGACCGGCTGCGGCGGTGGCGGTGGCACGGAGAACGGCAGCGGGAACGGCAAGGCGGTGGCGCTCACGAGGGAACAGGTCCGGGAGGCGCTGCCGGACGGCGAGGCCATGACGGGCTGGAAGGAGTCCGCTCGGCCCACGGCCGTCGAGATGGACAAGCTCTACCGTTCGCAGGCCTGCCCCATCAAGGACAACGCGGGCTGCGAGAACTCCCGCTTCTACGGCGCCTCGACCTTCCGACACGACGACAGCGCCGCCAACGTCACCTTTCTGATCATCGCCTACGACAACGAACAGGCCGCCCGTGAGGCGTACGACGTGCTCTGGGACGGCTACTACGGCAAGAGGGCGGGACAGAGGGCGAAGACGTTCAGCCTCGGCCCGATCGGTGACGAGCGCGACGCCCGGTTCGGTTCCTCCGGCTTCCGCGGCGAGCCCGGCGCCGTGACCCAGACCCGGGTCGGCGCGACGCTGCTGTGGACCGAGGCGGCTTCCGCAGGCAAGGGCGGCATCGACGAGGACGGTGTCCGGGACCTGACCGCGGTGCTCGCGGAGCGGGCCCGACAGGCTCAGAACGGGGACGCGCCTTCCGCCGCGCTCGGCGGCTGACCGGGCAGCCACGCCGGGACCCGCGCCGCTGCCGGGGAGCAGAGGAGTTACGCCGCCGTTGTCGCCCCCGGCCGGGCCGCGACGTTCATGGCCGCCGACGCCGCCCTCACCCACCTGCCCGCGCCGACCGCATCCATCCTGTCCGGGGCACCCGCCCGGTGGGTGACCTCTCCCGCCGCGAACTCGCCACCATGCGTACCCGGATGCGGCGCGATGGGTGCCGGCGGACGGGACTGCGTCACCAGGTACGACGGCGATGTCGAGACGGCCTTGGGGATTCTGCAGGCCAGGGTGTTTCAGGAGGAGTACGGCGGCGATGCCCGCTACCCAGGTCCGGAGGACCTGTATGCGGACGAGGAGTTCATGGGCGCAGAAGGCACCCGTACGATCCTCGACATCGGCAGGGTTGTTGCCACGGAGGCTCCGCCGACGCGGTCCGGTATCGCCGACTACGGCACCCTGCGCCCTCTGGCACTCAGCCGCGCGGTGCACCGGCTACTACGTCGTCCTCCACTCCGACACAGGGGGCCGCGCCCCTCGTTAAAGCACGGTCCAGTCGCCGGGGGACTGCCCGGGCCGCGCCAGCCAGTACAGGAAGGCTCCCGTGCCCTCCTCGAACGCCCACGGCAGGACCCTCGTCCCCGCCTCCCGCAGGCCGGCGGGCTTGTCTTCGAACTCCCACAGGTCGGTCAGGATCTCGTCCCGTTCCGTCGTCTGCGCGTGCAGGTCACAGTCGTCGTAGGCGGAGTCGGGGACGAGCAGCCGGATCGTCTCGTCGAAGATGCCGTCGCCGTATGCCTCGACGAGCTGCTTGTAGCCGGCGGGCAGATTCGTACCTGGGGCGTTCTCGGCTTGCGCCCAGTCCACAGGGGGTGGCGGCTCGGCGGACAGAGGCGGACGAGCGCATCGAGGGCGGTCATGAAACGGACGCTACCGGCACACCGGCCGGTACCCGTGGGAGGGTCGGCAGGCCAGGCGAAGCTCCGTAGCGGAACCCGGCCGGTACCCGCGTGCCGGGGTGGAGACCTCGGCACGCTGAGAGCTGTGTCCGTCGGATGCTCGACGAGCGCGCACTTGGCCGGATCGTCCCCCCGCCCACGGCCCTGTCGTCCCGCGTGAGGACCGGCTGCCACGCCTGCGAAATCTTCGGCGAACACACGTCGGACCACGGCGAACGCACCTGCGCAGCAGCAGGGAAAGATCCCGAGTCAATCCGGATCCCATCCCGCACCCGTCGGAATTCCCGTTGGCCTGAACATCCCTGCCGACTCAATCCATGGCGCACTAGACTCAGAACGAATGATTACGGGGAGGCTGCAGTTGTTGCATGTCGCTTTAGTAAACATGCCATTTGCCGACTGGAATCGTCCGTCATTCGCCCTGGGACAGTTGTCGACTCTCGTTCACCGGGAGTTCGACGACCGGGCGCGAGCGTATGTGTGCTATCCCAACCAGGACATGGCCGAGTTTTTTGGGACACGTCTGTACGAGGCCCTCTCCGTGAGTCACGATCATGTGGACACAGGGATCGGGGACTGGCTGTTCCGGCACATCGCCTTTCCCGGCGAGGCCGACACTGCAACCGAGTACTTCCAGCGCTACTACCGGGGTGCCCGGTGGGCCGACTTCCGTGAGCAGATCCTGTCGGCGCGGGACGGGCTGCGGGAGTTCTGTGAGGAACTGATCGACCGCTACCGGCTTGACGAGGCCGACATCGTGGGGTTCAGTTCGATGTTCGCCCAGCATGTGCCGAGTATCGCCCTGGCGCGGCTGATCAAGGAGCGCAGCCCGCGGACGCTCGTCGTGCTGGGCGGGGCGAACTGCGAGGCGCCCATGGGCTCGGTGGTCGCCGAGCATGTGCCGGCCGTCGACTTTGTTTTCTCCGGGCCCGCGCTGAACACCTTCGGCGAGTTCCTGCAGTGCGTCCTCGACGATGACCCGAAGCGCGCCGATGCTGTTCCGGGAATCCTTTCCGAGCGGAACTGCCGAGACCCGCGCTTCCGCAAGGCCATCGGTGCGGAACGCGATATCGATGACTTCTTCCTGCCCGACTACGACAGTTTCTTCGAGGCGCTGGAGAGCCATCCGGAACTGCGGCGCACGGGGACCAGTAAACCCATGCTGTTCTTCGAGACGTCCCGCGGCTGTTGGTGGGGACAGCGTTCGCACTGCACCTTCTGCGGGCTGAACGGCGAAAGCATGGCCTTTCGGGCCATGGCTCCGGACCTGGCCGTCCAGCAGTTCGAGTGGTTATTTGGCTTCGCGCCCACCTATACCTCGCTCTTCTGCACGGACAATGTCATGCCGCGTAATTACTCGCGCGAGGTCTTCCCCCGGCTCACCCCGCCGCCGGGGGCCGAGATCTTCTACGAGGTCAAGCTTCCACTGAGCCGTCAGGACCTGCGCGCCATGACGGACGCGGGCGTCACCGTCGTCCAGCCCGGCATCGAGGCGCTGTCCTCCTCGACGCTCAGACTGATGGGCAAGGGCACGACCGCGTTCCAGAACCTGCAGTTCCTCAAGAACTGCGAGGAGTTCGGGATCAAGCCCGAGTGGAACCTGCTGATCGGCTTCCCCGGCGAGGACCCGGTGGTCTACCGCAAGTACGTCGAGGAACTGCGCGACTTCGTCCACCTGGTGCCGCCGCACGGCGTATACATGGTGCGCTTCGACCGCTTCAGCCCCTACTTCAAGCGGAGCGACGAGTACGGGCTCGTCCTGAAGCCGGTGGACTACTACTCCCTCACGTATCCCTTCGACGAGCCGGCGCTGGCCGATCTCGCGTACTTCTTCGCCGACCAGAACCTGGCGCCGTACATGCTCGACGCGGTCGAGTGGCACGACGAGTTGAGCGGGCTGGTCACCCAGTGGCGTGCAGCCTGGTACGGGGAGGACGGAGCGGCCCGTCGGGAGCTGCGGCTGGTCGCCGACGACGACGGCCGGCTCACGGTCCGTGACTCCCGTGCCGGGGCTCTCCGGACGCACCCGACCGACGCGGTGACCGGCCGGCTGCTGCGTCGGCTGTCCTCGCCGGTCAAGCCCGAGCAGCTGGCCCGGGACTGGCCGGAGGGACCGGACGACCTGCGGCAACGTCTGGACACGCTCACCGAACAGCGGTTCCTCTTCGCGGAGAACGGCCGGGTGATGAGCCTGGTGCTGACCGGAGCGGACGACGAGACCGAGGAGCCCGCCACCGCCGGTGCCCGGCGGATGCTGCCGCTGTTGTCGGAGGCACCGCGATGACGGTCGGGACCACCCCGATGCTCCCGCTGGTCGTCGAGGGGCACGGCGAGTCGGCCGTCGAACGGCTGCGTGCCCGGCGGGAGGAACTCCGGGCCGCGCTGCGCGAACGCGGTGCGCTGCTGCTGCGCGGCTTCGACGTCGGGGGCGCCGACGGCTTCGCGGACATCGTCCGCGAGCTCTCCGGCGAGCCACTGCCGTACACCGAGCGTTCCTCCCCCCGGAGCGTGATCAAGGGGAACGTCTACACGTCCACCGACTACCCGCCCGGTGAAGAGATCTTCCTGCACAACGAGAACTCCTACCAGGCGAGTTGGCCGCTGACCCTGTACTTCCACTGTGTGCACCCGCCGCTGACCCGGGGCGCCACGCCGCTGGCCGACACCCGGCGGGTACTGGCCGCCGTCGACGACGAGGTGCGCCGGGAGTTCGCCCGGCGCGGCTGGATGGTCGTACGCAACTACGGCGACCTGGTCGGCCTGCCGTGGCAGAAGGCGTTCGCCACCGAGGACCGCGCGGAAGTCGAGCGGTACTGTCGGCAGCGGGACATCGGGACACAGTGGCTGCCCGGCGGCGGGCTGCGCACCCGGGCGGTACGGGAGGCCGTGCACCAGCATCCGGTGACCGGCGAACCGGTGTGGTTCAACCACGCGACGGTCTTCCACGTCACCACGCTGCCGGAGTCGGTCCGGCTCGGGCTGCTGGAGATGCTGGGCGAGGAGAACCTCCCCAGCCAGACCTACTACGGCGACGGCGGACCGATCCCGGACACCGTCATGGATCATCTCCGGGCCTGCTACCGGGTCGCGGTGACCCGCTTCGACTACCGTGCGGATGACGTCCTGGTGGTCGACAACATGCTGGTCTCGCACGGCCGCGAGCCGTTCACGGGGCCCCGCCGGATCGCGGTCGCCATGGCGGAGCCGTACATACCCGACCGCTAGGAGATGTCGTTTGGATCTTGCCGAGCCGGGCGGGGTCCGGCACGCACCTCCGCGGCGTTGCCGTCGGTCCTCGACGCTCCGCGTCGACTCCCTCCTCCGCCTCGCGGCCGCACGCACCGGACCCCGCCCGGCTCGGCTGTGAGGCGCCGTCGCCCGAAGCCGGCCTGCTCCGAACGACACCCCTCAGCCCCAGGACGGAAGACCTCGCATGATCGCGCGTTCGCTCTGGTCCAACCGGGACTTCTCCGTCTTCTGGGCGGTCCAGGCGCTGTCCGAGGTCGGCAACGCCTTCTCCCTGGTGGCGCTTCCGCTGCTGGTGCTGCACGCCACCGGGTCGGCGGCGCAGATGGGGTTGCTCACGGCCGTAGCCGGCGCCACCTCGCTGCTCACCGGTCTGGTCGGTGGCGCCTGGGCCGACCGCTTCGACCGGCGGCGCCTGCTGATGCTGTGCGATGCCGCCCGACTGGTGCTGTACGGCGCGATCCCGGTCTGCTGGGCCCTGAACCCGCAGATCTGGCTGCTGTACGTGGTCATGGCGTTTGCCTCGGTCTTCGAGATGCTGTTCAGGATTACCTATGTCACCGCCGTGGCGAACCTCGTCGACGCGGAGCAGATCGTCGCGGCGAACGGCCGGCTGGAAGCGACGAACGCGATCGCGTACATCGCCGGCCCGGCCCTGGCCGGTGTGGTGGCCGGGTTCTTCGGGCCGACGGCCGCCATCACCATCAATGCGGGCAGCTTCGGGATCTCCCTGGTGGGCCTGGCGTTCATCAGGCTCAGGCCCACGGCGTGGCCGTCGGCCGACGAGGCCGAGAGCAAGGCGGCCCGGGCACAGGACCCGCGCTCCGGCTTCCGGATCGGCGCCGCGTTCCTGTGGCGCACGCCGGTGCTGCGGTCGCTCACCGTGCTGCTGACCGTCACCACCTTCCTCAGCCTGGGCATGACCGATGTGTTCATCTACCATCTGCGGCACGGTCTGGAGCAGGACGAACGCACGGTGGGTTACGTGCTCGCGCTGGCCGGGCTCGGCACCTGTGTGGCCGCCGCCGCGACCGCCAGGCTGCGCCGTTCCTGGGGGTTCGGCCCCTGCTGGCTCGGCGCGATGAGTCTGTGCTCGGTGTCGGTGCTGGTGCTGGTGCTGGGCGGCACGGGTCAGGTGGCCGTGGCGGCCGTGACGATCTGTCTGTACTCCTTCGGCATGGCACTGGCGGGCGTCTGCTCGATGTCCCTGCGGCAGCAGGTCACGCCGGACCATCTGCTCGGCCGGGTCACCTCCGCGTTCTGGACGATCCACGGCAGCCTCGCGCCCCTCGGCGCGGCCCTGCTCACCGCCTTGGTCGGCCGGCTGGGGGCACGAGGACCGCTGACCGCGGTGGCCGTCGTCTTCCTGGCCGTGGTCGTGGCCGCCGCCTTCACTCCCATCCGACAGCGCCACCCGGAGCGGACCGCCGTACAGCTCCCGCAGACGCAACCCACCGATGCGTCGCTATCACGAGAGGAGAGTCATGGGGATGACGCCGAAGCCCGACGATGACGACCGGCTGTACAAGGTCGTGGTCAACCACGAGGAGCAGTACTCCATCTGGCCCGCCGACCGGGACAACCCGGCCGGGTGGTCGGACGCGGGCAGGACCGGCCCGAAGTCCGACTGCCTCGCTCATATCGAGGACGTGTGGACCGACATGCGTCCGCTGAGCCTGCGCCGTCGCCTGCGGGCGGGTGAACAGGACGTACCGGACGGACGGAACGGATAGGGCAGGCCGGTGGCGGAGGGCGCCGACCGGACGGGCCGACTCCCGGTCCGTCACCACACCCGCCGTACCGCGAACCAGGGGAGGCCATCGTGCACGACGACCTGGAAACACGACCGACGACCCGCTCGGCGGGGGCGCCCCGGCTGCCGCTCTCCCACGGCCAGGAAAGACTCTGGTACCTGGAGCAGATCGCCGCCGCTGCGCCGGTCCACCACGTGTCCGCCGCCACCCTCGTCGAGGGTCCGCTGGACGCCGGCCGATTGGCGTCCGCTCTGCGGGGCTGTGTCTCCAGCCACGAGCTGCTCCGCAGTACCTTCGACGATCGCGGGGACGGGCCGCGCCGTACCGTCCGTGCGACGGCCGAGGTGCCGCTGCGGCGACTGGACCTCGAGAAAAGAGGATCCACGCCGGGGACGGACACCCGGGAGGGATCCGTGCCCGAGGCGGAGCTGCGCGGTGTGCTGGCCGAGGAGAGCGTCCGGCCCTTCGCGCTCGACGGTGGGCCCGCGCTGCGCGCCACCCTGGTGCGCACCGGCGAGGAGCGGCACGTGCTGCTGCTCACGGCACACCGCATCGTCGCCGACCGGACCTCGCTCACCGTGCTGGAGCACGAACTGGCCTGCCATTACGCAGCATCGAGCGAGGGCCCGGCGCAGCTGCCGCCCCTGAACGCGGAACGGCCGGCCCCGGAGCGGAAAACCCTGGACGAGGGGCTGCCGTACTGGAAGGGGCGGTTGGCGGATCTCCCGCCACTCGGCCTGCCGCTCGACCGGACCCGGCCGAGGACACCGACCCACCGGGCGACGGGCCGCGGACTGCTCCTCGACGCCCGGCACACCGAGGCCCTGCGGCGGCTGGCCCGCGAGGAAGACGTACCGGCGTGGACGGTACCGGCGGTCGCCTTCACGGTGCTGCTGGCGCGCTGGACGGGTCGGCACGACGTGGTGTTCGGCACCCCCGTGGACCGTCGTCCGCCGGCGTCCGCGCGGACAGCATTCGGGCCGTACGAGGATCTGCTCCTGCTGCGGGCCGATCTGACAGGCCGTCCCTCCTTACGGGAAGCGGTCCGTCGCGTCGCACGCACCCGGGACGAGGCGGAGCGGTACGCCGGTGTCCCCTTCGGACGGCTCGTCCAACTCTTCGGTCAGGAAGGGGACTCGAATCGCCACCCGCTCTGTCAGGCGGTCTTCGCCGTGACGGGGGCGCGGCGTACAGGCTTCACCGCAGCGGGGCTCACCACGTCCGCGCTCATACTGGACGACGCGACCGTCCCCTACGACGTGCAGTGCACGGTGACCGATGACGAGGGGCGGGGCGACCTCGGGGCCGAGCTGCGCCTCGCGTCCGACCTGTGGCTGCCGGAGTCGGCCGACCGCATGGCGACCGCCTTCCGCACACTGCTCACCGCCCTCGCCGAGACCCCCGACCGGCGGATCGGGGAGATTCCGGTGCTGTCGCCCGAGGACCGGGTTCGGGTCGACGCCTGGAACGCCACCGACCGTCCCCTGCCCGAACCGGCCACCGTGGACGGCCTGTTCCTCGCGTGGGCGGACCGCACCCCGCAAGCCCTCGCCCTCACCGACCGCACCGGAACCTGGACGTACGCGCGGCTGCGGGGGCGGGCCGACCGAGTCCGACGGACCCTGATCGCGGCCGGCATCAGCCCGGACTCCGTCGTCGCCCTGCACATGCGCCGCTCCGCCGACCTGGTCACGGGCATGCTCGGCGTGCTCCTGGCCGGCTGCGCCCCTCTCGTCCTCGACCCCGGCCACCCCGAGGAACGACTGCGGTTCATGGCCGACGACGCCGAGATCTCGGCCGTCCTCAGCCGCGCCGAACCCCCCGCCTGGCTGTACGGCCTGGGCGTACCCGTACTGCGACTCACCGACGTGGAACACGACAGCGCCGGTCCGGCCGCCCCGCACCGGCAGGGGCCTGCGCCGGCCGACCGGGAACCCGACACGTCTGCCGCACCTGGGCCCCCACCCCCCCGGGCCGTCGCCACCGGCCCGGAGCGGCAGGGGCCCCCGGCAGCCGGCCCGACACACGACTGGCCTGTGGCCGCCGGTCCGGAGCACGTCAGGCATTGCCCCGTCGGCCCGCTTCCGCGGTCCCGCTCCCACCCCGTCGGGCTGGCCGCGGTGGTGCACACCTCCGGGTCGACCGGGCGGCCCAAGGCCGTCGGGATACCCCATCGGGCCGTCGTGCGGCTGATCACCGCGACCGACTACGTGTCCATCGGCCCCGGCGACGTCCTGCTGCACCTCGGCGACCCGGCCTTCGACATCACCGCCTTCGAGGTGTGGGGGGCGCTGTGCAACGGCGCCCAGGTGGAAGTGCTGCCCGGCGACGAGCCCCTCGGGCCCGACGAGGTGCTGGCCGCGCTGCGCGAGCTGCGGCCGACGATCGTCGCCCTCACCGGCACCCTCTTCAACCGGGTGGCCGACATCGACCCGAGGGCTTTTGGCGGACTGCGCCATCTCTTCGTCGTCGGAGAGGTGATGGACCCCCGTCGCACGCGCGCGGTGCTGCGCGGCGGCGCGCCGCCCGAGCACCTGCACAACGGGTACGGTCCGAGCGAGAACGCGACGTTCTCCACGACCCACCTGGTGGACCGGCTGTCCGAGGACACCCCGAGAGTGCCCATCGGCTCCGCCCTCACCAACACCACGCTGCACGTGCTGGACCAGGAGCTGGGCCCCGTGCCGATCGGGGTGACCGGCGAGTTGTACGTCGGTGGGCTGGGGGTCGCCCGGGGTTATCTGGGCCGCCCGGGCCACACCGCGGAGCGCTTCCTGCCGGATCCGTTCGCCTCGGGGCCGGGCGCGCTGATGTACCGCACCGGCGACCTGGTGCGAAGGCTCCCGGACGGGGCGCTGGACTTCCTCGGCCGGGCCGACCAGCAGGTGAAGATCCGTGGCTACCGCGTCGAGCCGGGGGAGGTCGAGGCGGCGCTGCTGGCCGGCGACTACGTGCGCGAATGCGTCGTGCGGGCGGTCGACGTCGCCGGGGACCGGCGGCTCGTCGCCTACGTCGTCCCCGGGCCGGGGCGCCGGCCGTCCCCACCGGAGGTGCTGGGCGGGCTGCGGGACCGGCTGCCGTCACACATGGTGCCCGGCCATGTCGTCCTGCTCGACGAACTGCCCACGACACCCAGCGGGAAGATCGACGGACGGGCGCTGCCCGGCATCGCCGAGGACGCGGCCGGCCCACCGGACGCTGACACCGTGCCGCCGAGGACGGCGACGGAGCGCGCCCTGTGGGGGATTTGGGCGGATGCCCTGCGCGTGCGGTCCTTCGGGGTGCACGACAACTTCTTCCTCGTCGGTGGTCACTCGCTGCTGGCCTCGGTGGTGCGCGCCTCGGTCCGCGAACGGCTCGGAGTGCGCCTGCCGTTGCGCACCCTGTTCGACGTGCCGACCCTGGCCGGCCTCGCCGCCGAGGTCGAGCAGGCCGCCGACGAGGCGGCGGTCGTACCGGCGTCCGCGCGGGCGGACGACTCGGTACAACTCGACGGCCTGGTGGCCGAACTGGAGCGGCTCGCCGAGTCCCGGCGCGCCGAGGGATGAGCGGAGGGAGCCGCATGGCGCGCACCACGAAGACGGCCGACACGATCGACGCGGATCTGCGGGGCAGGATCGAACGTCTCCCCGCCGGGCAGCGGGCCCTGCTACGACAGCGCCTGTGGGAGAAGGGCGCCCCGACCGGGCTGCCCGTCCTGGACGACGACGGGGAGGCCCCCGCGTCCTTCACCCAGCGCCGGATGGCGTTCCTGTCCGGGCTGGATCCCGACAGCCCGGCCTACCACAGCCCCGTCGTGCACCGCCTCGCCGGACCGCTGGACGACACTGCCCTCGAAGCCGCCCTCAACGACCTGCTGCGCCACCATGCCGTCCTGCGCACCGTCCTTCCGGTCCGGGACGGCCGTACCGTGCAGCGGGTCCTGCCACACCGGCATCGTGCGCTGCCCGTCGTTGACCTGTCCGGGCTGCCCGGGCACGACCGGCAGGCGGAGGCCGAGCGACTCGCGCGGGCGGACGCCGGGGAGCGGTTCGACCTGGCCGAGGGACCGCTGATGCGGTTCCGGCTGCTCCGCCTCGCCGCCGACGACGCCATCCTGGTACTCACCTTCCACCACGCGGTCGTCGACGGCTGGTCGCTGGGCGTCCTCCTGAGCGATCTGGGCACCGCGTACGGGGCGCGCCTGGACGGACAGGCGCCCGAACTGCGCGCCCACACGGTGCAGTACGCCGAGTACGCCCGCTGGCAGCACGAGTGGGCCGAAGGCGCCGAGGCCGCCGACCAGTTGGACTACTGGGAGCATCGACTGGCCGGTGCCCCGGACCCGATGCCGCTGCCCGCCGACCGTCCCCGCCCCGAGCGCCCCGAGGGACGCGCCGAGTCCACGATGTTCACCGTTCCCACGCCCCTCACCGACGAGTTGCGGAAGGTCTCCGCGCGCACCGGCAGCACTCTGTTCATGGTGCTGCTCGCGGCGTTCCAGATCGTGCTCGCCCGGTACGGCGGCCACGACGACGTGGTGGTCGGCACCCCCGTCGCGAACCGGCGCTACCGCAGCTTCCATGATCTGGTCGGCTTCTTCGCCAACTCGGTCCCGTTACGCTCGCGTGTCCCCTCGGAGGCGTCCTTCGAGGACTTCCTCACCGAGGTCCGCACAACGTGCCTGGAGGCGTATGAGAACCAGGACGTGCCCCTCGACCTGGTCGCCCGACGGCTGCACCCGGAGCGCAGCCCAGGCCGGAACCCGATCTACCAGGTCAACTTCACCCTGCACAACACGCCGCCACGTCCGGTTCGTACCCTGCCGGGCGGGATCGGTCTCACTCCACTGGACCACCTGGACCACGACGCCGCCCGCTTCGACCTCGACCTGAACGTCTGGGAGACCGACGCCGGGCTGGAGGGCCGGCTCATCCACGCCACGGACCTGTTCGACACGGCGACCGGTGAGCGGCTCGCCCGATCGCTGGGTGTCCTGCTCGACGCCGTGGCCGCCGCCCCGGACACACGGGTCGGTGAACTGCCGCTGCTGACGGCCGTGGAGAGCGAGCAGGTCCTGCGCGAGGGTCACGGCGCACCTGCCGACCGCCCCGAGGACGCACGCGTGGACCGGCTCTTCGCCGAGCGGGCGCGCACCGCCCCCGACGCGGTGGCCGTGTCGGCGCCAGGCCGCGCCGACCTGACCTTCCGGGACCTCGACCGCCGCGCCAACGGCCTCGCCCACCGGCTGCGTGGCCTTGGCGCCGGTCCCGGCCGCGTAGTCGCGGTGCTGCTGCCCCGCACGCCCGAAGCGCTGGTCGCGCTGCTCGCCGTGCTGAAGAGCGGCGCCGCGTACGTGGCGCTCGACCCGGCCTATCCGAAGGCCCGGTGCGATCACATGCTGCACGACAGCGGGGCCGTGCTGCTGGTCACGGACGCACGACCGGGGGGCCCGGCGGTCCCGTCCGTCCCGACCGTCGTGGTGGACCCGGACCGGGTGGCCGAGGAGGCGACCGGGCTCCCGCCGGAGGGGGACGGCGGGCCCGACGACCTGATGTACTTGATGTACACCTCCGGCTCGACCGGCGGGCCCAAGGGCGCCATGCTCTCCCACCGCCAGGTCGCCAACTACCTGTTGTGGGCGGTGGAGACGTACCTGCCGCCCGGGGCGGACGGCGCCGTCCCCGTGCACTCCTCACTCTCCTTCGACCTGACCGTGACGAGCCTCTTCGCCCCGCTGCTGGCCGGCCGGCGCCTGCTGCTCGCCGACGACTCCGGCACACCCGGTGAGGCCCTGCGCGCCTCGGCCGAGGCGGACACCGGCCTCGCCTTCGTCAAGCTCACCCCCTCGCACCTGAAGATGCTGGAGGGCTCCGCGGCCCCCGCGCGTACCGGGGCGTGGACCCGCACCCTGGTCGTCGGCGGCGAGGAACTGCACGAGGAGCGGCTCGCGGTCTGGCGCACGGGTGCCGGAGCGCCCCGGATCGTCAACGAGTACGGTCCGACGGAGACCGCCGTGGCCTGCGCCGCGTACGACAGCGCGCATCCGGTCGGTGGCTTCGGCCGGGTGCCGATCGGCAGGCCCGTGCACCACGTGCGGCTGTATGTGCTCGACGAGGCGATGAACCCGGTGCCACCGGGCGCGCCCGGAGAGCTGCACGTCGGCGGGGCGGGCGTCTGTCACGGCTACTGGAACCGCTCAGGCCTGACGGCGGAGCGGTTCGTCCCCGACCCCTTCGGCAAAGAGCCGGGCGGACGTCTGTACCGGACCGGTGACCGGGTGCGCCGGACGGCCGGCGGAGACCTCGAGTACCTGGGCCGCCTCGACGACCAGGTGAAAATCCGCGGTCACCGGGTCGAGCCGCAGGAGGTGGCCGCCGCGCTGGCCCGGGATCCGGCGGTCCGGGAGGCCGCCGTGATCGCGCACGGCCCCACCCCCGGGCCCCGGCAGCTGGTCGCCTTCGTCAGCCCCGACGTCGGCGCACTGCCGGACGCGGCGTCCGAGACGGACTGGGTGAGCCGCTGGCGGACGCTGTACGAGGACACCTACGGCTGCGCCGAGCGACCCGCCGACCCGTCGTTCGACCTGGCCGGCTGGAACAGCAGCTACACCGGCGAGCCGATCGAGGCCGACGCAATGCGCGAGTGGCTCGACGCGACGGTCGACCGCATACGCGCGCTGCGGCCGAGCCGGGCCCTGGAGATCGGCTGCGGCACCGGCCTGATCCTCGCTCGGGTCGCCCCCGACTGCGACTTCTACCAGGGCGTCGACCTGTCCGAGGAGGTCATCGAACGGCTGCGGCGTGAGATCGGCACCACCGTCGCCCCCGAGCGGATCGGTCTGCGGGCCGACCCCGCCCATCTCGCGGTCCGCCCGGGCGAGACGTACGACACCGTGATCCTGAACTCCGTGGTCCAGTACTTCCCGTCCGCGGACTACCTGTTGGCGGTCCTGGAGCGGGCGATCGACGCGCTGCCCGCCGGCGGTCAGGTGTTCCTCGGCGACCTGCGCAACCTCGCCCTCCTGGACGCCTTCCACGCCTCCGTCGCCGCCCACCGGGCGAAGCCGGGCACGCCCGACGCCGTCCTGCGCGCCGATACCACCTGGCGCGTGGAGACCGAGAACGAACTCTGCCTCGACCCCCGGTTCTTCTGCGGACTGACCGCACGGTGGCCACGGGTCGGCTCGGTAAGGGTCCTGCCGAAGCGGGGGAGGACCGACAACGAACTGACCCGGTACCGCTACGACGTCGTCCTCACCGTCACCGGCGAGCGCACGGCGGACGACGGCCCCGGGGCCGGGTCGGCAGGGTCACCGCCGGAGAGGGACTGGCAGGCGGAGGGCCTGGACGCCGACGGCGTGGACGCACTGCTCGGCGCCGAACGCCCCGATCGGCTCGTGCTGCGCGGCATCCCCAACGCCCGGCTGGCGGGGGACCTGCGGTTGCTGGCCCGGCTCTCCGGCGCGGCGCCGGACGCCGTACCGCGGGGCGTCGACCTGGAGGAGCTGTGCCGCCTGGCCGGTCGCCACGGGTACGAAGCCGAACCGAGCTGGGCCGAGGGACGGCCCGACGGCTCCTACGACCTGCTGCTGCACCCCCGGGGAACGCCGCCGACGGCGCTGCCGTCGGTCGTCACCGCCACGGAGCCGCACCGGCTCGCCACCGCACCGCTGTGGCGGCCCGCGGCTCTCGCCGCACTGCCCGGGATCGAGTCCCGGCTCGCCGAACGCCTGCCCGGCCCTCTTCTCCCCGCCCGCTACGTCGTGCTGCGCCGGATCCCGCTCAACGCCAACGGTAAGGTCGACCGTGCCGCGCTCACGGACCTGCCGCTGACAACCGAGGACGACGCCGGGGACTCCGGGGTGCGGCCGGAGGCCGAACTCACGTCCACGCAACGGCGGATGGCCGCCATCTGGAGCGAACTGCTCGGCCGCGACGATATCCGTGCCGAGGACGACTTCTTCGACCTCGGCGGGCACTCCCTGCTCACCTTCCGCCTCGTGTTCCGGCTGCGGGAGGAGTTCGAGGTGGAGGTGCCGATCCGCGGGCCGTTCGACGCCTCGACACTCGGCGCGCTGGCCGCCCTCGTCGACGGCCTGGCCGCCGAGAAGAACCGGCCCGTGCTGCCCGCACTGGCCCCCGCAGAACGGGACGGGACCCTACCGGCCTCCTTCGCCCAGGAACGCCTGTGGTTCCTCCACCAGATGGACCCGGGCACCGCCCGGTACAACTTCCCGGTCCTCGTCCGGCTGACGGGCGAACTCGACGTCGGCCTGCTGCGCCGGGCGGTGGCGGAGATCGTACGGCGGCACGAGGTACTCAGGACCGTGATCACCGTCCGTGACGGGCAGCCGTTCCAGACCGTACTGCCCGCCGAACCGCCCGCGCTCCCGCTCACCGACCTGACCTCCTACCTGCCGGAGCGACGGGAACCGGAGGCGCGGCGGCTGGCCAGGGAGCAGTACGCCGAGCCCTTCGACCTGGCCACCGGGCCCGTACTGCGGGCCGGGCTGCTCCGGCTGGACGCAGCGGACCACGTTCTGCTGCTGACGGCCCATCATGTGACGGTGGACGGCTGGTCGGCCGCCGTCCTGCTGGACGAGCTGGCCGAGCTGTACACAGCGGGCCGCGAACACCGAGCGCCCCGCCTGCCCGAACTGCCGGTGCAGTACGCGGACTACGCGGTCTGGCAGCGCCGGCTCGCCGAGGCCGGTCACTTCGACCGTCTGGTGGAGCACTGGACGGCACGCCTGGGCGGCATCCTCGACCTGCCGGGGTTGCCCTTGGACCGGCCGCGCCCGGCACACCCCGAAAACCGGGGCGAAAGCCTGCGTTTCCGCATCCCGGCCCCGGCCGCGGACGGGATGCGCGCGCTGTGCCGGGAGGAGGACAGCACCCTGTTCATGGCGCTGCTCGCCGCCCTGTACGCGGTGGTGAACCGGCGGACCGGGGAGACCGATCTCGTGGTGGGCTCGGACGTCGCCGGCCGCTCCGACAGCCGGACCGAACCGCTGATCGGCTTCTTCGTCAACCAGATCGTGCTGCGCGCCGACCTCACGGGCGCCCCGACCTGGCGCGAACTGCTGGGCCGCACCAAGGACGTGGCGCTGGACGCCTACGCGCACCAGGACCTGCCGTTCGAGGAGGTCGTTAAGGCCCTCGGCCCGCCCCGCACCCGCAACCAGAGCCCGCTGTTCCAGATCAAGCTGGTACTCAACAGCAACCGGCGGGCCGCCGACGCCATGGCCGGCCTGCGGCTGAGCCCGTTCACAGTGGACCTCATCGACACCAGCCGATTCGACGTCACCCTCGTCCTGGAAGAGGACGACGACGGGGTCGCCGGGTTCCTCAACTACGACCCCGACCTCTTCGACGCGTCGACCATGGAGGAACTGCGCGAGCAGTACGTCGCGCTGGTCGCGGACATGGCCGCCCGACCGGACGCCTCGATCGCCGAAGCACCCCTGCCCACGACGGCTCCCACGGCCCGTTCCACGCCGGGCCGGGCCGGGCGGCGCGGCCCCGGGGCCCTGCGCGGGATCAAGCCCACCAAGATCGCCGTGACCTCGGACGACGTGGTCGTACGGGAGCCGCTGCGGGACGGGGCCGACCTGCCGCTCGTACTGCGCCCGGCCAGCCTCGACGTCGACCTGGTGGCCTGGGCCCGCTCGCACCGCACCCGGCTCGACACCGATCTGGAACGGCACGGCGCCCTGCTGTTCCGGGGATTCGCCGTCACCGACCCGGACGCCCTGGAACGCTTCGCCTCCGTGTTCGTCGACGACCTCTTCGGCGAGAACGGCGAGCACCCGCGCGCCGCACTCGGCGGCAACGTCTACACGCCGGTGTTCTTCCCACCGGAGGAGAAGCTGCTCTGGCACAACGAGAACTCCTTCAACGACGAGGGCCCGACCCGCATCTGGTTCTGCTGCGCCCGCCCGGCCGACTCCGGCGGCGAGACACCCCTGGTCGACAGCCGCGCCGTCCACCGAAGGCTGGACCCGGCGGTGCGCGAGGAGTTCACCGCCAAGGGGGTCATGTACGTCCGCAACTACGGCACCGGGCTCGGCCTCGACTGGCGGGACGTCTTCCGGACCGGGGACCGGGACGAGGCCGAGGCCCGCTGCGCCCGGCAGGGACTGAGCTACGAGTGGCACGGCGACCGCCTGCGCACCACGGCCGTACGGCCCGCAGTGCTGCGCCATCCGCGCACCGGCGAGTGGTCCTGGTTCAACCAGGCACAGCACTGGCACACCGCCTGCCTCTCCGCAGAGGTACGGGAGTCCCTGCTGTCCACCATGACCCCGGCGGAACTCCCGCGCAGCTGCCGCTTCGGAGACGGCACAGAGATACCCGACGAGGTGATGCACGAGATCCTGCGGACCTACCAGGAGCTGGAGGTCTCCTTCCCCTGGGAGCGCGGTGACGTGATGCTACTGGACAACATCCTCACCGCCCATGCCCGTAACCCCTTCCGTGGCGAGCGTGAACTCCTCGTCGCCATGGGCGACATGGTGAGGTATCAGTGACGGCGGAGGCGGAGCAGGTGCGACAGGTGGAGGGGTTCCGGCTGTCGTTCCGGCAGCGGCGACTGTGGGAGCTCGCCGAACGCGGCGTGCCGTTCTGGGCGCAGGTGCTCGTCACCGTCGACGGCGAGCTGGACACGGACCGGCTCACGGCCGCGCTGCACGACACGGTGGCCCGGCACGAGATCCTCCGCTCGGTCCACCGGCGGGTGCCGGGTGCCCGCACCGCGCTGCTCGTCGTCCACGACGCAGACCGTACGGGCCCGCGCTGGTCCCACGAGGAGCTGGGCCACCTGGACGAGACGGCGCGCCTTTGCAGGATCGACGAGGAGGTCCGCGCCCGGCGGAAGCTGCCGCACGGCGGGCCGGACGATCCGGTGCTGCGGGCCACCCTCTTCGCCCTCGGCCCCCGCCGGCACATGTTGCTGCTCACCACCACCGCCCTGGCCGCAGACGGCCACACGCTGCGGTTGCTCGTCGACGAGCTGGCCGAGCGGTACGCGGGCACACCGCCCACCGACGAGGTGCTGCAGTACAGCCAGTTCGCCGAGTGGCAGCACCAGGAGTTCGGTGAGGAACCACCGCACCCGGCACCGGGCGGCCCCGCCCCACGGCTGTCCCTGCCGCTGCGCCGGCCTCCCGGCCCCGGTCGGCCGGAGCGCCGTACCGTCACCGCGCCCCTGCCGGACGCCGTCACGACGGCCGTCCACGACTACGCGCGGCGGCGGCGCGTGCGGCCGGGGGCTGTGCTGCTCGCCTGCTGGCAGACGCTGCTGGCCAGGATCGGCGGACAGCACCGCGTCACCGTCGACGCGCTGCTCAGCGGCCGGGAGTTCGAGGAGACCGCCACCGTCCTCGGCCACTTCGCCCAGTGGGCGGAGATCACCGCGCGGACCGGCCCCGGTCTGGTCCTTGACGCCCTCGCCGCCCGCGCGGAACGCGCCCTGTCCGACGCCGAGGAGGCCCAGCAGGACGCCCCGTCCTCGGGGGCCGCGGAGCAGGCGGGGCGCGACATCGGCTTCGTCTGCGCGGACGCCCCCGCACCACGGTGCGCCGCCGGGATCACCTTCGCCGTGGCCTGGGACGACGTCGAAACCGAGTCGCACGCCCTACGGCTGACCTGCGCCCTGAGAGCAACGGAGGGCCGCACGACCTGGCATTACGACGGCCGACAGTTCGACGACGCCTATGTCCGGGTGCTCGCCGGCCAGTACGCCGTACTGCTCGCCGAGCTGCTGACCGCGCCCGCCACCCCCGTGGGCGAGGCGAGTCTGCCTCCCGCGGCCGGCGCCGCCCGGCTGCGGGCCCGGCTCCCGGAGCCGGCGGACGGCCGGTGTCTGCACGGCCTCGTCGAGCGGCAGGTCCAACGATCCCCGGACGCCCTCGCCGTCGTGGCCGGAACCGATCGGCTGACCTTCCGGGAACTCGACACGCAGGCGGACCGGTGGAGCGGCGTACTGCGCGCCCAGGGCGTCCGCGTCGAAACCCCGGTGGCAGTGCGGGCGGCCCCCTCGGCCGCGCTGGTCGTGGCCCTGCTGGCCGTGCTCAAAGCCGGAGGGACGTACGTGCCGCTCGATCCGCTGCTCCCGCTCCTCCGGACCCGGGAACTGCTGGAGCGGGCCGGATGCCGCACGCTGCTCACCGACCGTCCGGACGAGGCGGCGGCCGAGGGCGTCACCTGCCTCGACCTGCGCGACCTGCCACCCGCCGGCATGGACGCGGAAGCTGAACCCGGACCGCCGTACGAGGCAGGCCCGGACCACCTCGCGTACATCATGTTCACCTCCGGCTCCTCCGGAACACCGAAGGGGGTGATGCTGCCCCACCGGGCTGTGTGCGACTACCTGCTGTGGAGCTCTCGAACGTACGTCGCTTCAGGCGCTGTTCGCGACGACGGCAAGGACGGTGACCAGGGCGACTGCGCGGGTGGCCGGGATGGCGGGGGCGGAGCGATGGCGCACTCCTCGATCGGCTTCGACCTCACCGTGACGAGTCTGTTCCTGCCGCTGGTCACCGGTCGTCCCGTCCTCCTCGACCCCGCCTGGCGGGACGCCCTCGCTCTCTCCGCGGATCTGGCCGATCGGACCGGCCTGGACCTGCTCAAACTGACCCCGTCACACCTGAAGGTGGTCAACCATGCCGTGGAGCCACGGAACTTCACCGGCACCACCGGCTCCCTCGTCCTCGGCGGTGAGGCTCTGGACAGGAGTGCGGTCGACACCTGGACGGCACACGCCCCGGGGACGAGGATCTTCAACGAGTACGGGCCGACCGAGACCGCCGTCGGCGTGTGCGTGCACGAGGTGGGCGCCCACGACGGCCCCGGCCCCGTCCCCATCGGCCGGCCCATGGACCACGCCGAGGTCCTCGTCCTGGACGAGGACCTCACCCCCGTGCCGGTGGGCGTGCCGGGTGAGATCTACATAGGCGGCACAAGCCTCGCCCGCGGATATCTGGGCGCCCCGGCCGCCACCGCCGAACGGTTCGTACCGCACCCCTTCTCACCGGAGCCCGGCCGCCGCCTCTACCGCTCGGGCGACCTCGCCTGCGTCGGCCCGGACGGCCTGATCCGGTACCTGGGGCGGGGGGACGACCAGATCAAGGTCAACGGGGTACGGGTGGAGCCCGGGGAGATCCGGTCCGCGCTGCTGCGCCACCCCGGTGTGCGGGACGCCGCCGTCGTCCTGGTCGCGGACGAGGAATGCGGCGACCACCTGGCCGCCTGTATCGTCGCCGACGACGTCCACATCACGACGACGCAGGACCTGCGCGACCATCTGGCCGAGCGGCTGCCGGCCCAACTGGTGCCGACCGCATATGCCAGGACCGAGGCGATACCCCTCACATCGAACGGCAAGGTGGACCAGGCCGCGGTGCGATCCCTCGTCCAGGCCGGCGGCACCGGGTCCCCGGTCTCGTCGGCGGGCGGGGCCGGCACACCGCCGGCCGACCCGATGGAGGCCGCCGTGGTCCGGGTCTTCGAGGAGCTGCTCGGCGTCGCCCCCGTCGGCGCGGACGACGACTTCTTCACCCTCGGCGGCCACTCCCTGCTGGCCGTACGGCTGATCGCGCGGCTCAACGGGGAGTTCCACACCGAACTCCCGGTCCCCGTGCTCTTCTTGGAACCGGAGGCGGGGCCGGTGCCGGATCATGAGGTGGGGCGGCCCGGAAGGACGGCCACACCGAAGCACCTGGCCCGGCTGCTCAAGGCGCGCAACGCAGCCTTGCATGCCCTTCCGGACGACATCGTGGCACTGAGGCCCCGGGGTGAGGGCACCCCGCTGTTCTGCGTCCACCCGGCAGGCGGCGAGGCCACCGGCTTTCGCCATCTCGCCGCCTGCCCCGAGCTGCGCGGCCCGCTGTACGCCCTCCAGACATCGGCGGACGGTGCCGACCACGAGGACCGGAGCGTCGAGGCGCTGGCCGCCCGCTATCTGGCGGCCGTACGCGCGGTGGCACCGACCGGCCCGTATCTGCTGCTGGGCTGGTCCATGGGCGGGTTGGTGGCCTTCGAAATGGCCCGGCTGCTCGAACTGCAGGGTGAACGCGCCGAGATGGTCTTCCTCGTCGAGAGCTACCTCTCCGCACAACTCCCGGAATTCGACGAGGACGACGAGCGGGAGAAACCGGGTCCCCCAGCGGCGAAGGAGGACATGAGCGCCGCCGAGTCGCTTCGGCTGGACCTCCGACGGCGCACCAACCTCGCCCATCTGCGGGCCGCCCGGGCCTACCGCCCGTCGCGGTACGTCGGCCCGGTCGCACTCGTCCAGGCCGACAAACAGGACGCGGACTTCCGGCGCACCGCGATCCGCTCCTGGTCCTGCGTCTGTGCCCCCGCCCGGCTGACCCACCACGTCCTGGAAGGAGACCACCTGACCCTGTTCGAGCCACCGTACGTCACCGAACTCGCCCGCCTGATCGACCGGACGACGCGGTAGTCCACCGGACGCGGGAGCGTGGTTCGCGTCGGCGCCGTGACCATCGGCTCCCGGTCCACGGACGCCGCACCGAAGTGGAGGTGAGAACGACCGGTCAGCGGCTTGAAGTCGCTGCGGCCCGCAGCTCGTCCCAATCCAGGGCGACGCCACCCAGCTGCTGCCCCTGCTCGACCAGACCCCGGCAGCCGCCGGGCCGGTCGGCCGGCCCCGACGCCGCCCGGACATGCTCTTCGCCGACCGCGGCACGACCAGTACCGCCGGCTCCTTCGCGAGCGAGGCATACGCCCAGTGATCGCCGAACGCGCCACGGGGGTCTGTACGGTGATCGGTGTAACTCCCGAGCAGGAAGCGGAAGTTGATGACCGACGTGAGTGTCACCGAGACCGAGGGTCGGGCAGAGGAGCCGGCGGCGGGTGTGGATGACGAGCTGGTCGCCCAA